>DASXFW010000113.1:0-9380 GCA_036489395.1 Acetobacteraceae bacterium | reverse complement strand
GCCGGACCACCCGTACGACCCGTCCTGGCGCGTGATCAAGCCGCCGCCGAAGCACCCGCAATGGGAGACGCTCACCCCGGAGCAGCGCCGCGCCCGCTATGGGTGGCGCTCGGAGGCGGAGATCGCGGCGGAACGCGCGGCCGCGGCCGCGGCGGCCGCCGGGGGCGACGTGGCCGAGGGCGACGTGGCCGCGGGCGACGTGGCCGGGGGCGACGTGGCCGCGGGCGACGTGGCCGGGCCGCAAAGCGATCCTCCACCAGGCAGCGGGTCAGTTTGAATGGCTGTCAAACGGTGGGAACCAGAAAATCCCACCTCAGACCCTGCCCCCCGGACGGACTCCCCCGGCGAGCCGCCGAATATCAGCTAACCATGTTATGTTATTTTTCTTGACAATCTCCGCCGTCCGTCTTATACACCCCCCGTTATGCCAACTCCGCACACCGCTCCGGCCGAAGCCTGTTCCCCCGATCCAGATCGGGACGGCCCAGACGCGCCCGCCCTCATGCCGGAGTGGCTCGCCTACCTCATTGCCGTCGTCATTCTGTTCATCATCGAGCAGCTCCTGGCCATCCAGCAGCGCCCGGCGCGCCGCAGGGCACCGCGGCCAGTCGCCCGGCCGTCCCTGCCGAAGGATTCCGCGCAGCCGTCCGCCGCCTCGATCCGCACCCAGTCCGCCGCCACAACGGCCCGCGCGTGCCCCCACGCCGGCGTCGCGCCCGGGTCGCTGACGCTGGCAGGCGCGCTCGCGGCATTGCGGGACAAGCTTCAGGATTCCGCGGACGCTCCGGCCGTGTGGTCGCAGCTTGAGGCAATGGGCATCGTGCCCGGCCCGCTCGGCCCGAACACAGCGGCCACGCCAACCGCGCCGGTGCCCTCACCGCGTCGCGTCGCCACGAACATCCGCCGAGCCGCACCGCGATCGACGCCCTCCGGCGCCAGGCATGCCGAGGCGCCCGCATCCGAGCGGCACGTGTTCACCCGCGCCCGCGCCGGTCCGCCGACCGGCCCCCCTGCTGTGCCAGCCTGCCAATCCTCTTACGCATGACGGGGCCACAGCATGGCTGGCCCCGCCGTCCTGATTCGTGCCATCCGCAAATCGCGAACTTCCGCGCCCGGTCGAGACCCCGACATTCAAACTGACCCACGATCCTCCACCACGGCCGTAGCCGCGCGGGCGGAACGCCGTGCACCGGAAGGCAGCGCGGCGCCATCACTCCGGCTGACCCGTCCCCGCCATCATTGCCTCGCCCGCACCCCGCCCGTACTATCCACCTGCACGCGACATTGGATGATCCCCACGTGAGGCCGCTGCCGCGACGCCGCATTGGTTCCCTTTGGCCCCTCGCGGTGGCGTTCGCCGCCGCCATTGCCGTCGCCGGCGTGCGGGTCGCCCGCGCCGCCGATCCGTCCGCCCTGTGGCACATCGTACACAACGAATGCGTGCCCCGAGCCGAGCAAGGCGCCGCCCCCGCGCCCTGCGCCGTCCTGGACCGCGCCGCCGGTTACGCCATTCTGAAAGACCTCGTCGGCGCCACCCAGTTCCTGCTCATTCCCACCGCGCGGGTCAGCGGCATCGAGGACCCGGCCATCCTCGCACCCGGCACTCCCAATTACTGGCAGCAGGCGTGGCACGCGCGCGACCTGGTCGAGCAAAACATCGGCCATCCGATGCCGCGCGACACCATGTCGCTGGCGATCAATTCCGCCTATGGCCGCACCCAGGACCAGTTGCATATCCACATCGACTGCATCCGCCCCGACGTGCGCGACACGCTGGCCGCCTACCACGCCGCGATCGGCCCGCACTGGGCGGCGTTCCCCGTGCCGCTCGCCGGCGAGCACTACCGTGCCATGCGCCTCGACCAGGGAGGCCTGGGCAGCGTCAACCCGTTCCGCCTGCTGGCACGGGACGTGCCGCAGAAGGACATGGGCCAGCACACGCTGGTCCTGGTTGGCGCGGAGTTCTCGGGTATCGGTCCCGGCTTCATCCTGCTCGACGACCGCGTGAACCTCGCCAGCGGCGACCAGGCGTCAGGCGAGTCGCTGCAGGACCATGACTGTGCCGTCGCGCGGTGATCCCCTACGCGCCGAGCACTGCCCGCTTCGCCGCGTCCAGGAACCCCTCCGCCGTCGTCGGATCGTCGGCCAGCCGCGCCAACACGACGGCGCCGACCATGGTGGCCAGCGCCGCTTCGGCGCGCCCTGCGGCAGCATCCGGCATGCAGCGCTCCAGCGCCTCCAGCATCGCCCGCACCGACGCCGCGACCCCAGGCCGAGCTTCCGGCCGTCGCGCCACCTCCGGTCCGAGGGTCGGCAGCACGCAGCCGCTCTCCGCCGCCGCGACATGCGCCGGGTCCAGGTACGGCCCGACGATCCGGCGCAGGGCCGCCGTGGAATCGGGGTCCACGCTGATCCGCTCCCACCGCGCCGCGGAGCGCGCCAGGGCGGCGGCGGCAACCTCCGCTACCAGCGCCTCCTTCGACGGGAAATGGCCGTAGAAGCCACCGTGTGTCAGCCCTGCGGCGTGCATGATTGCGTCCACGCCGACCGCGTCGATGCCGTGCCGGCGGAACAAGGTGCCAGCGGCGTCGATGATGCGCTGGCGGGTGTCGGCCTTGCGCTCATCGGTTTTTCGCATTTGCAGCATTCCTTGAACGCATGACGCTCGTCATATCTTCTCTTGCCGGATGATATGACGCTCGTCATGTTGCGCGCAACAGCCGCCCGAGGAGTCCCCGCCGATGTCCGCCGCGCAGCGCTTCGCCCGCATGTTCCGGGGCCGCATCCACTACGCCTGGATCGTCGTCGCCATCGCCTTCACGGTGATCCTGATCGGCGTCGGCGTGCGCGCCGCCCCGGCCGTGCTGCTGGTGCCGCTGGAACAAACCTTCGGCTGGAGCGACGCGACGATCTCCGGTGCCATCTCGCTGAACATCCTGCTGCTGGGGCTGACCGGGCCGTTCGTCACCGCGCTGATGCAGACCATCGGCATCCGGCGCACTGTGCTGGGCGCACTGGTGCTGCTGGCGCTGGGCGCCGGGGGGAGTGCGTTCGTGACGCGGCCGTGGGAGCTGTATCTGACCTGGGGCCTGCTGGTCGGGTTGGGCGCCGGCGCCACCGGCTTCGGCGTGGCCGCGACCTTGGCCAACCGCTGGTTCGTCGCCCGCCGCGGCCTGGTGATCGGCATGCTGACCGCCAGCAATGCCAGCGGCCAGTTGGTGTTCCTGCCCGCGCTGGCGGCGCTGGCCACCAATTTCGGCTGGGTCAGCGTGCCGATCGCCGTCACCTTGCTGGTGCTGGCGATGGTGCCGTTCGTCTGGTTCCTGCTGGCGGAAAGTCCCGGCGAGGCGGGCATCGGCCCGTACGGCGCCGAGGCGGAGCCGCCGACCTTGCCGACCTCCGCCAATCCGTTCCGCGTCGCGTTCGAGGGCCTGGCCCGCGGCAGCCGTTCCGTCGATTTCTGGCTGCTGTCCGGCAGCTTTGCGGTCTGCGGCTTCTCCACCTACGGGTTGGTCGGGACGCACATGATCGCCTACTGCATGGACCACGGCATTCCCGAGATCACCGCCGCGGGACTGATGGCCTCGCTCGGCATCTTCGACTTGTTCGGCACGATTTGCTCCGGCTGGCTGACCGACCGTTACAACCCGCGCATCCTGCTGTTCTGGTACTATGGGCTGCGCGGATTGGCGCTGCTGGTGCTGCCGTTCTCGCAGTTCAACGCGTTCGACCTGTCGGCGTTCGCGGTGTTCTATGGCCTGGACTGGGTGGCGACGGTGCCCCCGACGGTGACGCTGACCAACGAGGTGTTCGGCCGCAAGGACGGCCCCGTCATCGTGTCGTGGATCTTCTGCGCACACCAGTTAGGCGGTGCGCTGGCGGCGATCGCGGCGGGCGAGATCCGCAACGCCACCGGCAGCTACATGCTGGCGTTCCTGGCCAGCGGCGCGGCGTGCCTGCTGGCATCGCTGCTGGTGCTGCGCATCGCGCGCCGCCCGGTCGCCATCGCGGCGGAGTGACGCAGGCCGGTCCTGCCCGTCTCTCGATACTGTCATCGGGAGTTGGCTACCGGCTTGGCGGCCCAGCCGTCCTGGATGAGACGGCTTCGGTACCGTCCGCCTCGTCATGCCGACGAAGGGCGGCATCCACGCCGGTGCTGCGGGCAGCAGAGCCAGTCGTGGATGCCGACCTTCGTCGGCATGACGTGGGGGCGACGAAGCGTTACATCCAGAGCGGCTCGACCCGCCGGATCACCGGCCGGTCAGGATGCGCTCGACAAGCTGCTTCACCGACGGGATGAAGCCGTTCGAATAGAACGGGTCCTTCGCGAACCGGAACGCGTTGTGGCCGCTGAACATCAGGTTGTCTTCCAGCGCCGCGGCCGCGTCGCTCTCGTGCGCGATGTTCTGCAGCGTCTTCTGGATGCAGAAGCTGCGCGGGTCGGGACGCTTGCCGCTGGAGTGGTCCTCCTCGGTCTGCGCCCAGTTGGAGAAACGGCACTGGCTCAGGCAGCCCATGCAGCCGGCCTGATCGGCCAGGATTTCCCTCGCCTTGTCGGGTGTGACGAAGACCAGCGTTGAGTCCGGAGTGCGCAGGGCCTCGACGAAACCCTCGGATTCCCAGCCTCGCACGCACTCCAGATCGGCCGGGGTCAGGTACACCAGACGCTTGCGCGGACCGACGCCGTATTCGGCGATGTGTTCGCCAACGGGTTCGGTGGTGAACGCCACCTGGCGGTCGCTGCGTCCGCGCAGTTCCTGGATGAAGCCGTTGTTTACCGCGCTGGAGTAGAAGCCGGTGGGGCTGAAGTGGTTCAGGAACACGTCGCCTTCCTGCAACGTGAGCAGCCGCTGCTTCCAGGCGGTGCCGATGGGACTTTCCTGGGTGAGCAGCGGACGGGTGCCGAACTGGAAGGCGATCGGACCGAGGTCCGGGTTGTCGATCCAGTTCTCCCATTCCTCCAGCCACCAGACGCCGCCGGCCATGATGATCGGGGTCTGGTCGAGCCCGAACTCGCGCATCAGCTTGCGCAGGGCGAGCACGCGGGGGAACGGGTCTTCGGGCTTCGTCGGGTCCTCGCTGTTGGACAGGCCGTTGTGGCCGCCGGCGAGCCAGGGGTCCTCGTACACCACGCCACCGAGCAGCGATGCGGCTTTCGAATAGGCGCGCTTCCACAGGGCGTTGAAGGCGCGGGCGGAGGAGATGATCGGGTAGTAATGGATGTTGAAGCGGGTGGCGATGTCGGACAGCCGGTACGGCATGCCGGCGCCGCAGGTGATGCCGTTGATGATGCCTTTCGCTTGTTCGAGCACCTCGGTGATGATGCGCTCGGCGCCGCCCATCTCCCACAGGATGTTGGCGTGGATGCGGCCCGCGCCACCGGCGAGGTCCCAGGCGCGGCGAGCCTGGGTCAGCGCGCCTTTGATCGCGTAGGCGATGAGCTCCTCATGCCGCTCGGTGCGGGTGCGGCCGTGATAGAGCTGGGGAATGCGCCGGCCGTCTTCGTCGAAGCTGTCGGCGTTGACGGCGCTGAACGTGCCGACGCCGCCGGCTGCCGCCCAGTTGCCGGAAGAAATGCCGTTGGAGATCGAGACGCCCTTGCCGCCTTCCACCAGCGGCAACACCTCGACGCCTCCCATCAGGATCGCGTTGATTGATTTCATGGTCATATCGGCTTTGCAAGATCGCCTATGCGGACGGATTCGAAGGGCATTTCGGCCTCTGGTGCCAGCTCTTCCTCGATCACCCTCCCGGGGAGTCCGAGGCCCAAGGAGAGAGCGCCGACGGACTCGCGGAATATACGCTTGGCCGGACGCGTCCGGCGACGTTCGATCGTTCGAATCGTGGCCAGGTGTTCCTGGACATGCACGACCTCGCCACGGCCGCGCACCAATTCGAGCTGGCCGAGGTCCATTCCGGTGTCCGGATCGGCCAGATGCGGTCCCTCGCCGAATACCAGGAACCGGTCGCCGAGCTTCAGACCGTTTCGCGCTCCACGGTTGATCACCACTTCCACGGGCGCGTACGTTGCGTCGGGATCGACGACATGCACGACCTTCGCGAGCCTGGTCTCCACTGCGGCATCACTCATTGAACCGGACCTCTACGCCTGCCTCATTGAAGTCGATCGACGGCTTGATAACGATCTGCGGCAGGATCGACCTGTCGTGATTTCGGATACGCTGCCACAATTCGGCATGGCTTGGCACCTCCCTGAGCACGACGACCTGTATCAGGCCGTTCTGTTGGACATTCGCGACGCGCCCAATGCCGATGGCCCTTTCGAAAACCCCGTCACGTCCGCTGTCAAGATGCTCAATATAGTAGATTGTGACGAAGATGTTAACGCCGAAGAGAGCCGACGGCTCCACCACCAGAATGACCGACGGCCCGGGCCCGTCCCGGGACACCGACGGGACGAACGCATGCAGCGTCCTTGGGAGTCCCCCCCGGGTGGCACGGCGCGCGGCAACGACAAGATTGGCAGCCGCCAGCGCAAAGGTCAGTACCAGCAACGCGAGGACCGCCAACCAGATCATGCCGATCCGGACGACGGCACCTGGCAGATAGAACGGCCCGAGCAACGCCAGGACGAAGGCGGCGCCGACCAGAACCGGTCCGAGCACCGCCTTGAATGACGTCCAGGCGTCGCCCCAGAAGGCGTTCACCCCGGATTGGGCCGAGGCTAGTCGCCGACGACCGGCTGGTCGCTGTCCTGCGGCATCGGCGATTGCTCGTAGCGCGGGCGCCGCTCGCCGCGGTCCCGGTCGCCGCCGCGGCCACCGCGATCGTTGCGGTCGCCACGGTCCCCGCGATCGCCACGGTCCCCGCGATCGTCGCGGTCGCTGCGGCCTGGCTTGGCCCCCACTTGCTCCGAGATGTCGGCGCCGGAGGCCTGGTCCACCACCCGCATCGACAGCTTCACCTTGCCGCGCTCGTCGAAGCCGATGACCTTCACCTTCACCGGGTCGCCGACATTCACCACGTCAGTGGTCTTGCCGACGCGGCCCTGCTGCAGCTCGCTGATGTGCACCAGCCCGTCCTTGGAGCCGAGGAAGTTCACGAACGCACCGAAATCCGCGGTCTTCACCACCTTGCCGGTATAGATCACGCCGATCTCCGGCTCCGCCACGATGCCGCGGATCCAGTCGATCGCCTGCTGCGCCTGGGCGATGTCGGTGGCGGCGATCTTGATGGTGCCGTCGTCGTCGATGTCGATCTTGCAGCCGGTGTTCTCGACGATCTCGCGGATCACCTTGCCGCCGGTGCCGATGACCTCGCGGATCTTCTCCTTCGGCACGTTGATGATGGTAATGCGCGGCGCGGTGGCGGCCACGTCGTCGCGGGCGCCGGTGATCGCCTTGTTCATCTCGCCGAGGATGTGCATCCGGCCGTCACGCGCCTGCGCCAGGGCGATGCGCATGATCTCCGGCGTGATGGAGGTGATCTTGATGTCCATCTGCAGCGCGGTGACGCCGGTGTCGGTGCCGGCGACCTTGAAGTCCATGTCGCCGAGGTGGTCCTCATCCCCCAGGATGTCGGACAGCACGGCGAAGCCCTTGTCCTCCTTGATCAGGCCCATGGCGATACCCGCCACCGGCCGCTTCAGCGGCACGCCGGCGTCCATCAGCGCCAGGCTGGACCCGCACACCGTGGCCATCGAGGACGAGCCGTTGGATTCGGTGATCTCCGACACGACGCGTAGCGTGTAGGGGAATTGCTCCTTCGCCGGCAGCAGCGGATGGATCGCCCGCCAGGCCAGCTTGCCGTGGCCGATCTCGCGCCGGCCCGGGCTGCCCATGCGGCCTGCCTCGCCCACCGAGTAGGGCGGGAAATTGTAGTGCAGCATGAAGTGCTCGCGGTACTCGCCTTCCAGCGCGTCGATAATCTGCTCGTCCTGGCCGGTGCCGAGCGTGGCGACGCAGAACGCCTGCGTCTCGCCGCGGGTGAACAGGGCCGAGCCGTGGGCGCGGGGCAGGATGCCGACCTCGGCGACGATCGGGCGGACCGTCCTGGTGTCGCGGCCGTCGATGCGCATGCCGGTATCGAGGATGGCGTTGCGCACGATGTCGGCTTCCAGGTCGTGGAATACGTGGCGGGCCTTTTCGGGCTCGATGCCCTCGGCGGCCAGCGCCTCGTGCATCGCCTTGCGGACGGCATCGACCTTGTCGTGGCGGACGCCCTTGTCCGGCTCCCGGTACGCTTCGGCGAGGCCGGCGCGGGCCAGGGTATCCACCCGGGCGTGCAGCGCCTTCGCTTCCGCCGATTGTTCCGGCAGCGTCCAGGGTTCCTTCGCCGCGTGTTCTGCCAGTTCGATGATCGCCTGGATCACCGGCTGGAAGCTTGCGTGGCCGAAGGTGACGGCGCCGAGCATCACGTCCTCGGACAGCTCCTTGGCCTCCGACTCGACCATCAGCACGCCTTCGGCGGTGCCGGCGACGACGAGGTTGAGATCGCTGTCGTCCACCTGGGATTCGGTGGGGTTCAGGATGTACTGGCCGCTCTTGTAGCCGACGCGGGCGGCGGCCACGGGGCCGAAGAACGGGATGCCGGACAGGGTCAGCGCGGCGGAGCACCCGATCAGGGCGACGATGTCGGGGTCGTTCTCCAGGTCGTGGGAGAGGACCGTGGCAACCACCTGGACCTCGTTGCGGAAGCCCTCGGGGAACAGGGGACGGATGGGGCGGTCGATGAGGCGGGACTTGAGGACCTCGGCTTCCGACGGGCGGCCTTCCCGCTTGAAGAAGCCGCCGGGGATCTTGCCGGCGGCGAACGCCTTCTCCTGGTAGTTGACCGTGAGGGGGAAGAAGTCCTGGCCGGGGCGGGACGTTTTCACCCCCACGGCGGTGCAGAGCACGATGGTGTCGCCGTAGCGGGCCAGCACGGCGCCGTCGGCCTGACGGGCGATCTTGCCGGTTTCCAGCACCAGCTTGCGGCCGCCCCAGTCGAGCTCTTTGCGGTAGTAATTGAACATGCATTGATCCTTCGGATGCGCGCAGCATCGGCGGACACCATGCCGGACGGCCTGGCCTTCCCTTGCCGGCGGGAGGCGGCGTCTCGGGTCACATGGAGGGGGCTGCGCCGATCCTGGGCGCAGCCAGGCCATGAGGCCGGAAACGCCGTCGCGGTTCCCACGCAGTTGGGGCGTGCCGGATCGGCGGTATGTCGGTCCGCCGCGTGATGCGGCGTTGGGGGCTCTTGCCGGCCCCCGCGGCGTTGCCCCGCCCCACCATGGGTCGGGGGTCGGCGCCGGTGGCCCCGATATGGGGGCGCAGGCCGGCGAAGTCACGTTCTTATCAGTCTGTCACTCGTCATAGCCGGGACCCAATCCGTCATGGCCGGGCTTGACCCGGCCATCCGCCCCCGCTCTTCCGTGCGCA
>DASXFW010000004.1:0-31600 GCA_036489395.1 Acetobacteraceae bacterium | reverse complement strand
CCCCCTCCCCTCCATCCAGCCAAACAGATGGATTGCAAAGGCCACGCCGGCGCCTGCCCTCGGGCTTGACCCGAGGGCTGAGGGTCCAGGGGGCAAAGCCCCTTGGCGGGTTTCAGGGCGGAGCCCTGACCTTCCTTTGGTTCACCCGATTGACCTGAGGTTCACCCGGCTGCCCCTGGACAGGCGCCCGATTGGCAGCGCATAGCGTCGCGCCGTCCAGGACCTCGGAAAGACTGCCGCCCGACCATGATGTATTTCAGCCGCCTGAAGACCGCCGTAATCCTCGGCGCATGCCTTCTCGGCATTCTGCTTTGCATCCCGAACGTGGTGGCACCGCCGGCGGTGTGGCTGCCGTGGCGGACGGTGCATCTCGGCCTCGATCTGCGTGGCGGGTCCTACCTGCTGCTGCAGGTCGATATGAACGCCGTGATAAAGGAACGGCTGGACGGCCTGCTGGACAGCGTCCGCCAGGCGCTGCGGCCGGGCCGCATCTACTACCAGGCGCTGGAGGCGCAGGCGGACCAGCACCGCATCGTGCTGCGCCTGCGCAATCCGACGCAGCAGGATGCGGCGATCGCGGCGCTACGGCCGCTGATCACCCAGGAGGGACCAACCGCGGCGCCCGACATGACGATCGCCGCCCAGCCGGACGGCAGCATCGCGCTGACCCTGTCCGAGGTCGCGCTGACCGCGCGGGCCGAGTCGGCGGTGCAGCAGTCGATCGAGATCGTCCGCCGCCGCATCGATGAGACGGGTGTGGTCGATCCGCAGATCACCCGCCAGGGCACCGACCGCATCGTCGTGCAGTTGCCTGGTATCAGCGATCCGAACCGGATCAAGGAGCTGCTGGGCAAGACCGCGCATATGACGTTCCACCTGGTGGACGAAACGGCGAATGCGGCGGCCGGCAGTGTGCCGCCGCCAGGGGATGAGTTCCTGCCGATGCAGGACAATCCCGGCGAACGGGTCGCGGTCCGAAGCCGCGTCGATGTGGATGGCGGCGACCTGACCAATGCGCAGGCCGGCACCAATCCGCAGACCGGCGAGTGGGTGGTGAACTTCACCTTCAACTCCGTCGGCGCGCAGCGGTTCGCCGACATCACCCGGACGAACGTCAATCACCGGTTTGCCATCGTGCTGGATGGCAAGGTGATCTCGGCGCCGGTCATCCGCGAGCCGATCACCGGCGGCCGCGGCGAGATTTCCGGATCGTTCACCGCGTCGTCGGCGACCGACCTGTCCGTGCTGCTGCGCGCCGGCGCGCTGCCGGCGCCGCTGACGGTGGTGGAGGAACGCTCGGTCGGGCCGGAGCTGGGTGCGGATTCGATCCGCGCCGGGGCGATCTCGCTGGCCGTCGGGTTCGTGATGGTGATCGCCTTCATGGCGGTCTTCTATGGATTGTTCGGCTGGTTCGCGAATGTCTGCCTGGTGGTGAACTTGTTCCTGATGCTGGGCGTCATGTCGCTGCTGCAGGCGACGCTGACGTTGCCAGGCATGGCCGGCATCCTGTTGACGCTCGGCATGGCGGTCGATGCCAACATCCTGATCAACGAACGCATCCGCGAGGAGCAACGCAACGGCCGTCCGCCTCTGGCGGCGCTGGAGCATGGCTTCACCCGCGCCTACAGCACCATCTTCGACAGCAATGCCACCGCCTTCCTGGCGCACGTCATGCTGTTCGTTTTCGGCTCCGGTCCGGTGAAGGGCTTTGCGGTGACCATCACCGTCGGTATCGCCACGTCCCTGTTCACCGCCTGGATGCTGACGCGATTGCTCGTGTCCCGCTGGTATACCGCCACGCGGCCTCGCCTTCTGCCGGTCTGATCGCCATGTTCATCCGTCCGTTGTTCCGCATCGTCCCCGACGGCACGCGCATCAGGTTCATGCGCGGCCGCTTCATGGGGCTGATCGTGTCGGCGATATTGTCGTCCGCCTCGATCGCGATGTTCTTCTATCCGGGGCTGAAGCTGGGCATCGACTTCTCCGGCGGTATCGTGATGGAGGCGCGCACGCCCGCCGCGGCCGATTTCAGCCAGATTCGCGCGGCTCTGGCGGAGGCCAACGTTCCCGCACAGGGCGTGCAAAGCTTCGGCCAGGCGAACGAGGTGCTGATCCGCCTGGGTCAGCAGCCGTCAGAGAAGGCGACGCAAGCGGAACTGGAGAAAGTCCGCGCGGCGCTGCAGCAGAAGGTGCCCGGCATCGTCATCATGCGGGCCGACGCGGTCGGTGCCTCGGTCAGCGCCGAGCTTTTCCGCAACGGCTTGCTGGCGCTGGGCATCAGCCTGGTGATGATCCTGGTGTATATCTGGTTCCGGTTCGAATGGCAGTTCGCCGTCGGCGCGGTGGTGACGCTGATCCTGGACGTCACCAAGGCGGTCGGCTTCCTGGCGCTGACGCGCATCGAGTTCGACCTGGTGATGGTCGCGGCGATCCTGACCGTGCTTGGCTATTCCACCAACGACAAGGTGGTGGTGTACGACCGGGTGCGGGAGAACCTGCGCAAATACAAAACCATGCCGCTGCGCGACCTGATCGACCTGTCGATCAACGAGACGCTGAACCGCACGGTCGGCACGTCGTTGACGGTGTTCATCGCGGCGCTGCCGCTGGCGTTGTTTGGCGGCTCGTCGATCTCCGGGTTTGCGTGGGTGATGCTGTTCGGGATTGTGGTCGGCACCTCGTCGTCGATCTTCATAGCCGCGCCGATCCTGTTGTTCCTGGGTGAGCACCGGCTGCGGCGTGAAGCGGCACCGGCGCCGGTGACGCAGGCGGTGCGGCCGGATCCGTTGCCGGCGCCATCCGCCGCGGCGATGGTGGAGGAAGATGAGAACGACGACGTGCCGGCGGACGCGTCTCCGTCCCCGGCCAAAGGCGGCGGCAATCGCGGCGGTACGCGCGCGAGCCGGCGCGCAGCGTCACGGCAGGGATCACGGGGGCGATCAAGGTAGCGGCGGCTGCTCGCCATGCCGTGCCCCCAACCGCGCGTTCCAAGCCGCCGGGAAAGCGCTGCCAGCGATATTGTACCAAGTGTCGTAAATGGTGACCGTATGGTGCTGATTGCAATGACACTGTCGGGATGGCTCACGAGTCAATCATTCCGCCACCTGGTATAATTCGTTTGGTCCTGCGGGCGGAAGCCGGATTGCTCCATCCGCACCTGCGTGTCACCGGGGGTCGGGGTCGCCTCTGGTATTGCTGCTGACGGCGCGTCCTGGGGGCATTCGGGTTGCACGAATCAGGACGGCGGGGCCAGCCATGCTGTGGCCCCGTGCGTCATGCGTAACAGGATTGGTAGCCTGAGGCAGCAGGCGGTCCGGTGGGGGGACCCGTGCCGGGGTTGGCGGACATTCGCCGAGACGGCGTTGGCAACACGCGATGCCGGGCGCCGGCGGGCGCGAACTTGCGTGGATTGCGACGGAAGTTCGCGACGCAACGCGGTGCGAGCGCCGGCGCGGTTGGCGTGGCGGCGGTGTCCGGGCTGACCAGGCGGGGCACGATGCCGAGTGCTTCAAGCTGCGACAACACGGCCGGATCGACATCGGACTGCCGAAGCTTCTCCAGCAATGCCGCGCGCGCACCCGACAGGTCCGCGCATTCCGGCGCGGTGTCACGGCTGCGGCGCGTGCGCGCGGTCATATGGTTCGACTGGCTGCGGGTTGCGGCGGCCGGCGCTTCCGCGGAATCTCGCGGCAAGGCGTTGCGGCCAGCGTGGCGCGAGGCCGATCGGCGGACGTGGCGCCGTCGCGCGGCCTGGAATTGCTCGAGCAGGAACAGGATGACGAGGGCGATGAGGTAGGCGAGCCATTCGGGCATCAGGTCGGGCGAATCCGGGTCTTCCCGATCTGGATCGGGAGCATAGGCTTCGGCCGGAGGTGTGTTCAGGTCGCCCATAACGGCGGGGGTATATCGCAGGCGGCCGAGAATGTCAATATAAATAACGCAACTTGGTTAGTGGCGGTTCGACGGCTGATACCAATGGCCGCGAATGTTGCCTTTGCGTGTCATGGGCCGCCCACTGATCGGGCCGAAGGCCCGCCCGAGAACAGACTCCAGTCGGCATGACGGTACGGGTGTCGGCGCGTAGGTCATTCTTTGCGCCGTCTGGTATCATTCGTCAGGCAAGGCCATGGCCTGCGTACGGCTGCGCTTCCGAGACAGAGTTTCACCAAGGCAGGCACAAAGTTCCGCAGAAATGATTCGGAGCCTCTTGGCGGAACTCTGTTCCTGCCTCGGTGAAACTTCGTGTCAGAATCGGTAGGCTCGACCAGGCCAAGGCTCGACCAGGCCAAGGCCCCCCCGTCGGAGGCTCACCCAGCAGAACCACCGTGGCCTCTCACCCCCACAACTGCCGGCTTGCCAGTGCCGCGCCCTGTGCCAGCACCTGCAGCTTCGCCCAGGCGATCTGCGGATGCACCCGCCCGCCAAGTCCGCAATCGGTGGACGCAATCACCCGTTCCCGCCCGACAATCCTGGTAAACCGCGTGATCCGTTCCGCCACCAGCTCCGGGTGCTCCACTACGTTGGTGGCATGACTGACCACGCCAGGCAGCAGCAGCTTGTCGTCCGGGAGCTTCACGTCATGCCAGATGTTCCATTCATGCTCGTGCCGGACATTACCCGCCTCGAACGAATAGGCCTGCGCGTTGATCGCCAGCATGACAGGAACGATGTCGCGCATTGGAATGTCGGTGATATGCGGGCCGTGCCAGCTTCCCCAGCAAAGATGAAAGCGGATGCGGTCCTGCGGCAGGCCGCTTATCGCGTGGTTCAGCGCTTCGACGCGCACCATGGAGAACTTCTGATAGTCGGCCACTGACGGTTCGGGGTTGACCATGTCCCAGTTCTCGGCGATCGCCGGATCGTCGATCTGCAGCACCAGCCCGGCATCGACGATCGCGCGATATTCCTCGCGCATCGCGTCGGCACAGGCGTAGATCAGCTCCTCCTCGGTCTTGTAATGCGCATTGGCAATGCGCGACGCGCTGCCGGGGGAAACCGAGCTCATGAAGCCTTCCGCGACTCCCGCCGCCGCCATCGCCGCCTTGAAATTCGCAATATCCGCCTGCACGGCCGCATGCCCGGTGTAAGTGATCGGCCCGGTACAGACCGGCGCCGGCGGGCGCGGCCCGGTGGTGATGCCGGATTCCGGATCTGCATAGGCGGCGGCAAACATCGAGCGATCGCGCCGGTCGCCGAACGTTGTCAGCACCACGTGACCCGGATGCGAGCGTCGCGGCGTGGTGTCGTACGCAGTTGCGGCGCCGATCTCCAACCCACCCAGCCGCTGCCACGAATAGCGCCACCACGAGCCATACTGCACGCGCTGGCCCATCGGCTTGCCGAACTCGCCGTCGCCAGGGATGTCGATACCGATGTCGTGCTGCCGGCGCACCACCTCCGCCACCGCATCGCGCAGCGTCTGGCGGAACACGCCCTCGTCCACATGGTCCCCGGCTTCCAGCGCATGGTATGCCGCGATCAGGCCGTCCGGCCGCGGCAGGCTGCCGACATGGCTGGTCGCGATGTATTTGTCGCTCGCTTGCATGTTGCTGTTCCTCCCGTTGGCCTTGGTGTGGCGCCGAGTATGCCGTCCGCAACACCACGGCGTAAGACACGGCGTCTCCAGCGGCAGGGCAATCGCATAGGCCGGGACAACCGGCGACCAGCCCGGAAGACGACCGCGACGCAGCGCTCACCGGCGCCCGAACAGCCGCTCGATCTCGCCGCGGCTCAGCTTCAGGAACGTCGGGCGGCCGTGGCTGCATGTTGCCGCGCGCGGCGTTGCCTCCATCTGGCGCAGCAACGCGTCCATCTCGGCCGGCGCCAGCCGCCGCCCGGCGCGGATCGAGCCGTGGCACGCCATGCGGGCGATCACCGCGTCCAGCCGGGCGTCGAGCGCCGTGGCTTCCTCCATCTCGGCCAGTTCGTCAGCAAGGTCACGCAGCAGCGGCGCCGGCTCGGGCGCGCCAAGCGCCGCCGGCAGCGCGCGCACCAGCACCGCGCCGGGACCGAACGCCTCCAGTTCCAGCCCCAGCCGCGTCAGGTCGTCCGCCCGCGCCAGCAGTCGAGCCGCGTCGCCCGCCGCCAGCTCCACCACCGCCGGCAGCAGCAGCGCCTGGCTGCGTACCCCGCCACCCACCATCTGTTCGCGAATCGCCTCGTGGGTCAGGCGTTCGTGCGCGGCGTGCTGATCGACCAGCACCAGGGAGCCGTCCGATGCCACCGCGATGACGTAGGTATCCAGCACCTGTGCCACCGGCGCGCCGAGCGGATGGTCCGGGTGCGGTTCGGCCGGCGTCAGCATGCGAGCGGCGGGCGGGGCGGTGAAGCCGAGCGGCGCCTCGGCCATGCCCGGCCCGTATCCCATGCCGGGCAGCGGCAGCGCGGTGATGCCGTGCGAGGGCGGGCGGGACTGGAAAAGCTGCATCGGCGGGCGCGGCGACAGCGCCGCGGCCTGGGTGACCGTGCCGGCGCCGGCGGCGAGCGCCCGGCCGAGCGCGCCGATCACCAGCGACCGCACCGCGCCCGGATCGCGGAAGCGCAGCTCGGCCTTGGCGGGGTGGACGTTCACGTCGAGCTCGTCGGCCGGCAGGTCGAGGTAGAGCGCGACGACCGGATGGCGCCCGGCCTCGATCATCGCGCGATAGGCGACACGCACCGCGGTCTTCAGCACCGGGTCGGCGACCGGGCGGCCGTTGACGGTCAGCGCCTGGGCGGCGGCGCTGGCACGGGTCACGGCGGGCGAGCAGATGAAGCCGGACAGGCGAAGCGGGCCGCGTGCTTCGTCCACCGGCAACAGCGCGGCGGCGGCGTCCGGGCCGAGCAACGCGGCGGCGCGGGCGGCGCGTTGCTGCGGCGGCAGGTCGAACACGGTGCGGCCGTCGGTTTCCAGGCGGAACGCGGTGCCAGGGGCGGCGAGGGCGAGGCGGCGGATCGCGGCCTCGGCGTAGTCGGCCTCGGTGCGCGGCTGCTTGAGGAATTTGCGCCGGGCGGGCGTGGCGAAGAACAGGTCGCGCACGGTGACGCGGGTGCCTGGCGGCCCGGCGGCGGGGGCGGGCTCGCTCACCTGGCCGCCCTCGACGCGGATCATGCTGGCGTGCGGCGCGTCGGCGGGGCGGGAGGTGATTTCCAGGCGGGCCGCGGCACCGATCGACGGCAGCGCCTCGCCGCGGAAGCCGAGGGTGGCGATGCCGGTGAGGTCGTCGTCGGCCGTGAGCTTGGAGGTGGCGTGGCGCTGCACCGCGAGCGCGAGCTCGTCGGCGGTCATGCCGATGCCGTCGTCGGTGACCTCGATGCGGTCGATGCCGCCGTTGGCGAGCGCGACGCCGATGCGTGTGGCATGGGCGTCGAGCGCGTTTTCGACGAGCTCCTTCACCGCGGCGGCGGGGCGTTCGATGACCTCCCCGGCGGCGATGCGGTTGACGGTGGTTTCCGGGAGGATGCGGATGCGGGCCAAGGTTGCCGGGGCGGGGCCGGACGCGGACGGACCGTTGCGGAAGTCTTCCGGGTCGGCGGCGGAGCGCGGAAGGGGGGACGAATCCAGCATATTGTAAGACTACGCCGATGCGGGCTGGACGCGTAGGGCGATTTAACGGGGCTGGACGGCGCGTCCCGCATCATATGCGGGCGTGCAGGCCGGTGGATTGCCTGGCCGCGAAGTCCGTGCGGTTCGTTGCAAGTTTAGATTTTAACACGGAGGAAGATCGAGGGCCGCGGAGAACGACGGAGCGACCGTGTTCGTGTACTGCTGCCTGCGTAGCCGTGGAATACGACAGAATCGATTGCAGACGGGGCGTTTGCTGCAGCGTGTCCCACCGGGAAAGCGGCTCCGTGGCGCTCCGTGATCCTCGATCTTCCTCCGTGTTAAAAATAATAACCGAAACGGTCCGCACGGCCGCTGCACGGGTGTTCTGCGAGGAGTCCCGGCATATGCGATTGCCCTGATTGGTAAAATTGATCTGTGACTCAATCTGTGAAATCGGTGTAATCTGTGTTTCGATTCCTACTGTGACCCGCGCGGTACCAGCCAGCAGAACCATTTCTGACGCGCAGCAAACGGCCCCGCGGCGGACCGCACCCGACACCGCGAACCACTTGTGCTATGCTTGCCGGCGGCCCTACCGGAAGATCGACCCTCGGATGTCCATCACCGCCCCACTTTTCCGCCCGCACAGGGATGGCAATCCGGAGCCGGTGGACATCGTCGTGGTGCAGCCGGACGGATTCCCCGACTCCGGTATCTTCCTGGAAATCGCCGAGACCTTGCAGGCCGGCTTCCGCGCACTCGGCTACGACGCCAACATCGTCGCCAACGTCGTCCGCTTCGGCGTCCCCATCATCCTGCTTTCTGGCCACCTGTTGACCGAGGCGGACGCACAGCGCCTGCCCGCCGGTGCGATCATCTACAATCTGGAACAAATCCGCCCGGGCGCGTGGGCGGCCAATCCGAACTATTTCGCCATCCTGCGCCGCCACACGGTGTGGGACTACGACGCGAAGAACGCGGCCGCCATCATCGACGCCACAGGCAACCGCGACGTGCACCACGTGCCGGTCGGCTACATGCCGGAACTCAGCCGCATTGCGCCGGCGACAGTGCAGGACATCGACGTATTGTTCTACGGCAGCATCACCCCGCGCCGTCACGCGGTGTTCGAGGCGGTGGCCGCGACCGGCCTCGGCATGCATGCCGCCTTCCGCGTCTATGGCGCCGAGCGCGACGCGCTGATCGCCCGCGCCAAGGTGGTGCTCAACCTGCACGCGCACGACAATTGGGGCTTCGAGACGGTGCGGCTGTCCTACCTGCTGGCCAACCGCAAGGCGGTGGTGTGCGAGGCTGGGTCGCCAGACGACGTGGACGCCGACCTGCGCGACGGCTTGCTGACTGCCCCGTACGATCGGTTGGTGGATGCCTGCGTCACGCTGGTGCACGACGCAGCGGCGCGGCGCCGGCTGGAAGAAGCGGGCTTCGCCGCGTTCAGCCGGCGCGATGAAACGGCGCTGCTGCAGCGTGCGTTGCACGCCACGCCGGAGCGCACGCCACCGGTCTCGGCCGCGCATGCGGACCGGCTGCGCGAGGACTATCTCGATCTGCTGGCGAAGTGCCTGACCAACCAGATCTACGGCGATGCGCCGTTCGATTACTGGTCGGGCGGACGGTTCGATCCGCAGGCGCGCAGCCTCGGGCGCGACTGGCCGTCACAGGCGATGACGATGATCGGCGACCGGCGGCTGGACAACATCCGGCAGTTGTTTGCCGCGATCGTTGCCGACAACGTGCCGGGCGACCTGATCGAGACCGGTGTCTGGCGCGGCGGCGCCTGCATTTTCATGCGCGGCCTGCTGAAGGCTTACAATATCCTGGACCGCAAGGTGTGGGTTGCGGATTCCTTCGCCGGTCTGCCGCCGCCCGATCCGCGTTACGCGGCGGATCGCGGCGATCGGCATTACGAACATGCGCAGCTCGCGGTCGGACTGGAGGACGTGCGGGAGAATTTCCGTAAGTTTGGTTTGCTGGATGCGCAGGTGGTGTTCCTGCCGGGCTGGTTCTCCGAGACGCTGCCGAACGCGCCGATCAAGAGCCTGGCGCTGCTGCGGCTCGATGGGGACATGTACGGCTCGACGATGGATGCGCTGAACGCGCTGTATCGCATGGTGTCGCCCGGAGGTTTCGTGGTCGTGGATGATTACGGGGCGGTGCCGGCGTGCCGCGCGGCGATCACGGATTTCCGGGCGGCGCATGGGATTACGGCATCGATCCAGGATATCGACGGGTTGGGGGTGTTCTGGCGGGCGCCGTGGTGACGAGGTGAACGTGGGCGGGGCCGGTGCGGTGGGTGGCTGGGTTATTTCGCGCAGAGTCAGCAGAGAATCGCAGAGAAAGTATCATTGATACGTGCGAGGCCTCAGGCCGGTGGCATGGCAGCGATCGACATTCGTTTCTCTGCGCTCTCTGCGGTTCTCAGCGGACTCCGCGTTTAATAAGCCAGCCGCGAACCGGACCGGCGCCACCTGGGATCGCTCCGCTACCGCCCCTTCCAGACCGGCTTGCGCTTTTCAACGTAAGCCCGCACGCCTTCCACCCGGTCCTCGCTCTGATACGGGCTGATCCCCTCGTTCAACCGCAGCGCCGCGGCCATCGGCAGGCCCGACGCCTTCACCGCCGTCTCCTTCATCCGCCGGATCGTTACTGGGGCGTTCTCGCAGATTGCCTCGGCCATGCGCAGCGCCTCGTTCAGCGCCTCGCCCTTCGGCACGATGCGGTTCACCAGGCCCCAGCGGTGCGCGGTGGGCATGTCGATGTACTCGCCGAGGTACAGCATCTCCAGCGCGATCCCCATCGGCACCAGGCGCGGCAGCAGCACATTGGCGAAATGCGCGCCCTTGCCGCGCTTCGCTTCCGGCAGTCCCAGCCTTGCATGTTCTGCGCCGACGCGGATGTCGCACGCCAGCGCCAACTCGCAGCCACCGGCCACAGCAGGACCGTTCAGCGCGGCGATCGTCGGTTTGAACGTCTCGAACACCACTTCGAACAAATAGCGCCGTACGCGCGACAGCAGCGGCTGGAACTTGCTGCCGGCGGCGTCATCATCCTTGCGCGCCTTCAGGTCGGCGCCGGCGCAGAACGCGCGGTCGCCGACGCCGGTCAGGATCACCACACGCACGGCGTCGTCGGCGTTCGCATCCACGAACGCCTCGACCAATGCATCGTTGAGCTCGGGCGAGATCGCGTTCATCCGCTCCGGCCGGTTGATCGTCAGGATGCGGATGTGGCCGCGATCCTCGGTCAGCAGAATGCGTGGGGTTTCGCTCATGTCGCGCGCCTACCCAAGCGGACCTGAATAGCGCTCGAGAATGGCAAACGGTTCCTCGCCCAGCTTGCCGCGCCACAGGGTGTAGAAGCCGCCGCTCTTCAACCCGTCGCGGAAACTTTGAGTCTCCGCCACGTTGAACACCATGCCGGATTGCTCCAGCGCGGTCTGCGCGGTCTTTTCCGCTGCCTCCATGTCGGTGCGCTCCTTCAGTGCGCCGGCGTTCAGGTTGCGCGCGACGATCTCCTTCAAATCATCCGGCAGGCCTTGCCAGGACGCGGCGTTGGCGACGAACCAATGGCCGTCCCACACATGCCGGGTGATGGAGCAATACTTTTGCACCTCATACAGCTTGGCGACACGGATCAATGTCAGCGGGTTTTCCTCCCCGTCGGCGATATGCGTCTGCAGCGCGGAATAAAGTTCGGTGAACTGCAACGCGAGAGGGGCCGCCTTCAACGTCTGGAACAAGGTCACCAGGCTGGGGGCGACGGGCACGCGAATCTTCATCCCCACCAGATCGGCGGCGCTGCGGATCGGCTTGTTGCTGCTGGTGATGTTGCGGAAGCCGAGGTCCCACATGCGGTCCATTGCCACCAGGCCGGTCTTCGCGGCGATCTGCGCGCGGACATATTTGCCTAAGTCGCCGTCCATCGCCGGCCACAGCTTGTCATAGTTGGACCACGCAAAGCCGAGCGCGTTGATCGCGGTCACCGGCAGGATGGACGCGAGAATCTGTCCGGTCGGCTGGCACATTTCGATGGCGCCGCTGCGCGCCTGCGACAGCAGATCGTTGTCGCCGCCCAACTGGCCGTCGGGGAAAATCTGCAGTTCCATCCGGCCGTTGGATTCCTTGGCGATCGCCGCGGCGGCCTCGGTCACACGGATATGCAACGGGAAGGACGTCGGCGCGGTGTGCGCGAACTTCCAGGAATATTCGGCCGCCTTGGCGAAGCGCGGCAGGAGCGGCGCGGCGAGCGCGGCGGCGCTTGCCGTCAGGACGGAGCGGCGATGGAGGCGCATGTGACGTTTCCTTCAGTTTATTGGACTGGTGTGACAGCTTCTAGCGTCTTTCTCGCCGTCGCGGGAGTGCGCCCTGCAACCCATTGCGTCCCGACTGCGATTTGCAACAACTTGCCCTGCACCCTGACTGGTTTCACCTGCCGCCCGGACCTGCCGCCGCGGCTTCGTCGCTCTTTCGCCCGGCGTGTGTTCGAGCCGGTGAACCTGCTTGCAAAGTGGGCGCTGCCGCCGGCCGTCAGTCTCCTGCGGCTGCTTCGCGAATTTCTGCGCGTAGGCCTGCCGGCACGATCCCTGCGGCCCATCGGCTAACCTGAGATCATCGGCAACAAAGCCGGGTGATCGCGGCTGTCGTAGGTACGTTCCTCGGTGCGAACCCTCTGCGCAATTTCGTCACGCAACTCCGCGTCGAGCGTGGCGACGAAGCCTTGCCAGTCGGCGACGGCCCTTAATTCCACAAAGCGTTGCTGAGGCACGTTGTAAACGACAACCTTTTTCTGTTGGCGCGACAGGCGAAGGACATTGAGGAGAGTGCCAGTACTTTTGCCGTCCCATATCATGAGGCCGAAATCCGCCTCACCCGCCATGACGCGATCCTTGGCCGCGTAGAACCGAAATCCCTTGTCATGTGGATCGGTCTTGATCTGTCGCGTGTGCCAGTCACCGACGTTGTTTCGGCATACTGTGCCTGAGCAAAAGACCTCCACATGCTCGTAACCCTTGATGGAGAGGTATTGCTGCACGGCCTTGTCCACGCCGTTGGCGTCACCCACGATCACGGGGAAGCGCTTCTCGACGATGGTGTCGAGCCGTGCGCGGACAGCCTCGCCAAGCCGGGAAACACGGCGAGAACCGCCTATGAAAACCGTTGTCATCGAACGCTCCGTGTGCGGGTGATCGTCAGGACGAATACATCGGCCGCGCGGCCCTGATCGTAAAGCGCGGTGGTGATTTCGTTCATCGTGGCTCCTGACCGGTACAGGTCGTCAAACAGCAGAATCCGTTTGCCGGTCGTGACGGACGGATCGACCGCATAAAGGCCGGCGAGAAGTCGAATGCGCTCGTCAAGGTCATTGATGTTTTTCAGCGGCGAGGAATCGCGAGTCGTCGTCAGATAGTGGGCCACGGTGATACCCAGCCTGTGGCCGACTGCACTTGCCAGTAAATGCACGGGCTGCACGCTCCTCGGCGTGGAAGGGGGCACAGGCACGATCACGTCGAAACGGGGTTGCCACGCTGCGACGAAGCGCGCCGCTGCTTCCGCAAGCTCGTCCACGACCGTTTGATCGTGGTTATATTATGAGACGATACAGCAACTCGCCGACTTCGGAGCGCGTGCTTTCGAATCGTGGGTGTCCAAACTCGTCATCGCCGATGAAAATGCTGGTGAGCGTGTGAAGGTCAAGCGCGAAGCCCTGCCGCCACTTGCCAAGGATCTGCCGTTGATGAATTTGTGCCATGTGCCAGATCGTCCTGCCTGGATTGGATTATCCCATATGCTCGCGCAACTATTCGCTGACATCAATTCGGCGCGGTGTGACTCCAAGCTGCTCGCGCACGACCAGTTCGTCAAAATCGGGATCCTCCGCAAGCACGATACGCCCCTCCAGCCGAAGCGGCAGCGCGCCTCGCGTCACAAAAATCCAACCGATATCCACGGCACCGCCGCGACGATCGCCAGCCCCACCAGCAGCGCCAGCAGATACCGCCAGATGTGGCGGAACGCAGCGTCTGGCGTGCAGCCGCCGATCGCGCACGCAACATAGTAGCCGACACCGAAGGGCGGTGCGAACAATCCGACGCCCATGCTGAGGATCGCCACCATCGCGTAGTGCACTTCGTGGATGCCGAGCCGGTGCGCGATGGGGAACAGCAGCGGGCCGAACAACACCATCGCCGGAATGCCCTCCAGGATGCTGCCGAGCACGACGAACAACACGATGGAGATCGCCATGAAAGTCGCCGCGCCGCCAGGCAATCCGGCGATCCAGGTGGCGACCAAAAAAGAGAAGCCCGAGCTGGTGATCGCCCAGGCCATCGCCGTGGCGACTCCGACGATCAGCAGGATGGCGCCGGTCAGCGACGCGGTGCGCACCAGCATCGGCACCAGGCGGGACCAGTCGAACTGGCGATAGATCAGCAATCCCGCCAGCATCGAATAGACGATGCCGATGGTGGAGACTTCGGTCGCGGTGGCCACGCCGCCGACCACCGCGCCGCGGATCAGGAATGGCAGCACCAGCGCGGGAATTGCCACGACGAAGCTGCGGCCGATCGCGGTGGCCGATGCACGCACCCCGACGTTGGTTTCGTGCCGTGCGCGCCGCCACACCATTCCGCAGAGGATCAGCCCCACGACGAACCCCGGCATCAGGCCGCCGGTGAACAGTGCGGCGATCGAGATGTTAGTGACCGAGCCGATGGTGATGAGGATCAGGCTGGGCGGAATGGTTTCGGTCTGTGCGCCGGTGGCGGCGAGCAACGCCACGAGTTCGCCGCGCTTTGCGCCGCGCGCTTCCATTTCCGGGAACAACACCGGCGCGACCGCCGCCATGTCGGCCGCCTTCGAGCCTGAAATCCCGGACACCAGGTACATCGCCGCGACCAGCACGAACGACATGCCGCCGCGCAAATGTCCCAGTAGATTCGCGAGGAACTGCACCATGACGCGCGCCATGCCCGTCATCTCGATCAGCAGTCCGAGGAACACGAACAGCGGCACCGACAGCAGCACCGGCTGCGACATGCCGGTATCCATGCGCGCGACCAGCACCGACAGAGGCACGTGCGTGGAGAGCCCGAGATAACCCAGCGTGGACAGACCGAACGCCGCGGCGATCGGCACGCCGGCAAACACGGCTGCGGCAACCACGCCGAAGAAGAAGATCAGCAGGTTCAGCCGGCCAAGCCCCGGAAACACCGGGTGCAGCAGCCAGAATCCGCAGAACACCGCCGCGACGACCGCCAGCGCCGCGAACGCCGCGCCACGCTCGTGCGGATCGATGCGCAGCAGCGCGGTGACGATCATCAGCGCCACGCCAACCGGCATCGCCGAGGCGCGCCAGGTCATCGAGATGTTGAGCGACATCAGCGAGACGATCGACTCGTTGTTCACGTACGCGATCGCCGCGGGCAGCAGCGCGACAAGCAGCAACAGGAACGCAAACAGCGCCACGTGCTCGATGAACGCATGCAGATGCGGCGGCGCCCGGGCGGTGAGCGCGGTCATCCGCATGTGTTCCTTGCGCCGCAGCGCCAGCGCGCCGCCGAGCATGGCGAGCCACAGGCACAGCATCGAGGCCAGCTCGTCCGACCAGATCAACGGGCTGTGGAACACGTAGCGCGCGACGATGCCAACGAACAGAATGACGATCTCGATTGCCACCAGCGCGGCGGTGAGCCATTCGAGCGTGGTGCCGACGATGCCGTCCAGCCGCGTCGCGAACCCGGGCCCGCGCGATGCTGCGGGCAATGCATGCTCTGTCGCGGACATCTCAATCCGCCATGCCGGCGGCGCAGCGCGCGCGGCCGTGTCCTGCATCCATCGTATAACGGGCACCGGCACGCGCAACGACCACCGCTGTTCCGGCCCGGCGGCCGTTGGCCCCCGCCATGCAACGTTCCCCTGACCTTGTCGGGATCATGTTCGCGCAGATGGGTGCGCAAGGAAATGGCCGCGGCCGAGCGCGCACCGCATGGCTGGTCTTGACCCTTCGCTGCAACGCGGCACCCTGCGACGCGACAGCAAAGCACACACGGGCGAGAGCGCAACGCGATGACGGACCGGATTGCCACCCAGCAGGCGCTGCACGCGTTGTTTCATCCGCGCGCGGTCGCGGTGATCGGTGCGTCGGACGATACGACGAAGCATGGCTATATCGTGCTGACGAACGTGCGCGACACCGGCTTCGGCGGTGGCGTGTATGGCATCAGCCGCCGGTTGACCGCAGTGGATGGCATTCGCTGCTTCCCCGATCTCGCGTCGGTGCCGGAGCAAGTCGATGTCGCATTCCTGGCCATTCCCGCCGAGGCCGCTGTTCAGGCGGTGCGCGACTGTGCCGCGGCAGGGTTGCAAGCGGCGATCGTCGGATCGGCGGGCTATGCGGAAAGCCTGGAGGCGGCAGGGGCCGAACGGCAGGACGAGCTCGCTCGAATCGCGCGGGAAGCCGGCATCCGCATCGTCGGTCCCAACTGCAATGGCATCTACAACGCGCACCATCCCGTCTCGATCGGCTTCAACACGTCGCATGCGAAGCGGCAACCGCGCGGCGGCATCTCGATCTTCTCGCACTCCGGTGCGTTGTTTGATGCGATGGCCGGCCGCCTTGCCATGCTGGGTGCTGGCCTGTCGCTGTTCGCATCCGCCGGCAACGAGGCCGACCTTTCAGTGCTGGACTACATGGAATACGCGATCGGCCACGCGCCGACGCGGGTCATCGCGCTGCTGATCGACTCGCTGAGCGACGGCCCGCGCTTTCGCCGGCTGGCGCTGGCCGCGGCGGATGCCGGCAAGCACGTGGTGGTGCTGAAGATCGGCGGATCGGACGCTGGCGCGGAGGCCGCGGTCGCGCACTCCAGCCGCATGGCCGGCGATACCGCCGCTTACAACGCGTTGTTCGAAGCAAGCGGCGTCGCTATCGCCTCCAGCCTGGAAGGCTTCATGACCGCGAGTGCCATGCTGGACAAGTATGGGCGACATCGCGGCGGCCTCGGCGCGATGTCCACGTCGGGCGCGGGCGCGTCGCTGATCGCCGATCGCTGCGCCGCTTTGCATGTGCCGCTGGCGTCGTTCGCGCCGGAAACGCACAGGGGTATCGACGAACAACGCATGTTCTCGCGCATCGGCAATCCGCTGGACCTCGGCATCTTCGGCGGCATGCGCCGCGCGGCCGAGGTGCCGTCGCTGCTGATGGGCGATCCGAACGTCGGCGCCGCGCTCGCATTGGTGCATTCGATGAACCCGTGGCAGGGCGATCCAATTCGCGCGGCGCTGGCGGAGGCGCGCGAAAGATCGGGCAAACCGCTGCTGATTGTCGCACCGGGCGGCATGCCGGCGACGGAGCGCACGTGGTACGAAACACGCGGCATGGATGTGTTTTCCGAGACCGATATCGTGCTGGAGGCGATCGGCGCGCTACTGACGCCCGCAGCGGCGGCGGCGATGCCGGCGACCGATCCGGCTGCGGCGCCGAGCCTTCCCACGCGCCCACTGACCGAACCTGAAAGCCTGGAGCTGCTGCGCGGCTTCGGCGTGTCCGTCGTGCCGACCGCCGAATGCACGACCGTGGAGCAAGCGTGCACTGCTGCCGCAAACTTCGGCTGGCCCGTCGTGCTGAAGGGCGTCGTGGAAGGCGTCGCGCACAAGAGCGATCTCGGCGTGGTGCGGACCAATCTGCGTGACGACGCGGAACTGCGATCGGCGTTCGCCGAGCTGGGCGCGGACCACGTTGTTGTGCAGCCGATGATTCCCGCCGCGCTGGAAGCGATTGCCGGCATCAGCCGCTCGCCTGGTGTCGGGCTCGTCCTGTTGGCCGGCCTCGGCGGTATCTACGCCGAGGCATTGCGCGACATGTGCATCTGGCCAGTGCCGATCAGCCGCGGTGCGATCGGAGAGAAGCTCGCAGCCGGCGGCATCGGACGCGTGCTGGCAAGCGTGCGCTGGCAGTATCCCGATGCGGCGCGCGCATTCGTCGATCTGCTGTGCGCGCTGCAACGCGCCGCGCTGGCGTTGGGCGACAGGCTGGAAGCGATCGACATCAATCCGGTGATGCTCGGCGAGCGCGGCGCCATTGCCGTCGATGCGCTGGTGGTACCGCGCGCATGAGCGAGCGCATCGCCGTCACCTATCATGTGCGCAGCGACGCCGCGTCGATCGCCGCGCGCGCGCAGGCGATCGCCGTCGAGCAAAGCGTCGAGATGCCGCTGGGGGCGATCGACGAACCCGCCGTGCTGCACGACATCGTCGGCGAAGTGCAGTCGATCGACGATCTTGGCGGCGGCGTGTTTGCAGTGCGCATCGGCCTCGCCGCCGCGACCATCGGCAACGACGCCGGACAATTCCTCAACATGCTGTTCGGCAACACGTCGCTGCATGACGACGTCCTGCTGCATGACGTGGAATTGCCGCCCGGATTTGCCGGTCCGCGGCACGGTATCGCCGGCCTGCGCGCGCGCGTCGGAGCGTTCGGCCGCGCGCTGACATGCTCTGCGCTGAAGCCGCAGGGCCTGTCGCCGGAACGGCTCGGCGATCTGGCGGAACGCCTCGCACGCGGCGGCATCGATTTCATCAAGGATGATCACGGCCTGGCCGACCAGGCCTACAGCCGCTTTGCCGACCGCGTGCGCGCCTGTGCCGACGGCGTCGCGCGCGCTGTGCGGGTGACGGGCCACCCAACGCATTACCTGCCCAGCCTGTCCGGCGATCTCAACGCGATGCGCCGGCAGGTTGCGCTGGCACGCGATGCGGACCTGGACTGCGTGCTGATCGCACCCGTGATCGCCGGGTTCGCGAACGTGCAGGCTCTGGCGCGGGAATTCCCCGACATGGCGTTCTTCGCGCACCCCGCGATGGGCGGCGCCGCGCGTATTGCTCCGGAGCTGCTGATCGGCAAGCTGTTTCCGCTGATTGGCGCCGACGCGGTGATCTTTCCCAATTACGGCGGACGCTTCGGCTATTCGCCGGAAACCTGCCGGCGACTGGCCGATAACGCACGCAACGGACCGCACCCCGCCATGCCCGTGCCGGCCGGCGGCATGACGCTGGAACGAACGCCGGAGCTGCTTGACTTCTACGGCCCGGACGCAATGTTGCTGATCGGCGGCAACCTGCTGCTCGCGCGCGACCGGCTGACCGAGGCAACCGCCGCCTTCACCCGCGCCGTCGCGCAGCACGCTTACCGGTAGGGATCATGGACGAAGAACGAACCGAACTTGTGCGCGAATTTCACGGCGACTACCGGTGGGATGGCGTGGTGTGCCAGCCGTACAAGCAGGACGGCAGCGCGGTGTTCCAGGACATCTCGCGCCAGGTGTTGTTCCATGAACCGGACATGGGCTGCGAGCTGCGCTATTTCGAAATGGACGCCGGCGGGTACTCGACGCTGGAACGTCACGAACATGCACACGCGGTGATGATCCTGCGCGGGCACGGCACATGTTTGCTCGGGGACAGCGTGCGGCCGGTGAAGACGTTCGACCTGATCAGCATCCCCGCGTGGACGTGGCACCAGTTGCGGGCGGATGCGAAGGAGCCGATGGGGTTCCTGTGCATGGTCAACCAGCAGCGCGACCGGCCGCAGTTGCCGACCGAGGCGGAGCTGGAGGCGATGCAGGCCAACGCGGCGGTGGCGCGGTTTTTGGGAGATTGAAAACCTCGCCCACGGAGCGGGACAGGTCGAGACGCGAAGCGTCGAGGGTAAGGGGTGCGACGCACGAAACATCCGTGCGTTTCGCCCCTCACCCTCGGTGCTTCGCACCTCGACCTCTCCCGCAAGGGGAGAGGTGAAATAAGAGAGGGGAAACGACATGGCTCCGAATGCGAAGCGCGTCTTCTACGTGAAATACCTGTCCTCGCCGCTGTTCATCCAGATCCTGGCGCAGCGGCCGGACGTGCAGCTTGACAAGCTGGAGAACGAAAGCCCGGACGACGTCGTTACGCCGATCCTGAACGCGGCGCACGTGTATCAGATCGGCGCCTCGCGCCAGGTGATCGCGCCGCATTTCCAGGTCACCGACGCCTTGCTCGCGCGCCTGCCGAACCTGGTCGCCGTATCGTCGAACGGCGCCGGCTACGACACCGTCGATGTCGATGCGTGCACCAGGCAAGGGCTCGCCGTCGTCAACCAGTCCGGCGGCAACAAGGAAGGCGTGGCAGAGCATGCGCTGGCGATGATGCTGACGCTGTCGAAGCGCATCATCGAGACCGACCGCCGCTTGCGCGCCGGCCCGGGCATCCCGCGCAACGGCTATATCGGCCGCGAACTGCTGAACCGCACCGTCGGCGTGCTCGGCATCGGCAATGTCGGCGGCCGCGTCGCCGAGCTGTGCCGCGGCTTGTTCAATATGCGCGTGCTCGCCTACGACCCGTTGCTCACGGCGGAGCAAATCAAGGCGCGCGGTGCAGAGAAAGTCGAACTGGACGAACTGCTGCGGCAGGCCGATTTCGTGTCGGTGCACTGTCCGCTGACCCGACAATCACGCCGCATGATGGATGCGCGCGCCTTCGGCCTGATGCGGCCCGATGCGTATTTCATCACCACCGCGCGCGGCTTCATCCACGACGAAACCGCGCTCGCCGATGCGCTGGCCAGCAAGCGCATCGCCGGCGCCGGGTTGGACGTCTGGGAAGACGAGCCGCCGCCGCACGATCATCCGCTGTTGCAGTTCGACAACGTGCTGGTCAGTCCGCACACCGCCGGCGCCACCGAAGAATCGCGCGAGAACATGTCCCGCTTCGCGGCCGAACAAGTGCTGGAGATCCTGGACGGAAAGCGCCCGCCTCGGCTGGTCAACCCGGAGGTGTGGCCGGCCTATCGCGAGCGCTTCGCTTCCGTCATGGGGTTCAGCCCGGAAGGCTGAAGGCGCGGCGGGCGCCCCGGCAAATCCACGGCGCCCGCCGGTCACGCTAACGGTTGTCCCAGTCCTTCATGGCGTCACGCGCCGCGTCCTTCGCGCCGCCGACCGCATTCTGCACCTTGCCGGCAGTCTTCTCGGTCTTGCCCTCGGCTTCCATCTTCTTGTCGCCCAGAACCTTGCCGGCGGCATCCTTCACGGCGCCTTTCGCCTGATGCCCCATGCCTTCCACGCGATCCTTGTCCATCATTCTCTCCTTTAGGTCCGCGGCCAGCGGCCGCCAGGGTACGAACGAGGTTCGGCGGCGATGGGTTGCCTGGGTGCACCGGCCCGGATCGCCACCGGGCCGCGGCGAAAATGTGGCGCCCGCGCCGGTGCTCGGCTAGGATTTCCGGGGTCGCAACGCGGTGGAGAGCGATGACGACATTCGAAGTGCGCCATTACGAACGGCTGGGATCCACCAACGACGAAGCGCGTCGCCTGGCGGCCGCCGGGGCGGCGCACGGCACCGTGGTGCATGCCGACGAGCAATCGGCCGGGCGGGGGCGGCTGGCACGGCGCTGGTACAGCCCGCCGGGCAATCTTTACGTGTCGATCGTCCTGCGCCCTGATGTGCCGCAGGCACGCCGCGTCGAGCTCGGTTTCGTTGCGGCACTGGCGGTGGCCGACGCGGTGGACGCGCTGCTGCCGTCGCGCACGCGCGCCTCCTTGAAATGGCCGAACGACGTTCTTGTACGCGACGGCAAGATTGCCGGCATCCTGCTGGAGAACGACAGCGATGCGGTGATCCTGGGGATCGGCGTGAACGTGCTGCACGCGCCGGAGGGGCTGTCCTACCAGGTCTCGACCATCGTCGGCAGCGGCGGCCTGGCGACCGTCGATGGCACGCGGGAGCGGCTGCTTAAGGCGCTCGGCGATTGGTTGACGATCTGGCAGCAGGACGGCTTCGCGCCGGTGCGCACCGCCTGGCTGGCCCGAGCGCATCCGCCCGGCACGCAGCTTGGCGTCGCGCTGTCGGATCGCTTCGTTACCGGCGGCTTCGCCGGCATCGACACCGACGGCGCGCTGCTGCTGGACACGCCGCAGGGCCGCGGCCGAGTCGTCGCCGGTGACGTGCAGCTTCAGCCGGCGGCAGGATGACACGCCGATGTTTTACAAATGTCGAAGATTTCATCTGTAAAGTTTCGCGCAGAAGTGAGACCGGCGAGGCTTGACCCAACCGACTCGGCGGCTGGCTTAATCGTCCCGCGGCACATGACGCCGACGGAGGGACGAACAAGATGCCATCAGGCCTGGAGACAGCCCAGAAATTAACACCGGAAGCCCGACGCACCGTGGTGGCCGGATGCATCGGGTTCGCGGTCGATTTCTTTGACATCTACCTGCCGGTCCTCGCTCTCGCACCGGTGATCGAATATTTCGAACCGAAGGGCCTCAGCGCCAACGCCAGCACGACGATCTATTTCTTCACCTTCGCGGCTACCTTGTTCGGCCGCCCGTGCGGCGCGGTGATCTTCGGCCACTGGGCGGACAAGATCGGCCGCCGGCGCATCACGATGATCAGCATCGCCGGGTTTGGTGCACTAACATTCCTGATCGCCTGCCTGCCCGGCTACGCGACCTGGGGAGTCTGGTCGCTGGTGCTGCTGATCGTGCTGCGCTTCATCGACGGCGTGTTCATGGGCGGCGAATATACGTCGAACAACACGCTGGCGCTGGAGATGGTACCGAAGGCGCGGCGCGGCTTCGTCGGCGGCATATTGCAAGGCGCATTCCCGATCGGCTTCGCGCTGGTGTCGGCGGTGACCAGCTTCATGCTCGCGGTCACCACGCACGCGCAGTACTATGCCTGGGGCTGGCGCCTTACGTTCATCTTCGGCGCGTTCCTGGCCTTCGCGTTCCTGCTGTACTATCGCCGGGTCCCGGAATCGGCGATGTGGATGGCATCGGAAAAGAGCGAGGCTCCATTGAAGGAAGTTCTCTCCGGCGCGCATTTCCGCAGCCTGGCGCAGGTGTTCCTGATGATGCTGGGGTTCTGGTTCGCGTCGCAAGCGCCGACCATCCTGCCGGGCATCATGATCCAGCATCTGCATCTGCCGGCCGGGCTGACATCCGACATCTTCCTGGTCGGCAGCATCGTGTTGTTCTTCGGCTTCGTCGGGTTCGGCATGCTCAGCCAGGCGATCGGCCGGCGTCCCGCGATCGCGCTGGGCGGGTTGGGTATTCTGATCCTCGGCACCGGACTTTATTATGCACTGGTGCAGCACGCGCTGGCGGCCGGATCGCCGATCGGCACGGCGCTGATCACCATTGCTTTCTACGTGGTGGTGGTGTCGCCGTGGGGCGTGGTGACGACGTATATCTCGGAGCGTTTCCCGACGCAGGTGCGCGCCAGCGGCTACGGCATCGGCTACAGCGCCGCGGTGGTGATCCCGGCCTTCGCGGGATTCTATCTGCTGGGGCTGGCGAAGTTCATGCCGTACGTGATGACGCCGCTGGTGATGCTGGCAGTGGCGGGCGTGCTGATCGTGCTCGGCGTGGCGATCGGGCCGGAGACGCGCGATGTGGAGCTGCATGCGCCGGATCTGGGGCAGGCGCGCACGGGGCCGGCACCGGCGGCGGCGGAATAGCGGCCCGGCGTCCTGTCGCGGTCATTGCCAGGCAAGAAACAACGTCCCCCTCCCCTTGAGGGAGGGGGCCAGGGGGAGGGGTGCGCACAACCGCGGTCGGTGGATGTACGCACCCCTCCCCCAACCCCTCCCTCAAGGGGAGGGGGGACGTTGTGTCTTGCCTCGTAATGACAGCAAGCTTCAGGGCGGCAGTCCGTGCTCGTCGTAGCGATGATTTCTTCGGCGGTGCGGGTATCGAGGTCGCGAAGCGCGACGCACCCGCGGAGCAACCGGAGTTCCCGTACAATCGACAGGCCCCCACGGCCATTGCAGGATGCGCCGCGAACCAGGCGCGGGAAGGAAACCAGCAATGTCCGACAAGCCAACATTCGGCCGTTACGCCGAGATCCCCTATGACCAGATGACTCCGGAGCAACAGGAAGGCTTCCGCGCGATGATGGAGAGTCGCGGCGGGCTTCCCGGGCCGAGCAAGATCTGGGTGCACAATCCGAAACTGGCGAAGGTCGCCGGGCCGTTCGGCGGGCATTTCCATGCCGGCCATTACTCGCTGACGGAGCGCGAGCGCGAGATCGCCGTCTGCGTCATCACCAGCAAGTTTCATTCGGCCTATCCGACCGCCGCGCATGAGCGGCGCGGCAAGGAAGTCGGGCTGCCGGCGGACAAGGTCGAGGCGATCCTCGCCGGCCTGACGACGTCGTTCGCGGACGAGCGGGAGCAAGTGGTGTACGAGATGGCGGTCACGCTGGCGAACGCGCGGTGGGTGCCGCGGGGATTGTATGACCGCGCGGTGAAGGCGCTGGATCATGTCGGCATCACCGACGTGATCACGCTGATGGGGCATTACAGCAGCGTATCGATGACGCTGGCGTTCTATGACGTGCCAGTGGGGGCGACGGGGATGGCGCGCTGAAGGAACGCGGCGACGCAGGATGTGATTGGGGCGTAGGCCAGATCGCGCAACGGCGGCCTGGCTATGCGCGCCCGACGGATGCGCGCTTTGGGTGGCAAGCAGCCATCAGCCTGCGACGGAACGAACGAACAGCAGCGCGGGCGCATGCTCCGTGCAGGCTGCGCCGAGGTGGCCGGCAAGGCGAGGGTAAAGTCGCGCCAACGCATCGAGCGACGTCAGATCGGGCAGCCGCGGATGCGCCACGCAGACCGCCCCATCCGGCGCGAACGCGGCTTCCAACGTCATGCCGGGACCGATCTCGTCGCGCTGGATGCCGATCCTGTCGAACAAGTCGATGGGCGTGCCGTTGCGTGTATGGCCTATGCCGTCGCCGCCATAGTCTGCCCGGACCAGGCGCACGCAGGCCTGGTAGTAGGGTTCCAACGACGTGCCGTCCGGCAAGGTGCGCCATGGCTGATAGCCGAAGCGGACGCATTTGCCCTCGGCGCCGCCGGTGCAGGTGATCAGGATGCGTCCCGGCCTGGCAACATAACGACCGTCCGGGGTGAACGCGCCGGCGAGCGGAAAGCCGAGGCGGCGGCCGTCCGGATCGGGCTGGCAGGCGTTGTGCCATTGCCCGGTGGCCGCGTCCTGTTCGGACAGCGTGTAGAGCATGACCTCGCCGCGCGGATCGCGGGCGTCGTGTTCTGCTGCGTCGATGCGGATTTTTCGCTGCGCGCCGCTGCCGTCGCCGAACGTGAGGACGGTGCCGGGCAGTTGCTCCTGCGCCAACACCGTGCCGTCCGGCAGCGTGACGTGAAACGCCGTGCCGATGACGGACACGCTCGGCGCCCGGGTTGCCGGCGGCGGTGCGGCGTGGGCGGCGACGGCGAGCGCGAGCAGCCCGGCGATCGCCGCCGGGCCGAACGCGGTTGGCACGATCAGGGCCGCGCGGCTTGCGGCAGCGCGACGGCCTCGACGGTCACGCCGTTCAGGTCGGCGACCGCCGATCCAGTCGCGGCGAGCGCGTTGTTGGCGAGCGCGTTGTTGGTGATCGCGTTGCTGGCGAGCGCGTTGTTGGTGAGCGCGTTGGGGTTCAGCGCGGCGTGTACGGGCCATGCTGCACCGAGCATTACGAACATGCTGGCGACCGCGAGCGGGCGGGACAATTTCACGGGGTTTCCTCCTTGGCTGGCCACACGCGGGAACGCGTCTGACGCCGAAGCTTGCTGCAACAACGCTGCCTTCCTGACGCATTGGCAACGGCAATGCTTCCCGATGAGCGCGGAATCGTACCCCGTTCCGCGCAGCCGGCCAGGAATCCCGTGCGCTGCCGCGCTCAGATCGCTCGACGACATCCCCGAAGCTGCCTGATGCCAGGCGGCGGAAAGCATGACGTACGCGCCCGCGTCCGCCTGGAATTACGCGGCAGCCCGCGGCGACCAGCCATAGGCCTTGGCACAGGCGCCGCCCATGAGCATGGCCCGTTCCGTATCGCTCAGGCGATCGGTGCCGATAAACGGCTCGACGGCTTGCTCGTAGTTGACGACGGCGAACGCGCGCGTCCAGTCGGTGCCCCATAGGCAGCGCTCGAAACCCCAGGCATCGAACACGCGTGCGAGCGGATCCCAGATGTCTGGGAAAGGATACGGAAGCTGCGACAAAGTGCAGGCGCCGCTGACCTTGATCACGGCGTTCGGACGCTTCGCGAGTTCCAGCACCTTCGGCAGGTCGGCCCAGGGCTGTGGTGGCGCCGGCGGCACGCGCGGCTGCATGATGCCCAGGTGGTCGATGATGAATCGCGTGTCGGGATGGCGATCGATCAGCGCCGTGCCGACGTCCAGATTGCCCCAGAACAAGATGTTAATCGGCAGGTCGTGACGGACGGCCGCGCGCGCGATCCGGTCCAGGCCGGGGTCGTCCGCCGCACGGGTCGAGCCTTCCGGTAGCATGATACGAATGCCGACGGTGCCTGGCGTCTGCTTCCAGTCGGCAATGACATCGGCCACGGCCGGATCGTCCGGGTTGACCGGCTTGACGATGGCGAACCGGTCGGAGTGCGCGCGTTGCACCTCCACCGCATAGCTGGCGTCGTATTGGTACAAGCCGAAAGCGGAGATGAAGATCGCGCCGTCAACGCCGACCTTGTCCATGGCTGCGACCATCTCGTCGCCGGTGACGTGGTCGGGCCAGTTCGGCACGCTGTGCCAGGGCCGCTTCGGCGTGTTCGCCTCATAGGCATGGACCTGTGAATCGATGATCGTCATCGGCGACGCTCCTGTGTGGCGCGGGAGTCTGGCCATCGCGGCCGTTTGGTGTCCAGAGGGGCGCGGGTTCGGGGGTGGCGCGTGACTGGCCGAGGCGGCGTCGTGCACCGGCCAAGCCTGGTTCGACATGACGTGACTCATGCGGCGGTTTCCTGTGGCAGCGGGATCGGCCCGCATCTAAAATGAACGCCGGACTGTTCGCGCGCACCGCGGCGGGCCGGAGGAGGGCCATGGCGGGACGCTCCGCCCGCGCTGAAATACCGCGCCTTCATCGCCTACAGCCGTCGCAACACCGCCGCTGCGGAGGCGTTGTTCTGGTGGCTGGGGGGCTTCCGCCTCGGCCGCCGCCTGGCCGGGCAGCAGACCGCGCTGGGCACGGTGCCGGATGGCCGGAAACCGATCTTCCTCGGCCGGTTCGAATTCGACGCCGGCACGTCGCTGTCCGCCCAGACGACCGAGGCGCTGGACGGGCGCGGCTGGCGAAATATCCCAGCGTCAACATTCAGATCGCCGGCAACCCCGACGATCAGGAAACTGGCAAGCGGGAAGCCGAGGAACGCAGCCTGGCGCTCGGCGAGCAACGGTCCCGCAACGTCGGCCTTTACCTGGAGGCCAAAGGCGTCGCGCCGTCGCGCATCACCACGATCAGCTACGGCGAGGACCGGCCGACCGCCCTTGGCGAGAACGCGCAGGCCCGGGCGCAGAACCGCAACGCCGTCACCAGCGTGCGTTGAACGCAGGCGTCTCCTCGTTCCCGTCGAAACAGACGCGGCGCATGATCGCCTCGGTCGTATGGATACGGGTTCCGGCGCTGCGTGAAACCGCTGCCTGACCAGGCGATGGAGAATCAGCCGACGCGCTCGGCAGCGTCCGCCGCCGATGGAAATTCCACATCCTCGTAGAATTCAGCGACTGGGATCTCGATGCCGATTTCCGGCATGTGCAGCGTGTCTTTGTCAGTCAACGGGATCGCGACCCAGTCCGCGTCGGCGGCGTTGCGCGTGAACACGGTCAGCTCCGCGCTGGCATATTCCAGAATGACGTAACGCCGGATCGTCGGCACCGCGCGATACTCGCGCAGTTTGACAATGCGGTCCACACGACCGGACGTTGGGCTGAGCACTTCGAACACCACGACAACGCCCGGAACCACGCGCGCTTCGCCAGAAACCCTGGTGCAGGTTACCAGCGCGTCCGGGTACCGGACGGTGTCGCCGATGGTAGCCAGGCCGGCGTCCGGCCCGAGGGGACGGCAGGCCGCGCCACGGAGGCGGGTGCGCAAAGCCGTGATCAGGTTCACGCCGATCTGGCTATGGCTCAGGTTGCCGCCGGTCATCGCGACGGGCTCGAACCCGTCGAATTCCCAGCGGCCGCCATCAGCCTCCGCCCAGGCGAAGAACTGGTCGCGCGTCATGGCTGGCCGGCGGAGAACAACACTCATGATGGTCAATCCAATTGCTGGCGCTCCATCCAGGTCCCGGCATTACCACGAAATGCCCGCTGTAGCATCCTTGGCGCCCCGGCCAGGAGCAGGGTCCTCGGGCTCGACGTTCCATCCGTCCCCGAAATCCCGTAAACTCCCGCCCAAGGAAACGCCCAGGAGCCCCCAGGCATGGATTTCGGCATCGGCATCGCCACGTCCAGCGATTCGTGGAAGCTCGCGCAGCGTGCGGAGGAGCTCGGCTTCACCCACGCCTGGTTCTACGACACGCAGATGATCACCGCCGACTGCTTCGTCGCGATGGGCGCCGCGGCGATGAAGACCAGCCGCATCCGTCTGGGCACCGGCGTGCTGGTGCCTTCCAACCGCATCGCCGCGGTCACCGCCAACGCCTTCGCGACGCTGAACGGCCTCGCGCCGGGGCGCATCGATTTCGGCGTCGGCACCGGCTTCTCCGCCCGCCGTGCCATGGGCCTGGGCGCGATGAAGCTGGCCGACATGGAGGAGTATATCCGCGTCGTCTATGCGCTGCTGAACGGCGAGACGATCGAGACCAGCATCGAGGGCAAGCGCAAGAAAATCCGTTTCCTCAACCCCGACGCCAACCTGATCAACACGCACGATCCGATCAAGCTGCACGTCTCCGCCTATGGCCCGAAATCGCAGGCCCTGACGGCGAAGCTGAACGGCGCATGGATGAGCTTCGTGTCCGACACGGACGGTGCGCTGGGCGCGATCCGCTCCATGCGGGAAAGCTGGGCGCAGGCCGGCAAGCCGCCGTCCGACCTGTACGCGACCGCATGGTCCTGCGGCTGCGTGCTGGAACCGGGCGAGTCGGCCGACAGCGCGCGCGCCATGGCACAGTCCGGCCCGCGCGCGGCCGTGCTGCTGCACCGTGCCGCCGACCTCGACATGGAGGGCTGGCAGAACACGTCGGACGTGCCGGAAGCGGTGACGGAGAACGTGCGCGGCTATGTCGAGATGGCACGCGGCTTCGAACCGCCGGATGCGCGCTACCTCACCAACCACCGCGGTCATTTCGTGTTCGTGAAGCCGGAAGAGCAGCGCTTCATCGACGCCGAACTGATCCGCCGGACCACCTTCACGGCGACCGAGCAAGAACTGAAGCAGCGCATCGAAGCGATGCGCGACGCCGGCTGGAGCCAGTTCGTCATCCCGATTACCCCCGGCGAAGAAAACGCGATCGAGGATTGGGCACGCATCCGCAAGGCGTTCGCCTGATGTCGGAGACCCGTGCCGCCAAGCCGACCGAATACCGCGCGCTCGCGCTGATCTGCGGCGCGCACATGGTCAGCCATTTCCATTACCTCGTGCTCGTGCCGTTGTTCCCGTTGCTGAAGCAGCGGCTGGGCGTGGACTTCATCCAGCTCGGCCTCGCGATCACGCTGGGCAATGTCGTGTCGGCGCTGGTGCAGACGCCGATGGGCTACGCTGCGGACCGCTTCGGCTCGCGTCGCGTGCTGATATGCGGGCTGGCATTGGCGGGCATCGGCTATGTCGCCTTCGGGCTGCATCCGACCTATCCGCAGATGCTGGTCACCGCGGTGCTGCTGGGCATCGCCAACGGCGTGTACCATCCGTCGGACTATTCGATCCTGGGTTCGGTGATCGAACCATCGAGGCTGGGACGCGCGTTTTCGTGGCACACGTTCTCCGGCTATCTCGGTGGCGCGCTGGCGCCGATGACGATGCTGGCGCTGACGCACCTGTGGGGCATGCAGGCGGCGATCGTCGCGGCCGGCGCGTTGGCGTGGGTCGCTGCGGTGCCGCTGCTGGTTTCGCGTTCGCTGGATCGCACGGCCGCGTCGCATGCCGCCGCCACGGCCGCACCGGCGATCCCGCTGCGAAGGCTGCTGACGCCGACCGTGTTTGGGCTGGTCGCGTTCTTCACGTTGCTCAGCCTGAGCACCGGTGCGCTGAACAATTTCTCGGTCGTCGCATTCGTGTCGCTGTACCACGTGACGCTGCCCGTCGCGAACGCGGCGCTGACGGCGTTCCTGCTGGCGACGGCGCTGGGCGTGCTGGCAGGCGGCTTCATCGCCGACGCGACACGCCGGCACGGCGACGTGGCCGCGGCGGGATTTGCCGGCGCGGCGCTGCTGGTGGGCGTGGTCGGCACGATCTATCCGGGTCCGGTGCTGCTGGCGACGTGCATGGGCGTCGCGGGATTCCTGTCGGGCATGATCGCGCCGTCGCGCGACATGCTGGTGCGCGCCGCGGCACCGCCGGGCGCGTCGGGCCGCGTGTTCGGCATCGTCACCACCGGGTTCAACATCGGCGGCACGATCGGGCCGATGCTGGGCGGCTGGATCATGGACCACAGCATGCCGCGCTGGGTGTTCTACGCGTCGGTGTTTTTCATGCTGATCACCGTGGCGATGGCGCTGGCGAGCGAGCGCCGTACCAAGCGCCCGGCGATGGCCGCGGCGGAGTAGCGCCCACCCCGGTCGTTGCCGCCGCCCCTCTGTCATTGCAAGCGCAGCCTCCTGTCATTGCACGCGCAGCCTCCTGTCTTTGCACGCGCAGCCTCCTGTCATTGCGAGCGCAGCGAAGCAATCTCCTTCGGCATTCGGACTCGAACCGACCGAGATTGCCTCGCTGCGCTCGCAACGACACAGGGAGGGATGCTCCGACGGGTTGTCGTCGCGACCGCACGGGGCAAAACTGCCGCACACACCTGGATCGCGCCGGGCGGATCGTGCCGGCCATGGAAAGGGTCATCCCATGCTGCAAACACCGCCCGCCCAACCCGGCATGCGGGAAGATGAGATCGACACGCCGGCGCTGCTCATCGACCTCGACGCGTTCGAATACAATCTCGACCGCATGGCCGCGCTGCTTGCCCCCACGGGCGTGAAGTTGCGCGCGCACGCCAAGACGCACAAATCGCCGGTTATCGCGAAGTTGCAGATGGCGCGCGGCGCGGTGGGTCAGTGCGTGCAAAAGGTGGCCGAGGCCGAGGTGCTGGCGTGGGGCGGCATCCCCGACATCCTGGTGTCCAACGAGATCGTCGGCGCGACCAAGTTGGCCCGCCTGTGCGCACTGGCGAAGATCGCCAAAGTGGCAGTGTGCGCCGATGACCCGGCGCAGGTATCGGCGCTGGAAATCGCCGCTGCGGACGCCGGCATCCGGCTGCCGGTGCTGGTGGAAATAGACGTTGGCGCTGCGCGTTGCGGCGTCGCGCCCGGGCCGGATGCGGTGGCGCTGGCGCAGCGCATTGCGGCGTCGAAGCACCTGATGTTCGGCGGATTGCAAGCGTATCACGGCAGTGCGCAGCACAAGCGCACGGTGACCGAACGGCGCACGATGGTGCAGGCCGCGGTCGATGCATCGCGCCGCACGGTCGAGCAACTTCGCCAGCAGGGACTGGACTGCGCGATCGTCGGAGGTGCCGGCACCGGGACGTTCGAATTCGAATCCGCGTCCGGCGTCTATACGGAAATGCAAGCCGGCAGCTACGTGTTCATGGACGCCGACTACGCGCGCAACCTCGACGAGTCAGGCGCACCAGTCCACACGTTCCGCCACGCATTGTTCGTGCTGGCGACGGTGATGAGCGCGCCGAAGGCGGGGTTGGCGGTGCTGGATGCGGGACACAAAGCCGTGTCGGTAGATAGCGGCCTGCCGCTGGTCTGGCAGCGCCCGGACATAAGCTACGTCAGCGCGTCGGACGAACACGGCAAGCTGGATGTCGGCAGCGAAACGACGATGCCGAAGCTGGGCGAGAAGCTGCGGCTGGTGCCGGGGCACTGCGATCCGACGGTGGATCGTTACGATTGGTATGTCGGCGTGCGCGGCGGCCGGGTGGAGTGCGTCTGGCCGGTGGCGGCGCGTGGCGGGATGAGCTGAACGCTTCCCCGTCAGCGCGAGTTGACCACCCACTGTCAGCGCGAGTTGTCACCGCATTCCTGTCATTGCGAGGCGGCCTGGCCGAAGCAATCTCCCGGGAG
>DASXFW010000408.1:0-43845 GCA_036489395.1 Acetobacteraceae bacterium | reverse complement strand
GGGGGCACAGGGCCGGAGGACCACGCGTGGTCCTCCGGCCCTGTGCCCCCTCCCCGCCATCCAGCGAAGTAAAGGGTCCCAAGGGCAATGCCCTTGGTGGGGTCCGGGGCAAAGCCCCGGCCTTTCCCCTGTTGACCCGCTTGCCTGGCCTATGGCCCCGGGCCGGCGCCTGCGGTAAAGCGGAGAGTTCGTGGCGCATGGGGCACGTTGCCTGTGACCCCTTCGCAACACGGCCGGGCGATAGCGACATTCCTGGGCTGTATCGAGGCTCTGGGAATGCCAGCCATTCCGACTCGGTTCCATATGATGAAGCATGTCAGGGGCTGAAGTGGCATCGGAAGGCATTGGACTCGTGGCGGAAGGCGGGGACCTCCCCCAGGCCATGACGCGTGTGGCGCAGACCGTCGAGACGGCGCTGGACAACCTGCTGCCGATCCCGGAGGGCGCCGAGGCCCGTCTCGGCGACGCCATGCGCTATGCGACGCTGGGTGGCGGCAAGCGCTTCCGCGGCTTCCTGGTGATGGAAACCGCCGCGTTGTTCGCCGTTTCGCCGACCTGCGCCGCCCGCGCCGCCGCCGCCGTGGAAATGCTGCACGCGTATTCGCTGGTGCACGACGACCTGCCGGCGATGGACAACGACGATCTCCGCCGCGGCAAGCCGTCCACCCACAAGGCGTATGACGAGGCGACGGCGATCCTCGTGGGCGACGCATTGCAGACCCGCGCCTTCGAGGTGCTGGCCGAGCCGGACACCCATTCCGACTCCCAGGCGCGGTGTGAGCTGGTGGCGGCGCTGGCCGCCGCGTCCGGCTCCCGCGGCATGGCGGGCGGGCAAATGATCGACATGCTGGCGGAGGGACGGACGCTCGACGGCCCGGCGGTGACCCGCCTGCAGGCGCTGAAGACCGGCCGGCTGATCCAGTTCAGTGCCGAGGCCGGCGCGATCCTGGGCCGCGCCCCGGCGCACCAGCGCCATCTGCTGGCCGGATATGGGCGCGACCTTGGCGCTGCCTACCAGATCGCCGATGACCTACTGGACACGGAAGGCAGTACGGAGGAAATCGGCAAGACGATTGGCAAAGATGCCGCCGCCGGAAAGGCAACCATGGTGGCGGTACTGGGTCCGGAACGCGCCCGGGCCCAGGCGGAAATGCTCGCGGCACAAGCCGCCAAACACCTGGAAAGTTTCGGGGAGAAAGCGTCGCTGCTGGTGGCATTGGCCACCTTCGTGGTGACGCGCCGGAATTGACCGGCGTGAGGAGAGCGAGAACCCATGAGCCCAGTGAATACGCCCCTGCTCGATCGCGTGCGCTACCCCGCGGACCTGCGTAATTTCTCGCACGAGCAATTGCGCCAGCTCGCCGACGAGCTGCGCGCCGAGACGATCGACGCCGTTTCCGTCACCGGCGGCCACCTGGGCGCGTCGCTCGGCGTGATCGAGCTGACCGTCGCCATCCATGCCATCTTCGATACCCCGCGCGACCGGCTGATCTGGGACGTCGGCCACCAGGCCTATCCGCACAAGATTTTGACGGGGCGGCGCGAACGAATTCGCACGCTGCGCCAGGGCGGCGGCCTTTCGGGATTTACCCGGCGCGCCGAAAGCGAATACGACCCGTTCGGTGCCGCGCATTCATCGACGTCGATTTCCGCCGGACTTGGCATGGCGGTGGCGCGCGACCTGAAGAACGCACGTGCCAAGGAAGCGGGGCGCGCAGAGAAGGACGACCGCAACATCATCGCGGTGATCGGCGACGGCGCGATGAGTGCCGGCATGGCGTATGAGGCGATGAACAATGCCGGCGCGCGGCACACTCGGCTGATCGTCATCCTGAACGACAACGACATGTCGATCGCGCCGCCGGTGGGCGCCATGAGCGCGTATCTGTCGCGGCTGATGTCGTCGCGCAGTTTCCTGTCGCTGCGGGAGCTCGGCGTGCGGATGGCCAAGCGTTTCCCGCGCGGCATCGAACGCACGCTGGGACGCGCGGAGGAATATGCGCGCGGCATGCTGACCGGCGGCACGTTGTTCGAGGAACTGGGATTCTATTATGTCGGCCCGATCGATGGGCATAACCTCGATCATCTGCTGCCGGTGCTGCGCAACGTGCGCGAGGCGGAGGAATCCGGCCCGATCCTGGTGCATGCGATCACCCAGAAGGGCAAGGGCTACGCCAAGGCCGAGGCTTCCGCCGACAAGCTGCACAGCGTGTCGAAGTTCAACGTGATCACCGGCGAGCAGGCGAAGGCGCCGCCGGGACCGCCGAGTTACACCAACGTGTTCGCCGGTGCGTTAATTGCCGAGGCAGAGAAGGATTCCTCGATCGTTGCCATCACGGCGGCGATGCCGTCGGGCACCGGGTTGGACAAGTTCGGCAAGCGCTTTCCGGACCGCACCTTCGATGTTGGGATCGCGGAACAACACGCCGTGACGTTCGCGGCAGGCCTGGCGACCGAGGGGATGAAGCCGTTCTGCGCGATCTACTCGACGTTCCTGCAGCGCGCGTACGACCAGGTGGTGCACGACGTGGCGATCCAGTCGCTGCCGGTGCGCTTCGCGATGGACCGCGCCGGGCCAGTCGGCAACGACGGCGCGACGCATTCCGGCAGCTTCGATCTGGCCTATCTCGGCTGCCTGCCTGGCTTCGTGCTGATGGCGCCCGCCGACGAAGCGGAACTGGTGCACGCGGTGACCACCGCGGTGGGCATCGGCGACCGGCCGAGCGGCTTCCGCTATCCGCGCGGCGAAGGCGTCGGCGTGAAGCTGCCCGACAAGGGCGAGGAGATGCCGATCGGCAAGGGCCGCGTGCTGCGCGAGGGCAACAACATCGCCATCCTGTCGCTGGGTCCACGGCTGGCGGATGCGCTGAGGGCCGCCGACGAGTTGGCTGCGCGCGGGCTGCGCGCGACCGTGGCCGACGCGCGGTTCGCCAAGCCGATCGACGAGGCGCTGGTGGAGCAACTGGCACGGCACCACGAGGTGCTGATCACCATCGAGGAAGGCTCGATCGGCGGGTTCTCGGCGCAGGTGATGCAGTATCTGGCATGGAAGGGGCTGCTGGATCGCGGGCTGAAGCTGCGGCCGATGATCCTGCCCGACATCTTCATCGACCACGATTCGCAGGCGAAACAGCTTGCCGTGGCGAAGCTGAGCGCGAAGGACATCGTGGCAACCGCGTTGTCGGCGATCGGTGTCAGCGACGCATTGCCGGGCGGGCAGGCGATCACCGCGCGGTAAGGCGGCGCCGGCTCGCGATGGCAGGGACGGGGTTGCGGTACCGCGCTTAGCGCTCGCGGGGAAATAACCGCGCCAGTTTGGCGCGGCAGCCACGCCTACGCCGTCATGCCGACGAAGGTCGGCATCCACGACTTCCTTGCTGTTTGCTGCAAAGTCGTGGATGCCGACCTTCGTCGGCATGACGGTGGGGGCCGGTGCGCCGCGCCGGTCGATTCGTTTGTTTCCCCGCGGGCCCTTACGTAAGCCGTGCGCGTTCAGAACCCGACGCGATCCCCGCCTTTCAGCTTCAGCATCTCGCGCGCTTCCTTTGGGGTGGCGATTTCCAGACTTAGTTCCTCCAGGATCCGGCGGATTTTCGCTACTTGCTCCGCATTTGATTTCGCGAACTGGCCGCGGCCGATATACAGGCTGTCCTCGAGCCCGACACGCACATTGCCGCCCAGGATGCCGGCCATCGTGGTGAATGCCATCTGGTGCCGCCCTGCCGCAAGCACGGACCAGACGTAATCCGTACCAAACAATTTGTCGGCCGTCTCGCGCATGAACAGCAGATTGCGCGGGTCGGGGCCGATGCCGCCGAGGATGCCGAAGATCGTCTGTACGAACAACGGCGGCTCGACGATCTTCTGGTCGAGGCAGTAGGCCAGGTTGTACAAATGGCCGGTGTCGTAGCATTCAAACTCGAAGCGCGTGCCGTGCGTCTTGCCCAGCCGTTCGACGATGCCAGCTACATCTCGGAACGTATTCCGAAAGATGAAATTATCAGTTGCAGCCAGATACGGCTGCTCCCAATCGTGCTTCCAGTCCTTCACCCGGTCGCCGGCGTGGGAGATGTTGAAGTTCATGCTGCCCATGTTGAGGCTGCACATCTCCGGCTTCGCGACCAACGGCGCGGCGAGCCGTTCATCCAGCGTCATGGTCAGGCCGCCGCCGGTGGTGATGTTCACCACGGCATCGACGTTCTGCTTGATCACCGGCAAAAAGCGCATGAACACCGCTGGATCGGGCGTCGGCGCACCGGTCTGCGGATCGCGAGCGTGCAGGTGAATGATCGCGGCCCCGGCCTCGGCGGCTTCGATCGAGCTACGGGCAATTTCCTCTGGCGTGACCGGCAGGTGTTCCGACATGCTGGGGGTGTGGATGGAGCCGGTGACGGCACAACTGATGATGACTTTACTGGGCATGGGACGCTCCATTTCGCGGCTATAGCGACACTGTGCACCGCCCGGCCCGGCCGGGCCAGGGGCGGCTGCAACCAACCGGGAGACAGGATGGATTGCAGTGCTCGCAATATTCGCCGATAGAATACGGCCGATTCGGAGGATCACGAAGGGTGCCGAGATGGGGCTTCGACCGGACGCGATAAAGAAAATCCCGTTGTTCAGCCAACTCGACAATTCATTGTTGATCCGGATCGGCAGTGTCTCCACGGTCGTCGCCGTCCCGGCGGGCGAGGTACTGTTGCGCCGCGGGGAGGTGGCCGACAGCCTGAACTTCCTGCTGGAAGGGCGCGTGACCTTGAGCGGCGCCGCCATCGACGGCTCCAGTGCTATCGTGGACGTGCTGCAGCCGGTCAGCGGGGTGGCGATCGCCACGGTGCTGGGCGATCTGCCGTGCCCGATCAGCGCGCAGGCAGTCGTTGCTTCGTTGCTGCTTATCGTTGCCGCGGGGCCGTTGCGGACCCTGATCTCGCGCGCACCCTCGCTGGCCGGTGCCGTGTTGCGAGAGGTGGCCTCGGATTTCGGCGCGCTGATGCGGCAGGTGCTGGACCTGAAGCTGCGTTCGACACCGCAACGGCTGGGCTGCTACCTGCTGGAACAAGTGGAGGATCCGCAGGCGGATCATGCGGACTTTCGTTTGCCGTTCGACAAGGGCTTGCTGGCAGCACGGCTGGGCTGCCGGCAGGAGAACCTGTCGCGTGCGTTCGCAACGCTGCGCGACGTTGGCGTGGAAACGCATGGCGCGCGCGTGACCCTGCATGACGTGATGGCGCTGCGGAACTATGCGCTGCCGGACGCGCCGGTTGGCGAAGACGGCATGCCGCTGTAGCCCTTCCATTCGTTGAAGTGTGCCGTTAGTAGAAGAGCGAAAGCAGGCAGCGGGTCCGTGCGCGCATGAACGAAATCCTGGATCGCCGATCATTTTCCATGGAGGACCAGCAGCGGTTCGCCAGACTGACCGGCGACAACAATCCGCTGCATATGGATCCTGTCGCGGCGCGGCGCACACAGGCCGGCGTGCCGGTGGTGCACGGGCTGCACACTCTGCTGTGGTGCATCGATCGGTTTGCCGCGCGGCATCCGGATGTGCCGCCGATTGCGAATGTGAAGGTCCGCTTCGATCGGTTGCTGCGCCTGGGTGAGAGCGTCGAATGCGTACTGACACGCCTGGACGACGCGGGCTTCCGCATGGATGCCGATATCGGCGGTGGCGTCGGGTTCCGGCTTGCCGCCGCGTTTGGGGCGCGGCGCGATCCGCCGGCGTCGGAAAGTCCCGGTGCCGGTCAGGAGATTCTGCGACCGGACCAGCCGATCGAGGTGCGGTTCGAAGATCTGGCCGCGCGGTCGGGGCGTGTCGGCTTCGCCGTGCCGCCTGGCGAATTGGCGCGGGAATTTCCAGCCGCTGCACGGCAATGGGGCGAACGCCGCATCGCCGCGCTGGCCTGTACCACCCGGCTGGTCGGCATGGTTTGTCCTGGCCTGCACTCGATCTTCGGCGGGCTGACGCTGAATTTCAGTGACGGGGCCGAGGATGACGATGCGCTCGGCTTTCGGGTGACGGCGACGGACCCTCGGTTTCGCGTGGTTCGGCAGGCGATTGCCGGTGGCGGATTGTTCGGCACGGTGGAAAGCTTCGCGCGGCTGCCGCCGATCGCGCAGGCCGGGGTCGCCGACCTGGCGCGGCATGTCACGCGGGACGAATTCCGCGGCGCCACGGCGCTGGTGCTGGGCGGGTCGCGCGGTCTCGGCGAGGTGACCTCCAAGCTGCTGGCGGCAGGTGGTGCGCACGTTGTGCTGACGTATGCGTCGGGCCTGGTCGAAGCCGAGCGCATCAGCGAGGAAATCCGGCGTTGGGGCGGGCAGTGCGACACGTTGCGTTATGATGTGCAGGCGCCGGCCGCGGAGCAACTGGCGACGCTTGCGGCGGCACCGACGCATTTGTATTACTTCGCTACGTCGCCGATCTTTCAACAGAAGTCGGGACTGTACGCGCGCGATCGGTTCGCGCGCTTCTGCGATTTTTACGTCGATGGATTCTATGCAGTGTGCCAGCAGCTCGCGGCGCGGCAGCCGGGCAAGCTGTCCGTGTTCTATCCGTCGTCGATCGCGGTGGAGAAACGGCCGCCCGACATGACGGAATACGCCATGGCGAAGATGGCGGGCGAGGCGCTGTGTGCGGACATGAATGCGCAGTGGCCGAATGTGCGGGTGACAGTCAGCCGCATTCCACGTGTGCTGACCGATCAGACCGCGAGCGTTGTGCAGGTGGAGTCGGCCGATCCGGTGGATGTCATGCTGCCGATCGTCCGGCAGGTGCAAGCGGCGGAGTAGGGACGCCGCCATTTCCCCCTCCCACAACGGGGAGGGGGAACGCGGCTACTCGGCGATATACGTCACCAGGTCGTGGTTGCCGGCGTCCAGTTCTCGCACGAAGAAAGCATCGTCCGCGGCACTGAAACCCATGCGCGTGTAAACATCCGCGACAACGTCGTTCTTCGGCGTTGCCAGGTACTCGCCCATCAGCCGCGTCGCGCCGCGATCCTGTGCCATCTGCATCAGGCCGCGCAGGATGTATTGCTCGGCGGAACGCGAGAAGACGCGGCAGCTCATCAGCCAGGAATCGATGCGCAGCGTGTCGCCTTCGTGGAAGGCGATCAGGGTGGAGACCAGGCCATGATCGCCGAACCGGTCGGCCAGGCGGAACGCCAGCACGATGGCATCGTCGCGACCCAGGAACTCGCGGATCGCCGCTTCGGAATATCGCCGCGTGGTGACATTGAACTGGTTGGTCTTCAGTTCGAGCTGCGCGACACGGCCGATGTCCGGTTCTTCCGGAACATACAGCCGGCCCTTCATCGCCAGCCCGGCGAGGTAGCTGCCGATATCGGTGGCTTCCGCTTGCTCGGCCAGTGCCGCGGCACGGGCGGTATAGGCGGCGGCGCGGCCCAGGTCTTCCGTCGTGTAAGCCTGCATGTCCAGCCAGTGGCCGGCATCGAAGATATCGATGAACTGCGACGGGTCGGTGCCGAGATGCACCACGGCGACTTCCGGGAGTTCCTGACGCACGAGATCGCATTCGGCGGGGTTGTCGTCGGCGAAGACGAAGCTGTCGATGCCCAGGTTCAGGTCCTTGGCGATGCGCTTCAATCCGCCAGCCTTGTCGTTCCAGGAACACTCGAACGCGGCGAAATCCTCGCGCTTCAGCACGGAGCTCGCGTGGGTGAAGCCGGTGGCCGCGGTTTCGGGGGCGTTCTTGGAGCATACGGCGAGGACCACGCCGCGATCGGACAGGCCCTTCAGATAACGCTGCCAATCCTCGAACGCTTCGCCGGCGGCGGAGGCGGAACCGAGCGCAATGCCCTCCACGCCGTCATCGCCGATAACGCCGCCCCACAGCGTATTATCGAGATCGAGCACCAGCACTTTCTTGGCGCGCGCATTGGCGGCACGCCATGCGGCACGGAACATCGGCAGGTAGTCGGGCAGCCAGCGCGGGTCGAAGTCGAGCTTGGCAGAATAATAGAACTTGGCGGGAGAGAAGCGGCGGAAGCCGAGCTCGTTAGACAGGCCCTCCATGTCGATCCAGTGCACCAGGCCGCGTCCGGCCTGCAGCAGCTTTTCGTTCAGGCGGCGGATCTGGTTGGCGGGCGCGGCGGGGGCGAGACGCTCGGCCACCCCGCAATAGCGTTGCGCCGGCGGAACGAGAAGGTGCTGGACGATCCTGGCGCCCTTGCCGATGCACTGGTTCCACAGGCCGCGAAACAAGCCGACCTTCGAGTCCAGGACCGCTTCCACTTCCTCGTTGGAGGTGCCGATTGGCAGCGGCGTGACCATGTCGCGCCAATGCGTGGCGAAGACGACGAGTTCGGGCGCGAAACCATGCAGCGGGGAACCGGGGTCCAGCACTTCCTGCACGTAGGAGCCATACGGGGCCTGGTAGAGGATGGGGAACACGCCCTCCTGCACCACGGCGCAAGCGACCGCGCGGCGCAAGTAGTCGATGGTGATCGCGCCGAGCACCGCGACGCGCTGGGTCTTCGCATCGGCGGGGAGCAGAGCCGGATCATTGGCGGCTTCGGCAATGCGCTCCCCGGTTTGGAAGATGACGGGGAGCGAGGGGGTCTTGGCGTTCAGCGTCTGGCGGAGTTCGGCCAGCAGGGACGCGGAGGCGGTGGGATTGTCGAGCATGGGCCGATAACCTTGGAGGACGGGGATTTTGCAAACCGGAGGCGGATCGTGCGGGACGACCTATCCCACACCACGCTGACTGAGGATCTGGCGGATCATCGTGACCGATGTGGCCTCTGTCATCTCCCGGTCACTAAGTTCGATCCCATAGGTTGTCTCGAGTTCGGTCATCAACATCACATGGCGCAGGCTGTCCCACTTCTTGACGGAGCTCATGTCGGAGCTTTCGGAAATTTCGGCAGCCGGAATTCCCAATGTCCCCGCAATGAGATCGAGGAGAGGCGGGTGATCCATTGTTGAACTCCGACAGACGTTGCTGCCCTGAGGATAGCCCATTCCTGGCCCGCACTGCCAGCGGATTTCCCGGGTGAGCGTTCCTGGTTGGAAACCCCCTTTGGTGGTATCGGCCAGGGGCCAAATCAAGAGCCTCGCGGAGCCGACGCTGCGGGAGCGGTCGGCCCGGCACGACGACCACCGCGTGTGTCGCACGCCGACGTTGCTGCCGGCCGCTGGCGAACATGCTTGCAGGACGCTGCGGGGTGCGGTAGTTCGCCCGTGCGCAAAACATGCGCGAGCCCTGGGGCCCATTGCGAACCGTCCCGGCATGTATGTTGTGAGCAATTCAGTCCAGCAGGATACACGGACAGCGGTAACGATGACACCTTTGCCGACCACCGCCACCCCCGGTTCCGCACCATTGTTCGTCCTGGGCCACCATGCCGCACACCAGATGGCGGGGATCATAAACCGGCTGCCCTCTCTGCGCGGGCGCCTCGAGGCGCATTTCATCGCCCCCGATGGCGACATCGATGCGATCCTGGCACAGCCTGCGTGCAGGATACTGCCCACGGTACAGCTTTGCTGGGAACAAGCGGATGTCGGCAACGCGACGGCAAAGGCGGAATTCCGCAACCGGCTGCCGCGCCATTGCAGCGTGGCCCGATTCCCGTCGCCGCGCCTGACCGCGCTTTGGCCGTTCCATCATCCGGATCCGTCGCTTATCCGGGAGCCGCAGCTTGAATTGCAACGTTATCGATTTGTTGACCGCCTGGCGGACCGTCTCGCGGACGGTGCGTTGGACGACGATCTGCTGGCCCTCGCGTACGACCGAATGGCAAAAGAGCAGAATTCGGATCTTGGTGGGATTCTGGCTGCGGATCTTGCTGCCATGCGCCGGACGGACGATGCCTGCGACGTCAAGGTCGCGGATTTCATCGAGCACAACTTCAAACGGCAGCGGCTGTTTGCCGCGCCGCCATTTCCGACGGGCACAGTGGCTCGGCATGTTCTGGATCAATTGCTGGCACGGGTTCCGTGGCTTTCTGAAGATTGCCTCGACCTGGTGCGGCGAGACCTGGATTTCCTGCTGACCGGCTACGTCGATCGACGCGATGAGCTTCCTGTGCATCCGATTGTCGCGCGACACTTCGGTCTGGCCTGGTGGTCACCCGCCATTCGCTATCGGTGGCATGGCAATCGGTGGACGTTCGAAGAGTACCTGCTGGACTACGTGCAACGACGTCGCTATCTGCGATAATCGGAACCGCTGCCGATGAAACGTTCCATTCTGATCTACTCCAACTGCCAGGGCGAAGAGCTGCAGCGTGCGGGCAATTGCCTGCCTTGCCTGGACGAGCATGTCCAGTTCAAGTGGATTCCGCTGCACAAGGTCACCGAACCTGACTGGCGAAACCTGTACGGGCCAGAGTTCATGGCGGACGTGGCCGCCGTGTGGGAGCAGGTGGAGGCGGGACCGCCAACGGACCATCGTCGAGAGCTGCATGATCGGATCCCAAAGGATTGCCAGGTCGTGCGATTTCCTCCGTTGAGCGCACTTTGCATTTGGCCGTTCGCCGGCAATGATCCGCGGCTTGCCGCAGATCCGGATCGCTACCATTGGTCGGACTCGATCGCCGCCGCACTGGCATCGGAGAACCTTCCGCATGAGGCTGCATTCGAACGCTACATGCAGATTTCGACGGAACGGATGCCGGATCTGGAACGGCGTCTTCGACTGGATGTCGGTCGCTGGCAGGCGACGGATGCGCTGTCGGATTTCAAGCTATCGGAATGGGTGCAACAGAAATTCCGGACAACCAAGCTGTTTCACACGATGGGCCATCTGACCGCTGAGCCGACACGCTATATTTTCCCGCAGCTCGTCCAGCGTACATCTGCGGTTGCGCATCGGACATCCCAGTCTCAGCGCGAGATCGATCTCCTCCTGCGCTACAACGAAGGACAAGACCACGAAACTGTTCCCGTACATCCCCTGGTCGCGCAACGATTGCAATTGCGGTACTTTGATCCGGACGCCCGCTATCGTTGGCATGCGCACGACTGGACGTTCAAGGAGTATATTATCCGGTATATCAACTGGGCAACCTATATGGATTGACGATGCGCCGGTTACCGTATGTCCAGATACGCAGGCCGGAGCTGATGGCTGCCCGGAAAGATCAGCTCGAACGGGTGATTTTCACTTCTATCGGGCGCTACGCCGGAGAACGCAAAGCTTCCGGCGCTATCGGTTCGGACCGAACCTACTGGTTCGGAATCCGGCGGCAATCGCAGATCGGTTCTGAACAAACCTTTGGAGTTTTGGTCGAACCATATCAAAGCGATGCTGCCGTACATGCCCTGACCATTGATCGATCCCAGCGGCGCCTGGAAGGTAAACCGCGCCCCGGGCGTAACGGCGAAGTCCGGCGAGTTGGAGCCGTAATGCAAATCTGCGGGAACCTTCAGCCGGACTGCATCGGTTCCGGCGATCGTCGCCGTCTGTACGCTGATGGAGTCCGCGGATGCCGGACCGCCGGACGGCGCCTTTGCAGGGGGATGCACGGTATGGAACACCTTGCCCCCGGCACTCTCCTGATAAGTGATGTCGCCGAGTAGAATGTCATTCGGTCCCGCACAAAAGCATTCGGTGTTGATGCGAATGCCAATGATTGCCGACTTCGCGTTGGGTGGCACGACCCCCGATACGGTTTGGACCGGAACCGGCCTGGACAGACTGACCCCCAGGGTACGCACATCGATGGGAGCGTCCGGAACCGGATGGCCCTGAGCATCCGTCAAGGTCCCACGCACGCCGGTCGTTGTACGCTCGGCCGTTATCTTGCTTCTCGGCACCAGGTACTGGTCGATCAGATAGGTGTGAGCCGAGTCCGATGTTTCCGGCAGCAAGTGGACGGGGTAATGATCCCATGTGGCGAAGATCGCCTGATCCGGAACGATACCGAGGCCGCTTTCGATCCTTTCGTAGTTTTGCATGGCGTGCTTTATCCATGCCACGGCACTGGTGTCCGAGCCGTCACCATTATAGATGACGCCGACCTTCATTCCTGCCTGACGCGCGAATTCGCTGCCAAGCCTGACATGCTCTGGCCACGCCGGGTTCCGCCAATCGACATCGAACTGCAGGAACGACAGCCGCTTGCCGATGGATGCTTCAAGCCTGGACTTGAAGTCTTCGTACAGTGCCTGCCAATTCGGCTGCGACGTAAGATTCACGATCGGTTCGACGTCGCCGAGTTCGACATTGGGAAAGGTCGCGAGAAACGGCTTCAGGATGAGCTCGGAGCGACGAACCACGTCCTCCACTGAAGTCTGGCACGCACGGGAATTCGGATCGAAGTGGCCGAACCACAGCGGGCCGTCCATCTGGATGTACTTGGGGGTGATACCCAGCCGGTGCAGCTTGGCGGCAACGAATGCCGCTTCGCGAGGATCGTAATAGCCCTCCTCCCCATGGCCGCAGTCGGTATCGGACCTCCAGGCCACGGCCTGCACCCCTAGCGCGACGGCAATGTTGTGCTCGCGAAGATAGGCCGCGACGCGTTTCTGATCCTCCTCCAGCGGGATTTCGAAATATCCTGAATTGAAAAGGAATGCTTGCGTGTGTGTCCGCGCAATGCGCCAGGGTGAATGCGGCTCGAAGGTCTCATGCCAATCGGGTGGGCCGGCGAAGAACTTACCCGGCTCTGGGGGGCCGAACCAGACCTCCTGCGCATGGCTGCGACTGGGATCGCAAAGCGCAATCAGTGCCGCCAAAACCAGCACCAGCAGCCAATCGATTCCTGGTCGGGGAGATTGGGCCCGCGCAGATTGAACCACCGGCGTTGGTTGGCACTTCACGTCGCTCATATCGCGCGCCCAGCATTCCATGGCTGCGGTTATCTGCATGGCGCCACGCCAGGTCAAGCAGATCCGTGCCTGCATTTTACGACGAGCTGGCGTTCCGCCCGGGATGCAATCGCGACGCCGCAAATTGGCTTGCGAGCTGGATCGATCGCCATTGTGTACCATCGTGGCGTCGGGCATAATCGACATGTTGATGGTTCCTGAGCGGTCGTTGCATAGCTGCGGCGAAGCGGGCCGGCGGTCAATCGAGAAACCCAAGAGACCTTGCCTTGCCCGCATCACCAGTTCTTATCTTCGCCAATCCTGATACAGCCTCGACGGTAGCAGAAGACTACGCGCGCCGAGGCGACCTGGGCGCGGCACTCGAAATTTTGCGCGAGATTGTCGAACGCTTTCCGGATCGCATCGCGTCCTATCTCGATCTGTCCCGCCTGCTTGTGCGAATGGATCGTCATGATGAGGCTGCAGCGATCGCCGACGCGGCGCGGGTGCGGTTCCCCGGCTATCCTGCGCCCTATCTGGAAGAAGCTCGCATTGCCGAGGAGCGTCGCGATTGGAACGCCGCGGTTGAGTGCTGGCGCCTGATGCGCACGGCGCTGCCCGGCAGTGTGTCCGGTTGGATCGGTGGTGCGGCAGCTCTGCGGGAATTGCAACAGTTCGATGCAGCCGACGAATTGCTGCTTGATGCCTGCCAGAGGTTCCCGCACGATCAGGGGCCGATGATTGAGCGGGCGTGGCTTGCAACGCATCGCGGCGATTGGTGCGAGGCGATCCGCCGCTGGGCGCAGGTGCGAGAAGAGTTGCCGGATCACCTGGCCGGTTGGACGGCTGCGGCTGCGGCATTACAGGGATCTGGAGCGAACCATGAGGCGGATGCATTGCTCGCCGATGCGGTTCGAAAATTTCCAGACGATCCCGTGCCGCTGACTGAACTCGCTCGATTGGCGCAGCGCCTGCGGGACTGGCCAAAGGCCGCCGAAAGATGGGCGCATCTCCGCGCGAAATTCCCGGACCTCGAGGCAGGATGGACGGGCGGTGCCGCCGCACTTGAGCAAGCCGGCGATGCATCAGGAGCGGCCAGTCTCCTGTCTGACGCTGCCCAGCGTTTTCCGACCCTTACTGCGCCGCTGCTGGAATTCGCACGGCGGGCCCATGATCGGCGCGACTGGCCGGAGGCTGCGTATCGATGGGACCTCCTGCGCCGGTTCCGCCCCACCGAGCTCGCGGGCTATCATCGAGGGACCATCGCCTTGTTCGAACAGGAAAGGTTCGATGAAGCGGAGAGCATCGTTTTAGCAGGGATTGGTAAATTCCCAGATTCCGCAGAGCTGCGTATCGAGCAGGCGTGGATGGATTTTCGCCAGAGTCGTTGGGAAACCGCGGACGCTCGGTTCGCGTCGCTGCGCGTGGACTTTCCACAGGTGGATGCGGGCTACATTGGCGGCGCTCAGATTCTCCGGCTACGGAATCGAATGCAGGACGCTGAGGATCTGCTTGAGGCGGGCATTCGCTTGTCTCCGGATTCTCCGATTCTCCGGCTTGAGCTTGCTCACCTCATTGCGGCACGCGACGCGACGATGGGTTTGGGGCTGGCTCGGGCGATAGCATCGCTTACCAATGCCCGCGCAAAGTTTCCCGATTACGAACCGATCTATCTTCTGACTCTGCGGCTGTTGCGTGAAGCCGGGCGGGAGGAGGAGGCCAAGAGTCTGACCATCGAGGCCGCGCGGCGTTGGCCTCTGAATATGGATCTTGCGCGGGAATATGCTGATCTTGCCACAACGCCGGATGAACTGGCATCCCGCATCGACTGGTTCCAGTCGGTGTTGCAGCGATCATCCGATCAGCCGGCCGGGTATGTCGGCCTTGCTACATCGCTGTCCAAGCTGCATCGACACGATGAGGCCGATACCATATTGATCGAAGCCACACGGAAGTTCCCGGATGACAATCGGGTCTTTGCAGAATTTGCGCAGGCAGCAGAGTACCGCGACGACTGGCCCGCAGCCGTGCAACGCTGGACCGACGCGCAAATGCGGTTTCCGCGGGAGCAGCGAATCGTCCGAAGCGGCTATGTTGCCAAGCTGCGTCTGGCCGAAATCGGTGTCGCTGGCACCGCGACCGCCGACGCGCCGGTTCCGGTCAGTCGATCCTCCTCCCACGACCTGCTTTTGCAATTCGAGAGCCTGGGAGGAAGCCAGGGGGCGTGCGAGTTTGGCCTTCTGCAGCGCGATTTCGATGCCGAGCCGCTGGGACTTCTACGGTGGGCGTCACTGTCGCCAGAACAGCTCGCACTGGCGCTGGAGCAGGATTTCGAAGGGGTGGGGCATCCCGATCACACTGTGCTCGATCTGGCCCGGCAGGGTACGCGGGAAGAATACATTACGACCGACCGCCGCTTCGGCATGCTTATGCACACGTTTGTTTACAGGGATCAGGTTCCTTACGAAAAGATGTTCACACTGATCTGCCGAAGGCTGCAAAGCTTTCGTTGGAAACTTCTGGAAGACCTGAAAGCCGGAGTCAAGATTTTCATCTATAAGGCCCCCGACCTCGACATGGCCTCGGATCAATTGGAGAGGATCCACCAGGCCATACAGCGGCACGGGCCTGGCGCGTTGCTGCATATCAGGAGCGCCGGTGCCGACCATCCCGATGGGTCACTGGAAGTGGTCAGTCAAGGATTGATGATCGGCTACATCGTCCAGCTTATGGGCAATCAGGCCGGGGACGTTGCCCCACCAGCCACCGCGTCATGGCTGTCGGTGTGCAGGGCCGCGCATGACAATTGGAATGCACGTCCGTAGCGCGAGGCTGCGGGTCGCCACTGCGGCAACACGAAATTAGTGTTCGGCCTTTGCGGCTTTGCTATCCCGCGAGAGGTACGTCGTGACGGCAAACCGTACAGCCTCCTGAATGGCATGGATGGCAGCCGGCTGCTCGCGCATCTCTATGGCAATCCAGCGATCATAGCCGATGTCAGCCAGAGCTGTTGCTGCCTGAACATGCTCGGCGACCGGATGACCGAAAGGACCGAGTTGCGGTTCAGAAATATGGAAGTGGGTGAGCAGCGGTGCGGCGCTGCCGATGGCATCCGCTATCCGGGCACCACCCAGCAGAGCGCACCCTGTATCGAGATGGACCCGCACGAACGGGTGGTCGATCTGCTTGACGAGTTCCAGGACTTCATCAGGTAGCGTCAGGAAATCCCCGCCGTACGCGGCGGGAACCGGCTCCACGCCGATGATCATGTTATATTTGCCTGCAATGTCACCCAATGTGCGTAGTCGTTCGCACGCGCGTTCCTGAGCAATTTCCGGCGGAAGATCTCCACGCAGGCGATTCCGTGGGGCACCGAACACCGCAACGTGGGCTTCGAGAATCTGCGCGATCTCGCCCACGCGTTCCATATGTGCCGCCATCTGCGAGAATCCGGCGGGTTCCGACTGCAGCAATTGAAGTTCCGGGCGGCCGAAAAAGATGGCCTGCAACGAGCTCACGCACAGACCGGCCGATTCAAGCGTGGCACCATAGCGGCGGATCGTCGCAGTGGAGAGTTCATCCCACGAACCGAGACGGGTCGGTGCGACCTCGACGCCCTCTGCCCCAAGATTGCGTGCGGCTGCAAGCGCATCGCCATCGAGCGTTTCTGGCCATGCAAGATTGGATAAGGACAGCCGCATCTCAGTGCTGCTCCGCGTTCAGATACTTGGCAAGACTGTCGAAGACTTTCTCGGCATTCAGGTGGTAGCCGTTGGTCCCACCAAGCAGGTAGTCGTAGATGGTGCGCACATCATAGTGCTGCGCGGGGAGGTCGGGGCTGCCGATGGGCACGCCGGGAAAGAACCTGTCGTGGATTTCCCGTATCGAGATCGGCTCCGCCGTGACATTGATCAGCGAGTGACCCGAGGCGAGAAGCAGGTCGAGATCGTCGGCAAATCGCTGCATCGGATACCACTGCAATTGCGAATTAGGGCCGATCCGGTCGGTCTGATTGTTGTTCATAAGGTCGAAGATGGCATTCTTCTTAAGGCCGACACCAAAAAGCGCCGGCAAGCGCACAACGAGATGGCGTTCAAACGTTTCCGCGATGAGTGATTCAAGTTTCAGACGATGCAGCCCGTATGGGTGCAGCGCACCGGTATCTGGTGAGTGCGTCTCGTCAACTGCAATGGGCGTTCCGTACACATCGACTGTTGAGACCAGCGTGAACCGATCGGCAGCTACGCGCTGCAGATGCCCGATGAGCGACTCTATCGCAGCCCAATCGGCTTCCGGTTCCTTGTTAGCCAGCCATTTCACCGCGGAGACGCCGGCACACACCACCTCGTCGAAGTGCATTCCGTCGATTTCGCCGATATTTCGGGAATTGTAGAGATGAGTGAACGGCCTCGCGCGCGCGAGGTTCGAACCGACGAAGCCGGTATATCCGATCAATGCGCGGCTGTGTGCCATGGTTGCCGATACTCCAGGTCAGACCGCCGCGTGGATGATGTCGCTGCGCAAGGCTCCTTCCGTGGTGGCGATCTTATCCTCCTCGGAAGCCTCGATCATCGACAGTATTCGTTCTACCGCAAAGAAAATGGTGTCGATCTTCCCCGACATCACCGAAAACATCTTGCCGTTCTTGAACACGTAGCAACTTCGATCATCGTACCCGCCGTATGGCTTGGTCTTTATCGCGAATTGAGGACCGACAAACCGGAACCGGTCGCGAAAATACGGAACATAGCGCGATATCTGTTCTTCCATCGCCGCCATCTTCTTTATAACAAGCGCGCGATCGGCCGCGTCACGACACGCTCGCGCCTGCGCGGACGTGGTGAACCGCCCCAACGGCGTGTGCGGAACGCTGGACAACGTATAGATGTTTGGGTCCTCGGTAGGATAGATCGAGCAAAGCGGCCCATCCACCAGGGTAACAGCCGGAAACGGCGGCGTTGCCTCATAGTACAGCAGCAGCGTGGGTTCGTAGAAGACTGGGATCGGCATGCCGCCGTAGTGTCCCCACGTCGCGTCGATGACGTAGTCGTACTCTTCGCCATCGACGTAGATATGAGTACCTGCTTGCTTTACTTCACCAACCGTGCTGCCCAACCTGAGAGAGTGCCCCAGCCTGCCGACGAAGTATTTCCGTGCCCGATCCAGCAGCAGAACCCGTTCGCTGGTGATAAGCATGCCATCGACATTGGAAAGCGAAATGGACGAGTCCGCGACCTCTGTAAAATTGATGCCGGACGACATCATGATGATCTTGTAGGTGGCGAAATCGATCAGGCTGTCCGTCTGGGGAACGGCATAGATGTTTTCGCCGACCTCCGCGCCCAAGCCGGGGTATCTTTCATTGAAGCGGACGAAACCATCGCGCGACTGCATACGCGTTGCATAGTGGCGCGGATAGTGGAAACCCATGTGCAGCCGAAACTGATTGTTCCCGGATGCCTCATGCAGCAGACGCTCATGCCGCTCATACACTGTCACATCGAAACCGAGCGCCATCAACGACGATGCGATATGGCAGCCGTACCAGCCGCCGCCGATTATGGCAAATGAGAATGCCATGATGCTAGATTTCCTTCGCGGTACAAGGATCTGCAAGCTCGGAAATCATCGCGCGCAGCCGATTTCGCAGCGCATCACGCTGCACGTGATAATTCACATAATGCGGATGCCCACCCTTCACGAGCTGCGGTGCCTCCGGACGATCTTCAGAGTCGTCCTGCTCGGTGAAGTACATCTTTGTCGGAGCCTCCATGAATACAGGACTGTCATAAAGGTGGATCGGACCGGTCGCACGAAAATTGTTTCCCGCCAATGCCAGGCCCGGGCGATTGCAGACCCAACGGTATTTCGCGAGACCGGCCCCGTGCGGCGTTACGAAGAACTCCGCCTCGTTGCAGAGGCAGATGCTGACGGCAATCGGCTCGCCGATCGTGGAAAGAATCATGACGTCCGGGTTGCTGGCAAACGCCTGCCGGAGTTTTGCGACAATGTCCAACTCAACATCGTAGGGGGATCGGCCTGCCCTGCCGACGGCATGAGCGTGATACAACACGCCAGTGCCGGTGCCATTCTGACCGTCAACGACGATCGCGACCCGGCCCATCTCCTCGTGCAGAATCTGCACAAGGTCAACGCAGAAATCGTCGAATTCGACCACCGTGCGGTTTTCTACGCGCAATCCCAGAAGAATCCGATGGAAGCCTTTGCTCGACAATCCATCCAGCAGCAGCGCCGCGGTCGCATTCTTCTGCTCTCGCTCCGCAACGCGGATGATGCGGGCGGCAAGATCACGCGCGACCCACATCCCGGTCGGATGCAGCAACAGATAGCCATTGTTGTACGTGGTCTCAATCAGTTGCTCTGCATGATCAAAACGGAAGACCTTGCCGGCCAGCTCCGGATACAGTTCATCGATCTTGCCGTACATTTCTGTCTGGCTGCGGTAGCCAACCAGGACGGGCGGCAGATTGGCCGCGGGAACCTGGCGAACCAGTTCGTTCAAGCCAGTCAATTCATTCCAGAGATGGTGCCCCAGGTGAACGTACTGGATCGTTACCGCCGGGCGCCGGGGGCGGCGCATATACGCACCAAGCTTTTCACCATATCGCACAATATGGGTAAAGAGCACGTGCTCTGGCGTTCCATTCAAATAGCGCAGCGAGTTCGCCTCGCGCGGCTGGTCAGGGTAGATCGCTCTGCGCAGCGTCGGAAAATAGACGATGTACGCCGCAACCTCAAATTCAAACGCGAACACAAAATACGGCAGACCATGCACGTCATCGACGAACCGGAAGGCCAGAATCGATGGGCTGACGCAAAAGACAGCCGTGCATTCCACTGGATGTCCGTCCACCGGCGAGGGAAGCACCAGCCGGCCATGTCGCGCGGCATCCACCTGCGCCTTGAGCATGTCGGCACCGAGGATTGCCCGCAGGTGACGCGCCTCAAGCGTCACGCTGTGCGATCCGGCCAGTGCGGCATCCGCATCCGGACGCAGGCTGCCGGGAGGGATGTTCAAAACTGTGGACTGTGCCGAAGGGCACAGCTCCGCCTCCAATTCAGCCGCAATTTCGGCGCGGGCGCTCCGGTTCAATGCGAGAAAATCCGTGGTCGCGGACAGGTCCGTCGGCGAGGCGCTGGCGGTTTCGACCAGGCCGAGCCAGAGCGCCTGAATCGCGTCCCGGCTGGCATCAACGACCAGTCGCCGCTCCGGCTCGGGTACATCGCGCAACGAATTGGCGACCATATTGAGATCCTGATCCAGGTACCACGTTGCATCGCGCCCATCCGTATGACGAAGCTCGAGCAAGGCCACGGTTGAATCGACACGGAACAAACGCCGCGCGGTCCATCCGGGCAACAGTCCGGCCAATGGACGGCCACCCTGTCGGATCGCCAAGTTCTGCGCTCCTATCTGTACGCAGTAAGTGCCTTCCGCGTGGTTCACACCATACGAAGCGATCGCATTCGCTGCTGCGATCGTCGTCGATTGCGGTGGATCGGTCGTGTCGGTCGCTGGTCCAAACTCCATAACGCTCGCGGCTTTCCCTTCACGATGATGTCGCTGCGGCAGGCTCCGCCAGTGCCGGAGCCGGCCGAGCGATTGTCGCGGCAGCCGCCTGCAAATGCACGACAGCCTGATCCAGCTCTTCCATCGACTGCAACAACAGGTTCAGAGCCTCAACGTCCCCGGAAGACGGCGGCACCCGCATGGCAGCATCACGTAAAGGCTGCTCAATCTCCTGCAGGCGGCGCACATGCGATGCGAGCGTGTTCGACAGAAGCAGTCCGGCACGTCGCGCGAGCTCTACGTTATCCGAAGCCAGCGCGAACGCCCGCACGGCTTCATGCGCGGCCTCCAGCGGCCGGTTCTGCCGCTCGAGGACTATTCCGAGCAAGTGGTGCAGCCCAACATCGGCGTCGTTGTATGCGGTCGCCTTGCGCAGGGCGATCTCAGCTTCCGGCAGGCGCCCGGCGCGCGCCAGCAACTCGCCAACACGTCCATGGAAGCGCGGATCGGTTCGTGCCGCAGCGTCGGCTTCGGCAATCGCATCGTCCACGCGGCCGCGGCGCTCGAACGATACGCTCAGCAAATGATGAATTGCCTGATGATCCGGCCACCGGACAGCAGCATCCTGCAGCAACGACCCGGCTTCCTCATGGTGCTCTGAGCGAAGCAGCAATTCGGCGACGCGGACCGATCGCCCCGGCTGCTCTTTATCCAGCTCCGCAGCAAGTCTTGCCTCCTGGATCGCTGCGTCGAGCTGCTGCTGGCGCTCCAACACGATGCTCAGCACGTGGTGGTAGTTGGGATTATCGCCATTCAGGATGATGGACTGGCGCAGCTCGGTTTCGGCCTCTGCGAACCGCCCGGCCCGCAGCAGCATCTCGCCCAGCAAGGCATGCCAGTGCGGCTGATCAGGCTCGAGGTCGCGCGCCTCGCGCACGACCTCAACGGCATCCTCGGTCTTTCCCTCCCGATCAAGCGCAACGGCAAGAGCATGCCGATAACCGCCGCTGTTGCCACCGAGTTCGACTGCCTGGCGCAATGCCAATGCGGCTTCGTCGAAATGATTGGCCTGAAGCAGAGTTTCGCCAAGCCGGCCATGCCAGCGTGCGCTCTTTGGATCGACGATCACCGCATTGCGTGCAGCGGCAACCGCATCGCTCCAGCGGCCGGCAAGACCGAGGAATCGGCTCAGATCATCGTAGAACGTCGGAACCTGCGGGTCGAGATCGATGGCACGACGCAACGCCCGCTCGGCGTCGTCCGAGGCGCCCGTTGCAGCAAGCAGCTTGCCAAGATGACTGTGCAGATAGGGATCGCGCGGCTCGAGTTCGATCGCCCGCCTGGCCACGACGATTGCTTCATCGATGTTACCCTGCATGGCGAGAACGTTGCTGAGACTGTCGCCATAACCCGCAAGCACGTACGGGTTGTCGGGTAGCTGCGACGCGGCTCGCCGCAGGAACGCGATCACGCCGGCATATTCGCCGCGTGGTAATCCCGCAAACACGGAACGTTCCGGAATGTCCACGACCGGGGACGCAGTCGTCTCCCAGTACCATCGACCGCGACGCCTGGCAGATTCCTCCTCGTCCGTGGCACCGGCGCGGGCCGCCGCGGCCGCGTACGCTTCATACAGATAGGCCAGCCGCATCCGGTTGGCGTCGATCTTGCGGACGGCCGCCTTCGCCCACTGCAACGCCTCATGCGGTTCAAGCGTCTCCAACAGGTCACCGAACAGCGGCACGTCCATATAGTGTGCCGTCGCACGGCTGAGTTTCAAACTGTTCAAAATGGCAAACTGACTGAATCCGCTTCTGCCGGACAGTACCAGATGGTCGCACGCGCTCAGGCACCACAGGTCGTTGACTGCGTCCACCAGGATGGAAACATCGTGGTCATAAGCACGGACGTAGGCCATGCAATCGCGATCCGGCAGATGCGTTGCGATCGAGAATGCACCCGGCAGCCGTTCCTTGATGTACGAAACGAATGTCGCGTCGTCGCTCGCCACCAGGAACGACGCATCGCTGTATCCGGCCTGTTGCACGATGGAAAGTGCAGCCTGAATGTAGTCGTTGCGCAGCCTGGCATAGCGTTCCTCGAAATCCGGAACGATCTCCCGGTTCATGCGCGGCCCGATCTCGCCGATCAGCGCGCGGAAGTGCATGCCGACGACATGGCCCTGCCATTGCGGCATCTGCATTACCCGCTGCCACTCATCGAGCAGCATGCCGCGCAACATCACCTTGAAGCCGTGCGTTACGGCTTTCGTGTCGATCGAGTATGGCTCACCCGGGCCGATACAGGGCACATACAACACCCGTTGCGGGAAGGGCTTGTTGATGTCCAGCCGGTCGTCGATCGTGACGGGGTGAAGGTCCTCGCTCCCCTTCAAGCGGTCGATCTCGTCGAGATCGGTGATGATTTCGAGGTCGTCTGGAAATTCGAAGGCGAAGTTCTCCAGGAAACGGGCCTGGCGATCCGACTTGAAATAGATGAATTCCCGCATATCCAAGGCCAAAGCCCGTTTCGTGCGGTGTGCGTAGTACGCACAATTCAATAGCGCGGTGAAGAGATGCCCCAGCCCGACAGGCGTGCTGGCAAATATCAGGTACTTCTTCTCAATCATCTTCTGCGCGGATCCATCCGTCGTCATCCGATCGTCGCCGGCATTCACGGCCGCATCGACGATCGTGGTCTGTGCCAAATCAGGCTTTGCCGGTGCGGTCTTCGGTCGTTCCAGACGGGCCGATAGGTCGGCAATATTCCGATCTATGTTCGCGTCGTTCGGAAATCGCGCCTTGGCTGTACGCCAGCGCGACAACGCTTCCGCCCCGTCGCCGCGACGCATCGCGGCCTCGGCGTAATCGACGAGCAAGGCCGGTTCGGTCGGGAACGCCGTCATGGCTTCGCGCAACACCGCTTCTGCCGCGTCGATATGTCCCAGCTCCAGTTGCACCTCGGCGAGGCTCGCAAGGCTCGCGGGTTGCGCGGGAAAGCGCGTCCGCACGTCCTCCCACCGGCGGGCGGCTTCAGCCCAATCCCGCCGTTGCTGCGCGATCCGGGCATAAGCCGTCAGCGGCCGGGCGTCGTCGGGAAAGCGCTGAGACGCCGTCAACAATGCGGCTTCTGCCTCAGTCGATCGACCGTCCGCCACGAGGGCCTGCGCCAATCCCGTATAGCCCGCGGGGTGCTCGGGAAAGCGCTGTTGCACCTGCTGCCAGCGGCGAATGGCCTCCGGCCAATCCTGGCGGTGGTGGGCCAGCCACGCCAGGTCGATCGCCGGCGCGGCATCGTGCGGAAAGCGCGCCACGGCGGATTGCAAGACCCGCTCGGCTTCCTCGGATCGCCCGGCCTCGCCGAGCGAGTGTGCGGCACCGGAATAGCCGGCGGGATGATGCGGAAAGCGCGTGCGAACAGTGTCCCAACGCTTGATCGCCTCGGCGAGGTCCCGTCTGGTATGGGCGATGCGAGCATGCTCGATCCAGGGACCCGGATCGTCCGGGAATTTCTGCAGCGCCTCCGCCACCAGGTATTCGGCGGACTCCAGACTGCCGGCTTCCCGCAGCGTGGCAACCGCGCCGGCATACCCCGCCGGATGGGTGGGAAACTCCGTCCGCACCGTGTGCCAGCGCCGCTTCGCCTCGATGAAATCGTGGCGGTTATGGGCGATCCAGGCATGCTCGATCGCGATGCCGACATCCTGCGGGAATGTCCGCCGCGCCTGCGTGAGCAGCGCATCGGCATCGTCGAAGCGTCCGGCCTCCTGCAAGGCCGATGCGGTGCGCTGCACGGGGACGGGGTTGTTCGGAAAGTCCCGCCGGAGGTCGGCAAGCAAGCGCAACGTTTCGCCGATGTCGCCGGCTTCCCGTGCGACAGTAATGGCGGCCAGTCCGCGCTCCAATCGATCGTGCGCTGTGTCCAGGACCGGCGCATCCGGCATTCACGTCTCCCGTGGCCGGTTCCGGTGAGCGACTGACGTCGAACGGAACCGCCGCAATCTTAACCTGCCCTCCAGGCCGGCTACCAGCGACCCTGGCGCCGAATTGCGCCGCCGACCAGTGCTCCCTCAAAGAGAGCCCTGTCCGGATGAGGCGCGAGGACATATCCGCAGCCCTGCATCTCTCATCCAGGGAAGATCAATTATCTTAGCATGAACCGCGTCAACGCGGCCAGCAATTTGCGCCGGTGCTGGTGCATGCATCGGTACCGGCGGCCTATACTCGCCGCGCCAGAAGGCTGGCGCCACGGTACCCACGGTGGCGCGCCGCCCACTGAATGGCTGTGGCGAGGTATCCGATGCTGTCTGCGTTCGTTCCGGAATTCATCCGCTCCTGGCAGGAGAGGCGTCAGGCGCTGCGTGAGATGCAAAACATGCAGCAACTCGATGAATCGCTGCTCGAACTGCAGGACGACAATCCGGTCAACCTGGCGAAGATCGCCATTCAGCTTGGCGACAAGCCCGCCGCGGCGGAACACTGGGAAAACGCCCGCAGCCGCTATCCCGGCTTCATCAGAAAGTCGCATGAATCGCTGGGAATTCTCCTCGCGCTGGGTCGCTTCGACGAAGCCGAGGCGCTGATGCTGGAAGGCCGCAAGCGCGCACCGGGCGATCCCTATTACGCCGGCGGCTTTGCCCAGGTGGCCGAATCACGCCGTGACTTTCCCGAAGCGATCCGGCGGTGGGAACAGGTGCGCAAACGCCACCGCGGCTATTGGCGCAGCTATGCACATGGCGCGATCTGCCTGCGCGAGGCGGGCCGGATGGACGACGCGCAAGCCCTGGCCGACAAGTCTGTGAGCGTGTTTCCCGATCAGCTTGAATGCTGGCTGGAACGCGCAAGAACCGCCGAGCGCCGGCAGGACTGGCCGGCGGCGGTGCGCATGTGGGACGAGTTTGGCACGCGCTTCCATCACGTGGCGAGCGATACCGGCGTCGCCGAGGCACTGAAGCGCATGGGCCGCATCGATGAAGCGGAACAACGCCTGAAGCAGGCGCTCATGTCCAATCCGCTGGTGGTGGAAATCCGCGTCGCTCTGGCCAAGCTCGCCTACGAACGCGGCGACAAGCAGGAGGCGCTTCGTTTGTGGGAGGAGCTGCGCAACCGGTTTCCACTGCAGCCATTTGGCTATATCGAGCAAACGCGGTTGCTGATCGAAATGGAGCAATACGACGCGGCGGAACTAGTGGCTCACGCGTCCATCGATCGTTTCCCGGCGGAAATCTGGCCGCTGATCGATCATGGCATGCTCGCCAGCAGCCGGAAGGACTGGCCGGAGGCGTTCAAGCGATGGGACGCCGTGCGCATCGCGTTTCCGGATCGCGCGGAAGGTTATTTGCACGCCGCTGATGCGCTGCTCGCGATGGATCGCAAGGAGGAGGCGGGCGAGTTGCGCGCGGCATTCGCACGCCGGTCGGCCGGTTAGGCACTGTTGACGAATAATCGAATCGGTTGAGTGAGGCACCGGCCTTTGCCCCGTCACATTATGCGACCGTGCGTCAACTGCAGCGATTATTCGTCAACAGTGCCTTAGCGGTACCGGGCGAACCTGACGCGCCGACCGCTTCGATCAGGACGATGCTGCCGAGACCGCACTTTTTGCTGCGGCCAGCCGTTCCAGGGCCGCACTCATCTGACCGCGATCCAGATCGCGATCGAGGCCCGTCTGCAGCACAGTCTCCGCTTCATCAAAGCGGTGTTGTGCACTGAGCGCACCGGCCAGTCCTGTGTATGCCGGCACAAATCCGGGATGCTGCGTCAGCGCCTGCTGCCACGCCCATTCCAGGGCCTGCCAGTCCTCTCGATCGGCGGCCAGATGCGCGAGCACGGTCAGCGGCTCCAGCGCACCCGGTGCTAACCGCATGGCTTCCCGCAGCAGGTGCTCCGCCTCGTCCGCGCGGCCGAGTTCTCGCAAAGCGCGCGCGGCGCCGAAACAGCCGCGCCAGTCGTCCGGGAAGTGGTCACGTACCAACGACCATCGCTCCGCCGCCTCCGCCCAATCGCCCTGGCGCATGGCACTTTCCGCATAGGCCATCCACGGGCTGGCAAGGTCGGGGAAGCGTGCCTGCGCCTCGGCAAGCAGTGCATCGGCATCCATCGACCCGCCCGCTTCCTGCAACGAGCGGGCACCTTCCGTGTAGCCAAGCGGATCGTCCGGGAAGCGCTCCCGCAGCATCAGCCAGCGGCGTGCGGCGTCTGACCAGTTCGCCCGGCGCTGCGCCGAGCGGGCAAATTCAGCGAGCGGCGCCATCTCGTGCGGGAACCGCGCGACCGCTTGCTCCAGCAATTCGTCGGCATCGTCGAACATTCCTTGTTCGGTCAGCGCCCCAGCCGCGCCAATATAGGCTGGCAGGAACCCGGCATGAGTTTCGCGCACCGCGTTCCAGCGCTGGTGCAAGCCGGGCCAATCCCTGCGCGCGCCAGCCAAATGCGCCAGCGTTGTCATCGGCACCAGCTCGTCGGGCGCGAGACGATTGGCTTCCAACAGCAGCGGCTCCATCTCGTCCCCGCGCCCGAGCGCCTGCAGCGCCATTGCGGCACCGGAATGGCCCTGCCACGCGTCCGGAAACTGCTGCTGCACCGCCTGCCAGAGGTGCAGCGCATTCTCCCATTCGAGACGCCGCGCTGCCAGGGCTGCCCGCGCAATGGCCGGCCCGGGCAGATCGGGAAAGCGCGACGCGGCCTCGGACAGCAGGTCGTCGGCCTCATCCGGCTGGCCACCCTGCTCCAGGGCGCGAGCTCCCTCGATGTAACCCACAGCGTGATCGGCAAAGCGCTCGCGCAGGCTTTCCCAACGGCGTGCCGCCGCCGGCCAGTCGTTCCGCTGTTGGGCCAGGAACGCGAGTTCCACGTGCAGCGACACTTCACCAGGAAATCGCTCGATCGCCTCCTGCAGTACCAGCAGGGCATCGTCGAGGCGCTGCTGCTCCCGCAATGCACCGGCGAGCCCGACATAGGCGACCAGGAAATCCGGATGCTGAACGCGCACCGTCTCCCAGCATTCTTCCAGCTTCGGCCAGTCGCGCTGCGCGGCGAGGATATGCGCCAGCGTGGTCTTCGGCTCCAGGGCATCCGGTGCGACCTGAATAGCCTGCCGCAGACGATCGGCCGCCTCATCGGTCCGACCGAGCTCCCGCAGTGCAAGGGCCGCACCGAAGTAACCGCGCCAATCGTCGGGATAATGCTCGGAAACCAGGCTCCAACGCTGAAAGGCTTCGGCCCAGTCCTGATCGCGCGCCGCGGTTTCCGCGTTCTCGACCAGGTTCTGAAAATCGTCGGACGATGCGTCGGACGATGCGTCAGGCGACGCGGGCACGTGATCGTCGGCGGCGCCCTCGGCGTACGGTGGTTCGTATTGTTCCGCCGGCACGGAGATTGGGGCAGCAGGCTCGGCCTGTGGTTCGAACGGCGTCGCGTGCGATGGCCCGGGCCGCGGCGGTTCCGACGGTGCCTGCCCCTCCAGGCTGGTCCGGATTCTTGCGGACCATCGGGTCAGGGATGCGAAACCGCGCGCGAGCCGCCCGGGGAGCGAAGCCGCGCCTGCCGACCCGGGTTTGCCGGCCGTCGAGTCATTGTCAGACATGTGCGATTGATCTGCCTGGTTCATCGGTTACCCTGGGCTGCAATGGCTCTTCCCCGATACCACTTTTGGAAGTCGTGCCGCACCGGACGCAGTCCCGGCCGCAGGCGAAACCATCACACCCAATCTCAATACCGTCTCATAGATCAGAGGGCGGGCCGTTTGCAAGCAAGCTGATCAGGTCTGGCCGCTCCTACGGTCGCGTGGTACTATTCCAGCCGCCGTGACGGCCTACATTGGCCGCCAATTCATCGCTTTACCCGGTGAGGGGCCGATGATGGCGAATGTATGCAGCGGAATGATCGCATGACCCTCCTGCCGAATGCGCCAAGGACATTCACTGAACGCGATCAGCTAAGATTTGCACGCATGTCCGGCGACCACAATCCGATGCACATGGATCCGATTGCAGCGCGCCGCACCCAGGCCGGCGTTCCGGCCGTGCACGGCATGCATCTGCTGCTCTGGTCGCTCGAGTCGCTGCTCCAGGCCGGCAAGATCGACCGGCCCATCATGTCCATAAGCGCGGTCTTCAGCCGCTTCGTCCGGCTGCACGCACCGACCCGGTTACGAATTCTGCAACACGATGAAGCCGCCATTGAGGTAGCCGTCGATGCCGCCGAGGTGGAAACGGGAACGATCACCGCGCGGTTCGGGGCTTCTGCGGTCAACGTGCCGGCACGCAGCGATCTGCCCGCAATCGAACATCCTGACGCTGTCGCGCGGGAGGTGTCGTTGTTGGAAATGAAAGGCTATCAAGGCTGGATCGATAGGACACCGGGCTACGCCGATGCGGCGGACATGTTCCCGCAGCTTGCCGCGGCAATCGGCGTCGGCCGCGTCATCGCGATCGCCCAGCTATCCTGCCTGGTTGGAATGATCTGTCCGGGCCTGCATTCGATATTCGGCGGCCTTGACATTGCCCTGACCTCCACCGCGGACCGGCCTGGCATCGGCTTCGAGGTCGCCGTGGTCAGTCCGCGGACCCGGCTGGTTCGCATGAAGGTTGCCGGCTCCGGCGTGTCGGGCATCGTCAATTCTTTCAGTCGATGGCCCCCGGTGCCGCAGAGAAGCATCGAAGAGCTCTCCGGAGTGGTGCAGCCAGGGGAGTTTGCCGGCAGCACTGCGTTGATAACCGGCGGCTCGCGCGGTCTGGGAGCGCTCACCGCAAAAATCCTCGCCGCCGGCGGCGCGCGTGTTCGCATCAGCTATGCGGTCGGCGCCGGCGATGCCGCGGAATTGGAGCAAGAGATCAATCGCTTTACTGGCGGATCAAACTGCACATCGATGCAGTACGATGTGATGCAACCAGTCGCGGAACCGATGCGCTGGTTTTGCCGCGACGTGTCTCACTTCTATCACTTCGCATCGCCGCGCATCTATCGTCAGAAGGCTCGTGTGTTCGAACCCGGGCTGCTCGAGGAGTTCATGACCGCTTATGTCACAGCATTCGAGCAGCTTTGCAGCGCAATTCAGGCGCAGGGTGCCGGGCGGCTGGTGGCCTTCTTCCCGTCCTCTGTCTTCGTGGGGGACGATCGTCCGCGCGACATGGTAGAATACGCGATGGCGAAGGCGGCCGGCGAGGTGCTGTGCGAGGAAATGGCACGCACGAATGGGATGGCACACGCGATCTTTCAGCGGTTGCCCCGGATGCTGACAGATCAAACCGCCTCGCTGATTCCCACCATGAGCCTGGATCCGCTCGAAACCATGCTGCCCGTCATCAGGACCGTTCAAACCACGGCCGCCGGTTAGAATTGGAACGCTACGTCTTCTCGCTCACATACACGACATGGCTTCCATCGTGCTCCAGCCGCAGCGGGAACCGGTGCAGGCCGCCTAACGCCGCGTCGATGTCGGCCCGACGTTCCGGTGGCGCGATGACCAGCAGGAACCCGCCGCCGCCCGCGCCGATGATCTTCCCGCCATACGCGCCCGCATCGCGCGCCTTCTCATACAGCCGGTCGATCTCCGGCAATGACACGGAGCTGGAGATCGACCGCTTCACCGCCCATGCCTGGTGCAGCAGATCGCCCCACCGCCGCATCAGCGCCTGCGGATCGGTCTCGCCGCGGAACGCGCACAGCGCTTCCTCCGCCAGCTCCCGCGTCTGGTCCAGCACGCGCTCCTTGTCGGCGATATTGGTGGGCGAGAACGACACCTGCTGCACCGCCGACGACGAACGCGTCAGCGCGGTGAAATACAACCAGCACGACGACTCGATCGTCTCACGCAGCCCCGCGTTCATCAGCAGCGGAAACACCTGGAAATCGCCGTCACGGAACCGCACGAGGTTGAACCCGCCGAACGCCGACAGAATCTGGTCCTGCCAGCCGCCGACCTCCTGCAAGGTCTCGCGTTCGATGCGGATGGCGCGTCGTGCCAGTTCCTTCGGCGGCTGATACACGCCGTTCAGCGCATGCAGCGCATTCAACAGCCCCACGGAAAATGCCGAGGACGAACCGACGCCCGTCCCCGACGGCAGATCGGCATAGGAATGGATATCGACGAAACAATCATCCACCAGCTTCGCATAATCCGTCAGCGTCGCGCGCACGATGCCGTGGCGGATTTCCTCCACCGCATCGACATTCTCAAGCTGCGAATACGACACCCGAAACCGCTTCTCGGTGAGCCGCGGCAGGCTGTTCACCGCGACATAGGAAAACTGCCGCACCGTGGTGGCCAGCACCAATCCGCCGCGCTTGTTGAAATACGCGGGAAAATCCGTGCCGCCGCCGAAGAAACTGACCCGGAACGGAGTCGCCGTGATGACGCTGGTGAGTACCTGGGAGGCCATGTCGCTCAGCCCTTCGCCGCGAACGCTTCATAAGTGCGGCGCAATCCTTCCGCCAAAGAGACCTGCGGCCGGAAGCCCGTGGCAAACAACCGGCTGAGGTCAGACGCCCGGTGGTCCTGTCCATCCGGCTTGCTGCTGTCCCATACGACGCGATCGCCCATGCCGGTAAGATCCGACAGCGCATCGACCAGCTCGCGGATTGCGTGCACCTCGCCGCTGCCCATGTTCACCGCGCCCTCAACCCCCTGCATGATCGCCAGCATCGCGCGCCCCGCGTCTTCCGAGAACATGAAGTCGCGCCGCGCCGTGCCGGTGCCCCACACAGGCACCTCCCCACCGTGCATGCGAGCAACATGGAACTTGCGCACCAGCGACGGTGTCACCTGGCCGAATTCCTCGACGAACTTGTCGTCCGGTCCATACATGTTGCCGCTGATCACGAACGCATACGGCAGCCCGTATTGCTCCTTGTAGGCGACAAGCTGCGCCAGCATCGCCCGCTTGGCATGTGCATAGGAATCTTCCGCGTGGTGCGGCGGCCCGTACCACACCATGTCCTCGGTCACCGGCGCGCCCGGTGCCGGATGCGGATACACGCAGCCGGAGCCCATCGCGACGATCTTGCGCACGCCGGCGAGCCGGGCAGCTTCAATCGTGTGCGTGTTGATCAGGATGTTGTCGAGATACGCGATGCCCTTGTTCTGCAGATGCCCCATCAGCCCGAACACGCGCGCGGCGATATGGAACACATGGTCGGGCCGGTGTTCGGCAAAGAATGCCCGCGTCGCCTGCCAGTCCAGCAGATCGCAATCGGCCGAGCCGATCGCGCGCACGTTGTGGAACCCCGCGTCGCGCAGTACGCGCACCAGCGCCGAACCGACCATGCCGGTGCCGCCCGTCACCACGATGCGAGAGTCCGGACGCATCATTTCGTGCTCTGCCATGGTTCGCTCAGCGCGACAGGAACTGTGCGCCGGACCGCACGCGGCCGCGCCAGTAATCCAGCAGATCGCCCATCGTTTGCTCGAACGTATAGCGCGGCTGCCAGCCGGTGTGTGCGGCGAACTTTGCGGTGTTCGGCACCTGAAGGTCCGCATCGATCGGCCGCAGCCGGTCGCTGTCCGTCTCCACCCGTATGTCTCGCACGGTGGACCGCGCGAGCAGCGTGTCCAGCATGTCGCCCACAGTGCAGGTATGGGTGCCGCCGATGTTGTAATATGCGCCCGGCTGCGGATCGACGGTCAGCAGCATGTGGTAGGCGCGCACGGCATCGCGCACATCGGCGAAGGTGCGCAGCGAGTCGAGGTTGCCGACCTTCACCACCGGCGGCAGCACGTTGTTCTCGATCATCGCGATCTGCTTGGCGAAGCTGGACTCGGCGAACACGTCGCCACGCCGCGGACCGGTGTGGGTGAACATGCGCGTCACCATCACCTTCATTCCGTACGCTTCCGCGTAGAAGCGCCCGAGCAGATCTGTGCCGACCTTGGAAATCGCGTAGGGGGAGGCCGGATGGAACGTGCATTCCTCGTCGATCGGCACCTTCTCCTTCGGCACGCGCCCGAACACTTCGGATGAAGAGCACACATGAATCTGCGGGGTGAAGACGCTGCCGCGGATGGCCTCCAGCAGGTTGCAGGTGCCGTTGACGTTGGTATCCAGCGTCTCGATCGGTGCATCGAAGCTGGTGCGGGGAAAGGATTGCGCTGCCAGGTGGAACACGTAATCCGGCTGCGAACGCCGCACGCAATCGACCATCGACACCGCATCGCGCAGATCGCCATACACAAGCTGGATGCGATCCTTGCGGTCGATGCGCGACAGCAGATGCTGCATGTTGTCCAGGCTGCTGCGCCAGCGGCACAGACCCCAGATGTCCCAGTCGGTATGTTCCAGCAAGTAGTCGGCCAGGTGCGAGCCGACCATGCCAGTGATGCCGGTGATGAACGCGCGCGTGGTCATCGATATCCCACCCGCTCAGACAAGCTGTTCTTGCAGCGCGCCATTTTGCACGGAGATGATGCGCAGATCCGGCAGCGGCACGATGAACTTGCCGCCCTGGTCCAGATAGGGGCGTTCGCGCCGCAGGAATTCCGGCAGGAAATAGTACGGCAGCACGAACATGTAGGCCGGCTTGATCGCCCGCACATCTTCCTCGGAGCAAATGGGGATCTTGCTGCCGGACGTTTGCAGGCCCCACTTCGCGGGATTGCGGTCGGCGGCGGCAAACGTCAGCTCCGCCGTGATGCCGCAATGCTGCAGGATGGTGTTGCCGCGGGTCGAGGCGCCATACAGCGCCACCTTCTCGCCCCGAGCATGGATGTCGTTCAGCAGGCGAACCAGCTTGCCCTTGAACGACTCGATCCGGCCGGCAAACGCCTTGTAGGTCGCGGCGTCTTCCAGCCCGTCGGCGAGTTCGCGCGCGCGGACTTCCTCCACCGCGGCGCTGGGCGTTCCGTTGAAGCCGGCGAACAGGCGGATGCTGCCGCCATTGATCGGGTTGAAGGTCGCGTCCAGCACCTTGAGCCCGTGGCTCGCGATCAGGCGCTCGAAGCTGCGCAGCGTGTAGTAGGCCACATGTTCGTGGCTGATCATGTCGTAGCCGCAGCTCGACACCATCGTGCCGGTGTAGTTCATCTCCACGACCCAAACGCCATCGGCATCCAGCGTTGCGGCGATGTCGCGCACGAAGTCGCTCGGCCGGTCCAGGTCGTAGAACATCGAGATCGAGGTGATCGCCTTCGCCTTGCGTCCCGCCAGCGCGCCGGCCACGTTCGCCGCGGTGAAATAGGTGTTCACCTTCGCAATGCTGGGATCGGTGATCGCGGTGATCGCGTCCGACGGATCGGCGCCGATGCGCGCGACACCGGTGCCCTCATACGCGTTCAGCAGCGTGCCGTCGTTGCAGCCGATATCGATGCAGACATCGCCCGGCGCGAGTTCGACGCGGGCGCGCACATCGGCCACCACGCCGGCCAGATGGTCGATCATCGTCTGGTTGGTGCCCGACCGGTACCAATACTCGGCATACATCATGTCCGGATCGATGGTATGGCCGAGCTGCAGGAACTTGCAGTCCTGGCACAGCACGAGGTCGAGCGGAGCGTAGATCGGCTCGGGCTCCTCCGGACGCCGGAACACGCCGGTCAGTGCCTGGCGGCCCAGGGAGAGCACGCAATCCAAATGCTTCGAGCCGCAGATGCGGCACGCTGTAATCTCCCGGCACTGATCCGTCATCGCGCGTATCACCCCACTGGGACGCGGCCGCTCGCCGCATCCGTGTCACATGTTTCCCCGGTCGGAGGAATGAGGCAACCGCATTCCGACCGCCAGGCCTCTGTCCTGCCCGTCACCACCGGCGCGAGGGTCCGGCCACGCACCCTACCGCATTGCGAGGGATTGCGTGCTTGCCGACGCATTTTGCCCGCTGCCTCGTGCAATCCGGTCGCAGGCTACTCCGCGCTGCGCGCAATGTCCCGGCCGGCGATGCTCGGCGCCTCGATTACCGTCGCACCAATGCCGCCGCGGGACACCGTCCGGGCCACGGTTGTTGCCACGACCCCTGGACTGTCTCACGCGGTGGGACATACCCCGCCGCGCCCGCGTGGGCAAGCAAAATCTTGCTCGAACGCCGCAGTCGCTGCCTTACCACCCTCGCTCCCGGGGACTGACAACCGGCAGCGGACATGCTAACCGGCCTGAGCGAGGCGGCGCACCAATGCCGCACGGCCGACCCGTCCCCGTAGCTCAGCAGGATAGAGCACAGGATTCCTAATCCTGGGGCCGTGGGTTCGAATCCCGCCGGGGACGCCACATTAAATCAATAAGTTAGCGAAAATTCCGAGAAGCCTACGCAGCGAAAATCCAGCGGCGGGGCTTCACCGGGGCTTCACGGATGCCTTGACACGTCTGGACGCAGTGGGGCGTTACGGGCCGGATACGTGGCGCGCTGCCAAATGGTGCCGGCCTGGCAGCGCAGCAATGCCGGCTGTGACGCTGGCGGGTTGGCAGGCCAAGGCGCGGGCGCTGCAATCCCTGCATGGCGACTGCCCGGAACTGGCGGCATCGCTCGCCGCGGACGTGAAGCCCTTTGGTAACGGGTATGTTGCTATCCTCTGAGCACCGGCGCTGTGGGAGAGGCCAATGCGGGTGTTCGGTTTCCTGATGATGATTGCGCAAATCCTGGGAACGGTCGTCCTGTTTCCAGTGATTGTGCTGGGCGGACCCGTAATCTGGTTCTTTTGGTGGGTCGCCTTCATAGTCTGGATAGTGTGTATCCTGGCGGGTCATCGGCGACCTGCTCCGGTTCAAACGGCTGGCCGGTAGTTGGTGCATCAAGCTGCGACCTGGGTAGGCGAATGAGAAGACTTATCAGCGCCATCGTCCTTGCAGTCATATTGTCGCAGTTCGGCGGGATCACACGGGCTTGGGCAGACCACATTTATCTCTGCCGGTCGCCCCTGCTTGCCTATGACTTCTGGAATTCTCTAATTGCCCTCCAACAGCAGAGGATTGTGTTGACGCCCACTATCGCAGCACAAGTCTGCAACGGCATGAAGGCGGGGCGCGATCCACAGTGCATCCGCGTGGAACGGACGCACTTTGAACCGTTCGCAAGTGGCTGGAATGGGGCGCTCGCTATGACGGACGGCAGCACCAAAATCTGGTTCCATATGCCGGATGGGTTCGGCTGGATTGACAGCCGCTCCTACATTTCTTGGCTTAATGCACAACACCGTTAGCGGCGCGGCCGAACCGGCAGCGGAATACCTGTAGCCTGACGATGCTGCGGTCACGCCGCAGTGCTGTGCCGCAGCAGCACTTGCCGCACCGTATCCGCTGTCCAGTTTCCGCCGCGCGGTGCCCGGATGCCGCGCTGTGCCATCGCATCCGCGATCTTGCGGAGGCTCGCGCCCTTTTTGCCGTCTTTGGCTTCCCGCATCCCGCTGATGATCGGCCCGACCATGGCCGCGTATTCCGCCGCGCGCTGTTGCTGTGCCGCAGTGCCAAGCCGGTGGTCAACGACGTGATCGTTGGCGCTGCCGTCGCGTAGCGTCGGCCTACGCCCGCCCAGCTTGACGCCACGCGCCTTTGCAGCCGTCAACGCCTCCTTCGTGCGTCGGGCGATCATTTCTCGTTCCTCTTGAGCGATGACAGACATCAGGCGCACCGTGAGCCGGTTGGCTGTGGGCATGTCGGCGGCAACGAACTCCACCCCTGCTTTTTCCAGGTTCAGCAGAAAGGCGGCATCTCGGGAGAGGCGATCAAGCTTGGCGATCACCAGAGTTGCGCCAGTCAATCGGCACGTTTCCAATGCCTGCGCCAGTTCCGGCCTGGCATCCACCTTCCCGCTTTCAACCTCGGTATGTTCTGACAGCAGCGTCCAGTTGCCGCCGTTCAGGTAAGAGCGCACCGCGGCCCGCTGTGCTTCCAGACCAAGGCCGGAGCGACCTTGCCGTGCAGTCGAGACGCGGTAGTAAGCCGCGAACTTACCGTGTGCCATCGGCGTATGCCTTCAACCAACCTTGATCGCTTGCGGGCCACTTGCTGGGCCGGCGACAGGCGGTCAAGGCCGCAGCCGCGCAGCCGCGCAGCGGTGGCGCGGAACGCGCCAGCCTTGACGGCCTGGCGGCGGTCCGGCTCGCTCGCGCCCAAGCGGTCATGGCTCAGCTTGCCTTCCGCGACAGCGTGAGTGGCAGGTCCAACTCCACGCGGTCGTGCACCACCTTGGGCGTGATCCGTCCACGCTCGCCTCGTTCGAGACGGACCAAGCCATAGCCTTCCATGGTCCTCAGCGTGCGGGAGAGGTTGGACTTGGCCTTGCCGGTGATCCGGGCCAGTTCGTCGAGCGATCCGGGCGCCTTCTCGGCGATGACGCGCAGCAGCTCGCGGTTGCCTGCGGACAGCACCTTCGCGAAGGACTCGGTCGAAGTGAACCAGACCTTCGGCTCGTCCGGCGCGATGCGCTGCTCGCCGCGCGCCACCGCCATGGTGCGAGCCTTCATGTCCTCGTAGCTGGCGATGCCCACCTTCAACGTCGTCATGGGACCACTCCTCTCTCTCGCAACACCGCGTCCACCGTCTCCCAGAAATCGGCGAGCAAGGTTGCCGCGTCCTGGTACTCGTAAGGCCGGATCGTCCGCAGCCGGTGGCGATGGTCCTGCGGCTCCCCGCGCTTCTGCCGCGCCGCCGGATGGGCGTTGTCGAAGCCGACCAGCCGCTCGCCATCCGGCCCGTGCAGCGTCAGCGAGTAGTCCAGCCCGTGCGGCTTCTGCGGCGACACCGGCACCCGCGTCACCACGAAGCGGACCCAATGGCCGCCCTCCGGGTCCACGACGAGAATCTGTCCGTCGAGGTCTAGAAGCACATCGAGGGTCGGGTCGGGCGGCTCAGTCACGGCATAGAGTTATCAGATTAAGGCAACTCAATCAAGCAAGATGCCTTCTGAGCGCGGATGGCGCTCAGAACATTGAAATCGTTGACGAATCGGTGAGAAGCGCTGGCAGCGGGCGCACACGGAATGTCCAAAAAATCCCAATCCAACCAACCACACACGCCCCGCTGCGGTCGGCGTTTTTATCTTGCCGTCCGTCGTCGCTCCGAGAATCCATGCCGTGCCTGCGCTACGGTACGATGATGGCTCGGTGCGAATCGGCCGCTTTGTGCGAGTAGCCGGGCGTGATAGGTTTGCAAAATGCGGCATTGGTGGGAATTGACCCCGGAGTAGGAGAGCAGTTGACGAACCAGCCCTGGGACGTTTTGGAAGCATGCCTCAGTCGCAGCAGTCCAGACGTGCTAGCCGACCTCAATCCCCCCGCGACTGATGCGGACGTTGAACGGCTTCAGCATCGGCTCGGTGTCGGTTTGCCGGCAGACTTCGTCGCTTGCCTCAAGGTTCATGACGGCCAGAAAGGAAGGTCCAAGTGGTTATTCGGCGACTGGGAATTCCTGCAGTCCCGGCGGATCGCGGAGGAATGGTCGATCTGGAAACGGCTTCTAGACGCCGGTGATTTCGAGGGTATGCGGGCGCAGACTGAGCGCGGCGTCAAGGCATGCTGGTGGAGCCCACACTGGATTCCGTTCACCGGCAACGGATCTGGAGATCACCTCTGCATGGATCTCGATCCGGACGTTGGCGGCCACATCGGCCAAGTCATCACTTTCTGGCATGACAACGGCCGTCGCAGGAAGGAATCGAATAGCTTCGGCGAGTGGTTTGCCGTGTTCGTCGAAAGAATGGCCGGACTGTGACGATGACCATAACGGGGGAGAGCGGCGTGGGGGACACAAATGCCAATCTGAGGCAGCAACGCCTGCAGAAGTTATTCGATGACTGCGAAAAGCAGGTCATCGGTCAACTTATCGGTCCATTTGGCCTCTCGATTGCCATGTTTGAGGACCGCGACGGCGGCAATGTGACCACTCTCCGGAATTTTTCCAGAGAGGACGCCGACTACATCGCTGAGAGGGATGTACGCAGCCACGAACAATCCCGCAAGGAGTACGATCGTGACGACTACATGGCATCAGACCATCAGAAAATCAGCGACCGCGTGCGGGCGTCGGGTCGAGATCATTATACGGGAAAAGCTACCCCTCCCGAACAGATGGACATGGACCATGTTACCTCGCTGAATGCCATTCATGAGAACAAAAAGGTCCATCTCGCCCATCGGACGGGTGACGATCGCTCCAGGGTCAGGAATATGGCCAACGCAGAGGAGAACCTTGCCGCCACGGACAGGTCTATCAACCGCTCTAAGGGAGCGGCTCCACTGGCCGAATTCCAGAAGAACAAAGGCGAGCGGTTCGGCATGGATCCGAAGCTGGTCGCCGAGGTGGCGACAAGATCAAACGACCACATCAGGTCAACTACGAAGATCGCTCTGCTACAAAAGCAGGGGCAGGAACTTCTGGTGACGGGTGGCAAGCAAGCGATGCAGATGGGGGTCCGCCAGGCTTTCGGCCTTCTGCTCGCCGAACTCGTCAACGGCCTGTTCAACGAGGTGAAAATGCTCATCCGTCACGGGGTCGAGGCGGGCCAGACATTGTTTGACGACCTGCGACAGCGTTTGGCGCGCGTCGTCAAGGCGGTCGCACGGAAGATACCGGACGCAGTGGGGCAGATGCTTCAGGGCGGCGTCAGCGGTTTTATGAGCAACCTCCTCACTTTCCTCTTGAACAACTTGGTCTCCACGGAAAAACGGTTTGTGACAGCAATCCGCGAGGGAATTCTAGGGCTTATCAAGGCTTGCAAGATGATCCTGTTTCCGCCGCCGACCATGACCGGCGAGGAATCCTTGCGACAAGGATTGAAGGACCTCTCAGTCGTCGTGGCAAGCACGGTAGGCCTTCTGATCCGCGAGTCGGTGAACGGTTTCGTGATGACCGTTCCGTTGCTTGCGCCTTTTGCCGATATCGTCGCGCTGGCCCTGGTGGGAATTCTGACCGGCCTCGTCTCTGCCTTCGCCGCCTATCAGATCGACTGCCTCTTCGACCGGCACCTGAATCGCCATGGCGAGAAATTCATGGACGAGTTGCTGGCCGATGCAGGGCGCCGCGCAACCTTTGCGAGTGAACTTGTGGCGATATCTGGGACATCGCTGGAGAACCTCAGCAGCTACGCTCGCGCCATCGACCTCTACGATCAGACGAGCGAAACCTTCGAGGCGGCCAAGCTGACGTCAAGCGCAACGCTGGCCAGTCTGGAGGAGCTTGTTGCCGAGGCGGAGGAGCAGGTCGCGAACAGCAAGGCCACGGCCGATTACATTGCTTCCAGCCAACCCGAGATCGAAGAATTTCTCAAGACAATCTGATGGCGGAAAACAACACTGTGGGGACGCCCGCCCAGAACGAAGTCGTGATCGTGGAAGCCCTGCCCATGATCGAGCTGCCAGAAAGCGTCAATGGCGAGAGCACGATCAAGATTCTGTTGTCGGATATCATCGCAGCGCAGGCGGCCGTTGCGGATAGCGGAGCGCGACTGGATTCTGCAAGGCAGGAAAAGAAGGCCGGCAACGTCATAGGTAATTGGTTGCACAACCGAGACGAGAAGGTCCAGGATGCGCATCTCAACCTCAACCGGTCGATCGGACACCTGACACAGAAATCCTCCCTGCTGCTCGTGTTCAACACGGCAATCTCGAAGTACCTGACCGTCCAACAACGGACGCTTCTTGAGCAGCAGGAATTGCTGAAGCGGCAGGCCGGAAAAATCGAAGATCAAAACGCCGAGATCCTCGTTCGGCAGAAGCTCCTGGAGAAGCAGCTGCGAGAGATTAATGCGGCCAACCGGGGGCTTATGGAGGCAAAGGGCATTAGCCAGGAACAGGCGCAGGCGCTCGTCGGATGCGTCAAGCGTGTGTCCGAGGCTGAAAGCAGGATGGAGATAGCTGGCAAGGAACTTACTGCGACCGTCGGACTTAAATTCGAGGAGGCCGTCGGAGAATGCATCGGTAGGCTGAACGAAGGGTTCGGTATTCTCGAAGCGCATCACGAGGATCTACGTCGGGAAGTCAACGACGCTATTTCGGAACACGCCTGCTCGACAAAGACGCAATTCGACCGGTTGTCCAACATCAATGCCACGCTCGTGGCTGATATGGACCAACGATTACAGGCGCATCTTGACGAGGCGTTGCGATGGGCCGCGTCACAGGACGCCGCCGCAAAGCAACTGCGGCATGATCTCACGTCCTGGCTTGCCACAGAGCAGCAAGATCTCTCCGCCGCGCTGGACATTAGACTCCAGACTCTCCACCAGCTTGTCGACGACATCGATGCGAAGTGCATATCCGGGAGGCTCGTGCAGGAGAAAGTACTCATTGAGCAATCAACGGCGCTGCGGGATTGCAGGGCCCAGGTTGCGTGCTTGGAAGCTGACCACTTCAAGGCGACTCGGCAAAGTCGAGTATTTCTCGTCGGACTTGCCGTGATGGTGTTTGCCGCCCTCGGGTTTCAGATTGTCCGGTATCTCGGGTTTTGATGAAATTTGCGGCGTGTTCCCTGCCATCTCAATGCGCCTTTCTCAGTGCCCCGCCCCCTACGTCATGAGGACCGCCAGCGCACTCTGATAGCGCGCTAAGATGCTGCTGATGGTAAACTCCGTTATAGGGCTATGGCGTAGACATAGTGCTCATCATCGTCGGCCCCGGCACGCCACCGCTTCCGAATGCCTTGGTTACGGCATTCAAGTCATGTCGGCACTCGACCGCCAGTCACGCAGGCACGGTATCTCGAACCCTGTTCACCCGCCCATGGCTGCGCCGAGGAAGCGCGCGCAGTCCGTGCGGCATTCGGATCAGCCACTGCGCTCATCTCCATTCGCCGCTTCGATGCCGGTTCGCACGCGGGGGAGCTCGTGCAGGTATTCAAGCCAATGATCGTGCGCGGGGCCGTCGTATGGAACCGGATGTTGCAGCACTCAAAAGTAGAGGAGCTTCAATTGAATACCAAAAAGGCACGCGCCCGCTGCGCACAGCCCCCAACACCCCAGGAGATGCCAGTCCATGATCAGGACTGGCCAATCCCCTACCGCCGATCTATATCGATCTTGACGCGAACGCCAAGGATCGCCATGATCAGCGGCAGGAAGTAGAGATATCCTAGCATCTCCGACCTCCTTGAGTGTGCCGGCCGGGGGGATTCCCGGCCGGCATTCGTTTTTTAGGCACCGATAAACTGAGAGAATGTTAACGCGCCATCCGCCGCCATACGGATGTATGCTGCGTGATCACTCCCCACCCTCCCAATTCCCGTACCGCTCCCCAAATCAGACCGCATGGACATCAACACCATCCCCGGCTCACGCATCGTCGAGGTCAGCCGCCTCGCGTTCGCGACACCCGACGTCGACTTCCTCTGCTTCGGCGAGTCCGACCAGCCCAGCCCGCAGGGTGCGCACGATGCCGCGGTCGCCGCGCTCGACGCCGGGTTCACCCGCTACCCGGACGTGCGCGGCGTGCCTGCGCTGCGTGCCGCCCTCGCCGCGTACCTGACCGGCCTGCACGCCAAACCCGTCGCCGAGGAGCGCATCCAGGTCACCGCCTCAGGCATGACCGCGGTGTCGATCGCACTCTCCGCCACCGTGCACGCCGGCCAGCGCGTGGTGCTGCACAGCCCCGCCTGGCCCAACATCGGCAACGCCGTCCGCCTGCGTGGCGCCGAGGTCGCGGAGCTCGATCTCACCGTGCAGCCCGACGGCAGCTTCCGCCTGGACCTGGACCGGCTCGATGCGATGCTGGATGGCGCCCGCGCCTTCATTCTGAACTCGCCGAACAACCCCACCGGCTGGACCGCCACGCGTGAGGAGCTCCTGTCCATCCTGGAGATCGTCCGCCGCCGCGGCGTCTGGCTGATCTCCGACGAGGTCTATTCCCGCCTGATCTACGACGGCCGTCCCGCCGCCCCCTCCTTGCTCGACGTGGCCGATCCGGACGATCGTGTGATCGTCTGCAACAGCTTCTCCAAGACCTGGGTGATGACCGGCTGGCGCCTGGGTTGGCTGGTGCTTCCCGACGGCGTTCGCGACGCCGTGACCGAGATCGTCGAGGTCGTCCATTCCGGGGTGGCTCCGTTCATCCAGCAGGCCGGCATCGCCGCAGTGCAGGATATCGAAACCGTGCAGCGGTTCCTCGCCCACTGCGCAACCGGCCGCCACCTCGCCGGCCAGGCGCTCGAGGGGCTGAATGGCATCCGCTACGCTGCGCCCACTGGCGCGTTCTATGCCTTCGTGGGGGTGGAGGGACTGACCGACAGCCTGGACCTGGCGAAGAAGCTGGTGACCCATCACCGCGTGGCGGTGGCGCCTGGCATGGCGTTCGGCGCCGCGGGCGAGGGCTTCCTGCGCGTCTGCTTCGCCCAGTCCGCCGAACGGATGGAGCGAGCGATGCAGCGATTGCGTGACGGAATTCGTATGGAGATGGCGGCATGAGCGGTTCGACGACCTGGCATTGCGCACTGTGCGGCGCTCCGGCACGTGCGCCGTTCCACGCGCCACAGCCGGAGGTTGCGCCCGACCTCGACCTGCGTCCCGGCGAACCAGCGCGCTCCATGCTGCAGGACTGGCTGCAAAGCTGCGGCTCCTGTGGTGCGGTGGCACCGGATCTGTCCGCACTGCCGGCGTCAGCCAAGCCAGTGGTGCAGTCAGCCGCCTACCAGGCGCTGCTCACCAGCGTCTCGGAGGAGACGCTGCCGTTCCGTCGCTGGGCGATGATCTGCCGCCGCACCGGCGATGCGGAGGAAGCCATCGAGGCGACCTTGCAGGCCGCGTGGGCGGCGGATGACGCGGTCAACATGACCGAGGCCGTGACGCTGCGCCGCGACGTGGCGGCGGCGTGGGACAACGCGCGCGAGCTTGCGACGCAGTTGCGCCGGCTGGACGTGCTGCGCCGCGCCGGCGATTTCACCGCCGCCGAGGCTCTCGCCGCGAAACTGGCGTCCGCCGGCCTGGACAAGCCACGCGCGGCGATCGTTGCTTTCCAGCGCGAGCACATCGCCGCTCGCGACGTCGGCCGACATCTGCTCAGCAGCGCGCTGCCGGCTTCAGAGCACGGTCCGCATGCGACGCAGCTCATGCAGCCGCTGCCGAACTTCTGGCACCGTCTGCTGGGAGCCTGAACTGGTGCGGGTCGCCCTGGCGGGTGTTCTGGCGTGCGGTCTGATTGCGCCGGCGATGGCGCAGAAGCCGCAAGTGGATTGGGCGACGGCACGGCACCTGACCGTTACGATGGTCGATTACCGCTTCGAACCGGACCATCTGGTGCTGGATCATGGCGTGCCCTACGTGCTGCACATGGTGAACCGCGGCGGCGACGTGCATGAGTTCACCGCGCCGGATTTCTTCGCCGCGTCGCTGGTGCGCGATCCGCACCTGATCTCGCGCGGAGGCGACCAGGTGGTGCTGCAGCCGGGCGCCACGGCGGATGTCGCGCTGGTTCCGCTGCATGCCGGGCGGTTCGATCTGCGCTGCGCCGATCATGATTGGGATGGAATGGTCGGCGAGATCGACGTGAAGTGAGTGCGTGGCGTTGCGAGTTGGCCACCAGCCTTCGGCCGACCCACGCTGGATGAAACGGCGTCGGCCGCCTGACGTAGGTTCCCCCCCTCCCCTTGAGGGAGGGGTTGGGGGAGGGGTGCGTACATCCGCGATCGGTAGATG
>DASXFW010000390.1:0-32011 GCA_036489395.1 Acetobacteraceae bacterium | reverse complement strand
AAGCCCCCTCCCCCTAACCCCCTCCCGCAAGGGGGAGGGGGAAACCTTGTATCTCCGTTCATCTCCCACCCCACGGCGCAAAACGTCTTTCATCCCAACCAGCGCCTATGGCATAATGCGGCGTTGCGCCCAGCAAAGGGTGTGGCGTGGCCTGTGCATCGCTCCGGTCGCTCGCTTCCCAGACTCATGTGCTTCCCAGCGTGACCAGACCCTCCCTTCCGCCGCCACTTGCCAACGGACGCGCGCGTCACCGGTCGGAGTATCCGACGTGCCGGTCGATCCCACGCATCCAGATGCCGCAAACCGCCGCACACTGAATGCTGTTCAACTCCTACCAGTTCCTTTTCCTGTTCCTGCCCCTCGCGATCGCGGCATTCCGCCTGGTGCCGCGCGATCCGATTCCGCGCGCCGTCGTGCTGGGCGCCGCATCGCTGATCTTTTATGCAGCCTGGGACTGGCATTTCCTCGCGTTGCTGCTGGGGTCGATCGCGGTGAATTATCGCTTCGGCCTGGCGATCCGTTCCGCCGTGCGACGACAGGCAGATCGCCACGCCAGCCGTCTGTTGTTCGTTGGCGTCGCGTTCAACCTGCTGCTGATCGGCGTGTTCAAATACGCCATGTTCACGGTGGACAATGTCAACACGGCTTTCGGCACGGACTTCGTGATCGGCCACATCGTCCTGCCGCTCGGGATTTCGTTCTTCACATTCGAGCAGATCAGCTTTCTTGTGGACCTCAGGCGCGGGCATGAGTACCGGCTGCATCCGCTGCGCTACTGCGTGTTCGTGGCGTTCTTTCCCCGGTTGGTGGCCGGGCCGATCCTGCGCTACGGGGAAATCGTCCCGCAGCTCGAGCGCATGGACGATACCAATCGCTGGGCCGATCTTGCCGTTGGCCTCAGCATCTTTGCGTTCGGCTTGGCGAAGAAGGCGTTCCTCGCCGACGGGATCAGCCCCTTCGTCGCACCGCCCTTCCAGGCCGCCGCCGGCGGCCAGGCGCTCGACTTCTTCGCCGCCTGGGGCGGTGCGCTGGCCTACACGATGCAGTTGTATTTCGACTTCTCCGGCTATTCCGACATGGCAATCGGCGCGGCACGATGCTTCGGCATACGCTTCCCGCAGAACTTCAACTCGCCGTACAAAGCAACGAACATCATCGAGTTCTGGCGCCGCTGGCACATGACCCTGTCGCGCTTCCTGCGCGACTATCTCTATATCCCGCTGGGCGGCAACCGGCGCGGCAAGGCGCGGCGCTATGTCAATCTGATGATCACCATGGTGCTGGGCGGCTTCTGGCACGGTGCCGCCTGGACCTTCCTCGCCTGGGGTGCGCTGCACGGCGCCTACCTGATGATCAATCACGGCTGGATCGCGGTGTCCGAGCATGCCGGGCGGATTGCCGCATTTCGCAATTCGCCAGCGGGCCGCGCGTTCGGCTGGACGCTCACGTTCCTGGCCGTCGTCGCCGCCTGGGTGTTCTTCCGTGCCACCAGCTTCCATGCCGGCTTCGTCATGCTGTCCGCGATGCTCGGGGCGCATGGCGTCGAGGTTCCCGCGGCCGTCGCGTACCACTTCCCATGGCTTGCCAGGCTCGGCATCCAGGCCGGCGGCTCGGGGACGGAATTCGTCGATACATGGCTGTGGATCATCGCGCTGACGGCGATCGCACTGGCCGCACCCAACACGCAGGAGATCTTCACGAGGTCGCATCCCACGCTGGAACACCCGCTGCGTGCACGGTGGATCGTGTGGCACGATAATGCCGCGTGGGCCATCGCCGTCGGGGCGGTGGCCTTCCTGGGCATCCTGTCGATCACCCGCACCAGCGTGTTCCTCTATTGGCAGTTCTGACAAAGGCCGGCGATTTGAAGCTGACTCTCCTGCGACGCGATGCACACGCTGCTTCCGCGGAGCGCTGGGCCATCCGGTACCTGGCGCTGCTGGCCGGCTCGCTCCTGGGTCTGGCGGCGCTTACCGCCGCGGCGACAATCCTTATCGATCCCTACTATCTGTTCGGCACGCCGCGCATCGCCGGCTTCAATTGGTACAAGCCCGCCGCGTACAACCGCGGCGTGGCGGCGAAGGTCGCGCTGCTGGAGCGCATGCATCCACGCACGCTGCTGGTCGGCAACTCGCGGATCGAGGTCGGGTTCGATCCGCAAAGTCTCGCGTGGCCCGCTGCGATGCGGCCGGTGTTCGACGGCGGATTGGGCGGCAGCGTTCTGGGCATATCAGCGAAGGTCATCGAGGACGCAGCCGCAGACCCCACGCTGCATTACGTCATGGTGGGGGTCGATTTCCTGGATTTCATGTCGGTGGATGCGCACGCGCCGCCGCCCGGGCCGGTCGATGCCGGTCCGGACGCGGATCGCATGCGCGTGCTGCCCGATCTCTCGCCCAATCCCGTGGCATGGCGGGCGCGGATCGAGGACCGGCTTGGCGCGACGCTCACGCTCGGGGCCGTCACCGACAGCTTCAACACGCTGCTGGATCAATGGCACGCGTATCCGGCGACGCTGACGCCGCAGGGATTCAACCCGCTGGAGGAATATAAGATCTACGTGAAGCTGCACGGCTTTCGCGACTTGTTCGATCAGAAGCAGGTGCAATACAGCGCGTGGTTCGCGCGCTATCCGCATCCGGACTTTGCCCATCCGTACCGCACCGACAGCTTCCGCGCGCTGCGTGAGATCATCCAGGTGGCGCAGCGACGCAACCTCGATCTGACGCTGATCATCTATCCGTACCATGCCTGGGTGCTGGACCTGCTGCTCCGCGATGGGCTGTGGACCAGTTTCGAGAATTGGAAGCGCGCGCTGGTCGAGGTGGTCGCGACGCTTGATCCGGCTCATCGGGTTCGTATCGTCGATTTCTCCGGCTTCAATACTTACTCGACGGAGCATGTTCCGGCGGCTGGGGATACGAAGACGATCGTGCAGTACTATTGGGAGCCGGGGCATTTCCGCCCGAGCCTCGGCAATGCGATGATCCGCCGCCTGTACGATGGCGATGCCGGATCGTTCGGACAGACGTTGACGCCTGCCACGGTCGATCAGGTGATCCGTTCGATGCGTGCGGAGGCCGCACTGCTTTCGCAACAGGCGGCGTCGAATAGCGTCAGGTAGGAAACGCAGGTGGGAACGAGGGGATAGAAGGCCCCCTCCCTCGCCCCCCGCACGCAAAGGGGGGCGGCGAGCACCAGCGCATCACCTTACTGTAAAGCAACACCCAATCCTACAGCACCGTGTTCCTCAGCCGCGGGCGCCGCCGGGGCTGCCCGGCCGCCAGCCGCTCCTGGTGACGGTGCGCGATCCAGCCGCCCAGCAGCGAGATCAGCAGCACCGCCGCACCCACCGCGATGCCGATCGGCCCGGAGCTGTGCTTCATCTGCTTGCCCAGCAGACTCGCGCCGATGCCGTAGAACGACGCCCAGGCGACGCTGCCGATCACGTTGGCCACGATGAACTTGCGCCACGGCATCTGGTTCGCGCCGGCCAGCATCGCGGTAATCACGCGCAGCACGATGATGAAGCGCGCCACGATCACCAGGTTGAATCCGTGCTTGCGGAACAGCATGCGGCCGAGCGCGAGACGGCGCCAGCTCAGGCCGATCTTGTCGCCGTACTGACGCAGCAGCCGGTGGCCGACCTTCACGCCGATCCAGTAAGCCAGTGTCTGGCCGACGATTGCGCCGCTCGCCGCCGCGACGACGACCAGGGCCGGATTCATGTTGTGCGTGCTGCCGGCATAGATCGCACTGACGATCAGCGCGCCTTCGCCGGGCAGCGGCAAGCCCAGGCACTCCAGGCCGACGATCAGCGCCAGGCCGGTATAGCCGTAGGTGTGCAGCAGACCGACAAAATGATGGGTGTGGATGAATTCCATGTGCGGGGTCGCCGTGGCCCTTACGGGACCAACAGGATCTTGCCGATATGCTGGCTCGATTCCATCAGCCGGTGCGCCTCCGACGCCTGGGTCAGCGGGAATGTCTTATAGGTGCAGGTGCGCAGCTTCCCCTGCCCCCACAGCGGCCAGACCTTTTCCCGCAATGCCTGGATGATCGCCGCCTTCTGCTCCACGCTGCGCGACCGTAACGTCGAGCCGGTGATTGTCAGGTGCTTCCGCTGTACCGCGCCGAAATCCGCCTCCACCCTCGTACCGTGCATCAGCGCGACGAAGCACAGCCGACCCTCATGCGCAAGCAGCTCGATCTGGCGAGGGATATAGTCGCCGCCAACCATGTCGAAGATCGCATCGACGCCGCGGCCGTCGGTGAATTCCTTGCCAACAGTCACAAAATCCTGCGTGCGATAATTGATCGCGACATCGGCGCCGTAATCGCGGCAGGCCTGGCATTTCTCGTCCGAGCCCGCGGTCGCCAGCACCTTGGCGCCGAACGCGTGAGCAAGCTGGATCGCGGTGATGCCGATGCCGCTGCTGCCGCCTTGCATCAGGAAGGTCTCGCCGGCCTTCAGGTGGATGCGGTCGAAGACGTTGGTCCACACCGTGCAGAAGGTTTCTGGCAGTCCGCCGGCATCAAGCAGGCTGACACCCGGCGGCACGGGGAGGCATTGCACGTCCGGGACACATGCGTATTCGCCGTAGCCGTCGCCGATCATCAGCGCGCAAACCTGGTCGCCATCGTTCCATCGCGACACGCCGTCGCCGCGCTTCACGACGGTGCCAGAGCATTCCAGTCCCGGAATGTCGGGCGCGCCAGGCGGCATCGGGTAACGGCCCATGCGCTGAAGGCAGTCGGCGCGGTTCACCCCGGCGGAGGCGATGCGGATCAGTACCTCGCCCGCCTTCGGCTCCGGCACGGGCCGAGTAGCCGGAACGAGCACTTCCGGACCGCCAGGCTGTCTGATCTCGATGACAGTCTGGGTCGCAGGGATATTGGCGAGCAAGTGGTATCCTCCCAGAGGCAGGCATTGGGTCCACGCCAGGGCCGGTGTGGCCGCCTTTGGCAAGGACGCTAGTCGCATCCTTGCAACGTCGCAACTCGCTTCCGGGTTGGGGCAGCGGCTCGGTTTGCATGGCTGTTGCTCATCAGCCGGCAGGCAGGGCGACACTGCCCACAGTGTCATGACCGGGCCATGCCCACGGGCTTGACCCGAGGGTTGGCCCGGTCACCCACGTCTTTCCTTCGTGTTGCACGGCAAAGTCGTGGGTGGCCCGTCCGGAGCTTGTCCTCGACGGATTCCCCGGTGAGCCGCCGAATATCAGCTAACCATGTTATGTTATTTTTCTTGACAATCCCCGCCGTCCGTCTTATACACCCCCCGTTATGCCAACCCTGCACACCGCTCCGGCCGAAGCCTGCGCCCCCGATCCAGATCGGGACGGCCCAGACGCGCCCGCGCTCATGCCGGAGTGGCTCGCCTACCTCATTGCCGTCGTCATTCTGTTCATCATCGAGCAGCTCCTGGCCATTCAGCAGCGCCCGGCGCGCCGCAGGGCATCGCGGCCAGTCGCCCGGCCGGCTCTGCCGCGGGATTCCGCGCAGCCGTCCGCCGCCTCGATCCACACCCAGTCCGCCGCCACAACCGCCCGCACGCGCCCCCATGCCGGCGTCGCGCCCGGGTCGCTGACGCTGGCAGGCGCGCTCGCGGCATTGCGGGACAAGCTTCAGGATTCCGCGGACGCTCCGGCCGTCTGGTCGCAGCTTGAGGCAATGGGCATCGTGCCCGGCCCGCTCGACCCGAACACAGCGGCCACCCCAGCCGCGCCGGTGCCCTCACCGCGTCGCGTCGCCACGAACATCCGCCGAGCCGCACTGCGATCGACGCCCTCCGGCGCCAGGCATGCCGAGGCGCCCGCGTTCGCGCGGCACAGCTTCGCCCGCGCCGGCACCGGTCCTCCAACCGGACCGCCTGCCGTCTCACACCACCAATCCTGTTACGCGTGACGCACGGGGCCAGAGCATGGCTGGCCCCGCCGTCCTGATTCGTGCCACCCGCAAATCGCGAACTTCCGCGCCCGGTCGAGACCCGACATTCAAACTGACCCACGACCCCGGGTTGGGGCAGCGACGGCGATATGGCAGGCTGCGCGAACACAGCGCCGTGCTACACAGGCGCCAAAGCCAGGACACCGGGAGGAAACGAATGTCCGCTGCGATCGGCCGCCGCAACATGTTGCGCGCGGGTCTTGCCACGGCAACCGCCGGATCACTCCTGTCGCGCCGGGCACGTGCCGACGACCGGACGATTCGCATCGGCGTGCTCACCGACATGAACGGCGTCTATGCGGCCAACACCGGCCCCGGCTCCGTGCTGGGCGCGCGCATGGCCCTGGAGGACTTCGCCCGCCAGCATCCGCACCTGAAGGTGGAGCTGGTTTCCGCCGACCTGCAGCTCAAGCCGGACGTGGCACTCGCCATCGCCAATGACTGGTTCACCAACCAGGGCGTCGATGTGATCACCGACGTGCCGCTGTCCTCCGCCGCGTTCGCGATCGGCGATCTGGCGAAGCAGAAGGACAAGGTGGCGATCTTCACCGGCGCCGCGTCGGCCGACATCACCGGCAGCCATTGCGGCCCCAACCACATTCATTTCGTGTATGATACATGGTCGATGCCGCACGCCGTGGTGGATGCCGCGGTGAAGGTCGGCGCCGACACCTGGTTCTTCATCACCGCGGATTACGCGTTCGGCCATTCGCTGGAGAGGGACGCCGCCAGCTTCGTCACCGCGGCCGGCGGCAAGGTGCTCGGCCATGCGCTGGCACCGTTCCCCGGCACCAGCGATTTCTCCGCCTTCCTGTTGCAGGCGAAGGCGTCCGGCGCCAAGGCAGTCGGCCTGGCAAACGGCGGCGGCGATACGGTGAACTGCATCAAGCAGGCGGCCGAATTCGGCATGACGCACGACCAGAAGGTCGCCGGCATGCTCGTGCTGATCCAGGACGTGCATGGCATGGGCCTGCAGGCCGCGCAGGGTGTGCTGGTGACCGAGCCGTTCTATTGGGACCTCAATCCCGGCACCCGCGCCTTCGCTAAACGTTTCGCCGCGCGGATGGGTGGCGCGGTGCCGAATTCCGTGCAGGCGGGGCAGTACGCGGCGGTGCTGCACTATCTGAAGACGGTGCTGGCGATCGGCCCAGAGAAGGCGAAAGCGAGCGGCCGCGCCGCGATCGCGCACATGAAGGCGATGCCGACCGACGACCCGATTTTCGGCAAAGGCCAGATCCGCGCCGACGGGCGAGCCATCCATCCGCTTTACCTGTTCCAGGTGAAATCCCCCGCCCAGTCCAAGGCACCCTGGGACTACTACACGCTGCTGCGTACGATCCCCGCGAACCAGGCGTTCCGTCCGCTGGATCAGGGCGGCTGCAAGCTGGTCTAGGGCCGACCGTGCGACCGCCTGTCATTGCGAGTTGGCCACCGGCCGGCTGCCGACCCGCCCTGGATGAAACGCTCGGCGTCACCCCTACGTCATGCCGACGAAGGTCGGCATCCACGCCTTGCTGTGTCGGCCGCGGCCAAGGCGTGGATGCCGACCTTCGTCGGCCCGACGGCCGGTGGTCGCCTCGCAATGACAGCCACTCCGGTCCGCCATGAGCCAGGCCGCCGCGCCAATCATGCAGCTCGCCGTCACCGGCGGGCCGAAATTCCCGCATCGCGGCATGATCACGCTGTGCATCATCTGCGCGACGCTGCTGCAGTCGCTCGACCAGACCATCGCCAACGTCGCGCTGCCCTACATGCAAGGCAGCTTCTCTGCCAGCTACGACGAGATCACCTGGGTCCTCACGTCGTACATCACCGCCGCGGCGATCATGACCGCGCCCGTCGGCTGGATGGCATCGCGTTTCGGCCGCAAGCCATTGTTCGTTGCGTGCGTGATCGGCTTCACCATCGCCTCGATGCTGTGCGGCGCCGCGCAGACGCTGGAGCAAATCGTGGTGTTCCGCCTGCTCCAGGGCATGTTTTCCGCCGCGCTGGTGCCGCTGTCGCAGGCGACGATGCTGGACATCTATCCGCCGGAGCAACGCGGCTGGGCCATGGCGCTGTGGGGCATGGGCGTGATGATCGGCCCGATCATGGGGCCCACGCTCGGCGGCTACCTCACCGCCTGGTACGACTGGCGCTTCGTATTCTACATCAACCTGCCGTTCGGCATCATGGCGGCGCTCGGCTTCATCGCCTTCCTGCCCGACGTGCCCGGCAGCCGCAGCCTGCGCTTCGACTGGATGGGATTCTCCATGCTGTCGCTGGGCATCGGCGCATTGCAGATGATGCTCGATCGCGGCCAGGAGAAGGACTGGTTCTCCTCACGCGAGATCATCGTGGAAGGCGTGCTCGCCGCGCTGGGTTCCTACTTGTTCCTGGTCCACCTGGGCTGGGCGCGCCGGCCGCTGATCCGTCCCGCGTTGTTCCGCGACATCAATTTCTCCGCCGGACTCGCGATGATGTTCGTCGTCGGCACGCTGCTGGTGTCCAGCCTGGCGCTGATGGCGCCCTGGTTGCAGACGCTGGCCAACTACCCGGTCGATGCCGCCGGCCTGCTGATGGCGCCGCGCGGCTTCGGCAATCTGTGCACCATCGTGCTGAGCGGACGCCTGGCCCATCGCATCGATGCGCGCCTGATGGTCGGCGTCGGCATGATCATGGAATGCTGGTCGTTCTGGATCATGACCGGCTGGACGCCTGACGTATCGCAGCACGAACTGATCGCCACGATCATCCTGCAAGGCGCGGGGTTGGGGCTGGTGTTCACGCCGTTGCAGCTACTGGCCTTCGCCACGCTGGATCCCGCACTGCGCACCGAAGGCGCCAGCTTGTTCAGCCTGTCGCGCAATATCGGCGCGGCGATGGGCGTGTCCGTCGTCACCACGGTCATGGCGCGCAACACCCAGGTGCTGCACGAGACGATCGGCGCCACGGTGACGCCGTTCAACCGTGCGATCGATGCCATCCGGATGCTGAACCCGATGCACCCGCACGGCGCGGCGCTGCTGGACCGGATCGTCAACAACCAGGCTTCGATCATTGCATATGTCGATGACTACAAGCTGATGATCTTCACCTCCGTTCCGTCGTTGCTGCTGTTGCTGCTGATGCGCCGCCCGCGCGTGGTGGCACGCGTGGTGGAGACCGAGGCAATGGAGTAGCCCGCGCCCCCGGCACGGAACGCCCGGAAACTGGTCGGCCGGTGACGGACAAATAGGCGCAACGCGGGTTGCTTGGGCGCTCGCGGCGGCCAGGCCCGGAACGCCGCGCACAGCGCTCGCGCTGTGACGGTTCTGAGTCAGTGAGGCAAACGCCTGGGCCCGACGCTGGCTTGTTGCCAGAATGCGGCATTGGCCCCCGCGTGGCACGGCGTTCGCTTGCATGCCTGGCAGAACATGCCGTCCGTATGCATGCCGCCGTCATGCCGGGCCGCCGGACCGAGTGTTCCACACGCAACCGAGGGGAGCGCCATGCCAAGCCGAAATCCATCGGGTCACACGATCGCCGGAACCAGCCGCCTGCGTCGCCGCGACATTCTGGCCGCCGCGGGCGGTGCCGCCGCGCTGCCCCTGCTGGGTCGCCGCGCGCGCGCCGCCGAGCCGATCCGCATCGGCTGGGTCGGCCCGCTGTCGCCTCCCGGCGGTTATGCCGAAGGCACCAACATGAAGAACGCCGCGGCGCTCGCGGCCGAGCAAGCGAACAAGGAAGGCGGCGTACTGGGGCGGCCGGTGGAGATCACCTACGCCGACACCCGCGGCATGCCCGCCGAAGGCCGCACCGCCGCCGAGCGCCTGGTGCAGTCGGACAAGGTCGTCGCCGTGTTCGGCGAGTTCCACAGCCCGGTTGCGCTGGCCGAAATGGAAGTGTTCCACCGCTACGGCACCCCGTTCATGGCCTGCGACGTGTGGTCCGACCAGATCACCGCCAAAGGCTACCCCGAGGTGTTCCGCAACGCCCCCGCCGTCTCGCTGATCGACGTGGCGATCGGCCAGTGGATGGTCGCCGCCGGCTTCAGGAACGTCGCGATCATCGCCGAGAAGGACGACGTGGGCCTGTCGGCGCGCACCATCGTGCAGCAGGAACTGACCAAGGCCGGCGTGAAGTTCACCGCCGTCGATGCCGATCCGAACCTGACCGACTTCACCGCGCAGATCCTGCGCTTCAAGAGCGCCTCGCCCGCCTACGACTTCTTCATCAACATCTACGCCGAGGCGGGCGCCTATCCGATGATCCGCCAGTCGCACGACCTCGGCTTCGCCCCCACGGCGACGTGCGGCATCTACAATTCCGGCGGCGAATCGGTCGATCCGACCTTCTGGCAGAACGTCGGCGCGGCGGGCCAGTACCTGGTGACCGAGAACGTCGGCCTGCCGAAAGCCTCCTGGACCGACAAGACCAAGGCGTTCGTCGCGGAATACCACAAGCGCTACAACGCCGACCCGTCCGGTGCCGTGATGGAAAGCTACGACGGCGGCTGGCTGCTGTTCGACGCGATCAAGCGCGCCGGCAGCACCGACGCCAAGGCGATCATCCACGCGCTGGAGACCACGAAGTACGTCGGCGTGCGCGGCCCATACAGCTTCTCCACCAGCCATGAGCCGGCTTGGCACTATCACCAGTTCCTCAACGCACCGCTGACGCTGTTGCAGTACTCGGAAGTGAACCAGGGGCAGGCCGAGGCGCCGATCGTCTGGCCGCGAAAGTTCGCAACCGTGCCCTACACCTACAAGAAGCCGGGGACGACCTGAGCTCGTGATTCCACGGTCGAGGCGACGGCGTCCACCACCTGTCATGGCGAGCGCCCTGCCTCCTGTCATGGCGAGCGCCCTGCCTCCTGTCATGGCCGGCGCCCTGCCTCCTGTCATTGCGAGCGCAGCGAAGCAATCTCCCGCGCGTGATTCCGCCTTGTCCGCGGGAGATTGCTTCGCTGCGCTCGCAATGACACACGGCACACCAGTTCGCCGATGACCGACTACCTGCTGATCCAGGCCCTCAACGGGCTCACCATCGGCATCATCTACGCCGTGATCGCCGCCGGGCTGACGGTGATCTTCTCCATCCTGAAGATCGTCAACTTCGCCCACGGCGAAATCTACATGATGGGCGGCTACTTTTCGTACTTCGTCATCGCCCTGCTCGGCATTCCGCCGCTGCCCGCCGTCGCGGTCGCCATGCTGCTGTCCTTCGCGCTGTCCGTGGCGATCGAACGCACGCTGCTGACCCCGCTCTACAGCCCCACGACGGAACGCAAGAGCGACTACGGCATCCTGGTGACCTTCGGCATCTCGATCTTCCTGCGCAACATCGCGCTGATCGTCTTCGGCCCGTACCCGCTGCGCCCGCCGTCGTTCTGGTCCGGCGCGTTGGTCATCGGCCCGCTGATCATGACCTGGGACCGCGTATTCGCCGGCGGCGCGGGCATCGCCATGCTGATCGGCCTCATCTGGTTCATGAACCGCACGCCCTGGGGCGAGGCGCTGAACGCGGTCAGCCAATCCCGCGAATCCGCGGCGATCGTCGGTATCGACGACCAGCGGTTCTACATGCTCGCGTTCGGCCTCGGCGGAGCACTGGCCGGCGGCGCCGGCGCACTGGTCGGACCGATCTATTCGCTGTCGCCGTCCATGGGGCTGATGCCCGACACCCAGGCGTTCGCGATCGTCGTGCTCGGCGGCATGGGCTCGGTGGCGGGATCGATCCTCGCCGGCCTGATGATCGGCGTGTCGGAATCGATGTTCGTCGCCTTGTTCCCCGATCCCAGCCGAAGCCTTACTTACGCCCAGGCGTTCAGCCTGGTGATCCTGATGGCGGTGCTGCTGCTGCGCCCCACCGGCTTGTTCGGCCGCGCCCACGCGGCAATGGAGTAGCGGCGTGGTCCGGACGTGCTGTCATTGCGAGAAAGGACTCCCCCCTCCCCTTGAGGGAGGGGGTCAGGGGGAGGGGTCCCTACATCCGCCGGCCGTCGCGCAGCACGCACCCCTCCCCCAACCCCTCCCACAAGGGGAGGGGAGAATCGCAGCGACATGTCGGAGCCATAGCGCGTGCGGGCGCTGACATGGTGCGGCGCGGCGGTTCTGGCCGCCGCGGTGCTCGGCTTTCCCATCATGGTCAACGGCTACTGGCTCAGCGTCGGCGTGCTGGCGATGTTCTACGCGATCGTCGCCGCGAGCTGGGCCTTGCTCGCCGGTTACGCCGGACAGTTCTCCTTCGGCCACATGGCGTTCGTTTCGCTCGGCGCCTACACGTCCGGACTGCTGGTGAAATGGCTCGGCATTCCCGTACCGCTGGGCGTCGCCGCCGGCGCCGCGATGTGCGGCATCGTCGGCAGCGGCGTCGGCTTCGTCGGCCTGCGCATGCGAGGCCCCTACCTCGCCCTGTTCACCGTCGCCTTTTCCGAAGTCCTGCGCATCGTCTTCGTGTCGGAAACCGAGATCACCGGCGGTTCCGGCGGCCTGGAAGTGGAACCGCTGTTCCATGGCCGCACCGATATTCCATACTACTACCTGGGCGTGATCCTGCTGGCGGCATCCCTCGCGATCATGTTGAAACTGGTAACATCGCGCTGGGGCCTGTTCTTTCGCGCCATCCGCGAGAACGAGGACGCGGCAGCCGCCTCCGGCGTGAAAGTGGTGCGCTTCCGCGTGCTCGCGTTCGCCATCTCCAGCGCCTTCGCCGGCCTGGGCGGCGGCTTCTTTGGCCATTACGTCGGCATTCTGACACCGGATATCGGCTCGGTGGATCAGATGGGCCTGGTGGTCGCCATGGCGGTCATCGGCGGCGCCGAAAGCATCATCGCCGCGACCATCGGCGCACTCGGCCTCGAATTCCTCGTCGAGGCACTGCGCAGCTACGGCCAATGGCGCCTCGTGTTGTTCGGCGCGCTGCTGCTGCTGACCATGCGCTTCGCCCGCAACGGCTTGCTTGCGCTGGCATGGCAGCAGATCGGCCGCCTGGACCTGCTGCGCCGCCTGCGTGCGGTGCCTCGCGAGGCCGGCGAATGACCGCGCTGATCGAGGCACGCGATCTGACCAAACGCTTCGGCGGCATCGTCGCCGTGCGCAGCCTGCAACTTGCCGTACAGTCCGGCGAACTTGTCGGGCTGATCGGCCCGAACGGCTCCGGCAAGACCACGACGATCAACATGCTCACCGGCCACCTGAAGCCGGCCGGCGGACAGATCCACGTGCGCGGCCGGCGCGCCGACGGATTGGCCGCCAGTGCGTTCGCGGCGCTGCGCGTCGGCCGCACCTTCCAGATCACCCAGTTGTTCGGCCGCATGTCGGTGCTGGAGAACATGCTGGTGCCGGGCCTCGCGCGCCCCCATTCGCACCGCGCCGACGCGACGCGCACCGCGCGCCTGCACCTGGAATTCCTCGGCCTGGCGGCACTGGAAAAGCTGCCGGCGAAGAACCTGTCGGGCGGCCAGCAGAAGCTGCTGGAGCTGGGCCGCGCGCTGATGCTCGACCCCGACATCTTGTTCCTGGACGAGCCGTTCGCCGGCGTGAACCCGTTCCTGCGCGACGAGATCATCGTGCTGGTGCGGAAACTCCACGCCCAGGGCCGCACCTTCGTCATCGTCGATCACGACATCCAGGCGCTGCAACGCCTGGTGCACCGCATGGTCGTGATGTCGCGCGGCGAGAAGATCGCCGACGGCACGGTGGCCGAGGTGCGCGACAACCAGGAGGTGCTGCGCGCCTATGCCGGTGTCTGACGCCACACCCCTGCTGACCGCGCGCAACCTGGTGGCCGGTTACCTGCCGGGCATCCACATCCTGAACGGCATGTCGGTCGATGTGTTGCCCGGCCAGGTGCGCTGCGTGCTGGGGCCCAACGGCACCGGCAAATCGACGCTGCTGAAGGTGTTGTTCGGATTCCTGCCGGCGCTGTCAGGCGAGATGATGTTGGGAGATGCCTCGCTGCACGGCATCGCCGCGCATCGCATGGGCGCCCTCGGCGTGACCTACCTGCCGCAGCGGCCGAGCCTGTTCCCGTTCCTGTCGGTCGAGGTGAACCTGCGCCTGGGCACCTGGTCGTTTCGCAAGGACCGTGCGCTGGCACGGCAGCGGATCGATCGCGCCTACGCGCAGTTTCCCATCTTGAGCGAGCGTCGCCGCCAGGCCGCGGGCACACTGTCCGGCGGCCAGCAGCGCCAGTTGGAGATCGCCCGGGCACTGCTGACGAACCCGCGCGTCATGCTGATCGACGAACCGACCGCCAGCATCGAGCCGCGCATCGCCGCGCAGATCTACGCGCTGATCGCCGGTCTGGCGCGCGACGGCAAGGCGATCCTGCTGGTGGACCAGAACATCGTCGGCGCGCTCGGCATCGCGGATTATGTTTATGTGATGCGCACAGGAAGTCTGCTGACCGAGGGTCCACGCACGGACTTCACCGACGACGTGGAAACGCTGGTGAGCCGCTGGCTGTACACGCGATGATCATCCCCCTGGACGAGACGGGCTGAGGCGCGGCGCTCCCCGTCATGGCCGGCTGAAGGCGGCCATGACGGGTTGGTTTCTCACGAGGCGCGAAGCAACGCAGCAACCTCGGTCGTGACGGGTCTGCCGCGGACCACGAAGGGGATTGCCTGGTCAGGCGGCCTGGCAATGACAGGGCGGCCGCAATGACGTGAAACCGACGCCGCCATCATACCACGCGGCTGCCGCATTCCCGTCACCGCCGGCCCCCACCTGACATGCAGGAACCAGAACGTGAAGGACAAAAGCCATGCGAACCGGAACCTGTACGCTGATCGCCGCGGTTGCCGCGCTTGGGCTGGTCGCCGCGCCGGCGGCCAACGCGGATTGGCATCATGATTGGCACCGCGGCCACTACTATCATCACGATGGCGGCGGCGCCGCGGCCGGCGCGCTGATCGGCCTGGGAGTCGGCGCCCTGGTGGGCGGTGCCATCGTGGCATCGCAGCAGCCTTATTATGCGCCTCCGCCGGTCGCTTACGCACCGCCGCCAGCCTATTACCCGGCGCCGGCCTATGCGCCTCCCGGCTACTGAACGACGGAACTGAGCGAACCAACCGCAGCCTGCCCGGTTTCCTGCCAGGAGAGCGTGCGCTAGACCGCACGCTCTCGCGTGGCATGGAGGGCAGAGCACATGTATCCGAACGTCTCATTGCTGATCGACGGCCAATGGACTCCCGCCGCCGCCGGGCGAACGCTGACGGTTATCAATCCCGCGACCGGGGATACCGTCGGCACGGTGGCGCACGCCGATCGCGCCGACCTGGATCGCGCGCTGGAAGCCGCAGAAAAGGGCTTCCACGTCTGGCGCAAAGTATCCGCCTATGATCGTTCGAAGCTGATGCGCAAGGCCGCCGATCTGTTGCGTACGCGTGCCGATGATATCGCCCGCATCATGACGATGGAGCAGGGCAAGCCGCTGGTGGAGGCGAAGGGCGAAACGCTGGCGGGCGCAGATGTCATAGACTGGTTCGCCGAGGAAGCGCGCCGCGCCTATGGCCGCGTGATCCCCGCGCGCGCCGAGGGCGTCTATCAGTTGGTGATCAAGGAGCCGGTCGGCCCGGTTGCGGCCTTCACGCCCTGGAACTTCCCGATCAACCAGGTGGTGCGCAAATTGTCCGCGGCGCTGGCGGCCGGATGTTCCATCATCGTCAAGGCGCCGGAGGAAACGCCGGCCTCGCCCGCCGAACTGATCCGCTGCTTCGTCGATGCCGGCGTACCCGCCGGCGTGGTGAATCTGGTCTATGGCGTGCCGGCGGAGATTTCCGAATACCTCATCCCGCACCCGATCATCCGCAAGATGTCGTTCACCGGCTCTACCGCCGTGGGCAAGCACCTGGCGGCGCTCGCCGGCTTGCATATGAAGCGCATGACGATGGAGTTGGGCGGTCACGCACCGGCCATCGTGTTCGACGACGCCGACGTTGACGTGGCCAGCCGCATCCTGGCCGGCAGCAAGTTCCGCAACGCCGGACAGGTGTGTATCTCACCGACGCGCTTCCTGGTGCAGGAGAAGGTGTACGACAATTTTGTCGAGCAATTTGTCAGCTATGCAAAGAAGGTGAAGGTCGGCAGCGGGCTGGAGAGCGGCACCACCATGGGACCGCTCGCCAACACGCGGCGGGTCGCGGCGATGGAGGGCTTCATCGGCGATGCGACGCAGCGCGGCGCGAAGCTGCAGACCGGCGGCAGCCGGATCGGCAACAAGGGTAATTTCTTCGAACCGACGGTGCTGACCGACGTGCCGAAGGACGCGCGCGTGATGCATGAGGAACCGTTCGGTCCGCTGGCAATTATCTCGCCATTCCAGGCGTTTGACGACGTAGTGACGGAGGCCAATCGCCTGCCGTACGGGCTGGCATCCTATGCCTTCACCCGCTCGGCGAAGACCGCGACGGCGATCGCCGCGGCGGTGGAGGCGGGAATGATGTCGATCAATCACCATGGCCTGGCGCTGCCGGAGGTGCCGTTCGGCGGTGTGAAGGATTCGGGTTTCGGGTCCGAGGGCGGTCTGGAGGCGATCGAGTCGTACCTCAATACCAAGTTCGTATCGCAGGCCGGACTGTAAATGCGCGCGTCTGTCGGGCCGGCCGGTCCCCGCCGCGTAGCGCGGCGGGGACCGGCCATGACGCCTAAGCAACGGCTTTCCAAATTGCAAGCCCTTAGTTCGCATCGATAAGAATTGCATCGCGGGAGCACACCGCGGCGCGCCCGGTGCCGAAAGCGCCAGCCGGCTCTGCGTCCGATGCACGGCGTGGTTCGCGCCTGAAGCGAAACATCTTGCATCATGCCGCGGAATAGGGTCTGTTTGCGAACGGTGGGCAGTCGTCGTTAGGTCGGCATCGAGTCGCCACGACAGCCTGTGGATAAAGCCAAACAGACGTTCACAAGGGGCTGGCGGAATCAGGGTGGGGCGGCTAACAATCCTGCAACGACACGGCGTTTCGCCAGACCTTGCGGCCAGTCGCATTGCGACGCCGGGGCCGGGGTACGGTTCAGGACGTTGCGTCACCTACGCCGCGAATCAAAAAAGGAGAGAACATGTCTAAAGCCTTCCTCGCCCAGGTGATCCAGGACTCAGCAGAGCTGACCGGCGCCGCCGCCACCCGCACGGCGGGTGCGCTGATGGACGCCATCGTCAAGGAGCTGAAAAAGTCCGGCAAATTCACTCTGCCGAGCTTCGGCACGTTCACCGTGCGCAAGACCAAGGCCCGCAAGGGTCTCAATCCGCGCACCGGCGAGTCGATCAAGGTCAAGGCCGGCAAGACCGTGCGGTTCAAGGCCTCGCCGACGTTGAAGAAGGCGGTCTGAGCCACACTGCGGCGATCCTGAGGGCCAGGGCGTATGCGCGCCGCTGGCCCTTTTCTTGTGCGCCCACTGTTCGTCTTGCCGCCCGGCCTGGCGGTCTTTGTCGTTTGCCTCGGCACCCTCGTGGTGCCATTCGACTCGGCCGTCAACGTGGCGTTCCCATCCATCATCCACGCCTTCGATCTGCCGATCCCGGCGATCCAGTGGGTGGTGATCTCCTATACGCTGACTTACGCCGCGTTGATGCTGGTGTTCGGCCGGGTCGGCGACATGCTGGGCCATCGCCGGGTCTTTCTGTGCGGTGGGGCGCTCGGCACGATCGCCTTTGCGTTGTGCGCCACCGCGCCGTCGCTTGCCTGGCTCCTGTGCGCGCGCGTGTTGCAGGGTGTGGCCGCGGCGCTTGCCCTGTCATGCGGCCCGGCCATCGCAACCAGCCTGTACCCGGAAGCGGCGCGTACGCGCATCCTGGGCATCTACACGATGGTGTTCGGCCTCGGCTCCGCGGGCGGATCGCTGATCGCCGGCCTGCTGGTGCAGCGCTACGGCTGGCAGGCGGTGTTCTGGTTCCGCTTGCCGCTGTCGTTCGCCGCGTTCGCACTGGGCTGGGGATTGCCGGCGGGCGCACCGAGCAGCGTACGCGAACGCTTCGACCTGGCGGGCGCGGCGCTTCTGGTGCTCGCAATCAGCGCGATGCTGCTGGGGCTGAACCACCTGCAGCCGGGCGGCGGCGCGGCGCCGTGGCTCATCATGTTCTTTGCCGCAGCGGGCGGATTCATATGGCGTGAACGTCGGGCAGAACATCCGATCATCGATCTGCGCTTCTTTCACGATGTGGATTTCAGCCTGTTGAATCTCGGCAATGTCGCGATCAGCCTGGTCGCCTTCTCCATTCCGTTGCTGATGCCGTTCTACTTTGACCGCACCGCACATTTGTCGGCACCCGAGGTGGGCGTGATGCTGGCGACGGCAACGCTTGGCACCGCGGTAACGGCGCTGGTCGCCGGCCGTCTGGCCGGGCGTATCTCACCGCATTGGCTGGCGGTGTCGGGGGCGGGGGCCACGGCGATCGGCGAGGTGCTGATCTGCCGCATTGGAGCGGGCTTTGGGCTGCTGCCGCTGGCCGCGGTAATGTTCGTGCAAGGCTGCGGCGTCGGGTTTTTCCAGGTCGCCTATTTCGACATCGCCACCGCGACGATCCCGCGTGCGCAGCGAGGCGTCGCCGGCAGCCTGGTCATGATGACCCGCACCGTCGGTGTGGTGACCGGCGCGACCGTGCTGATGCTGGTGTTCCGTACGGTCCGCGCCGGCGCGGTGGCGGCCGGCGTGGACGATGCCGCCGCGTTTCTCGCGGGGTTTCAGGACGCGTTCTGGCTGGCGGCAGGACTGGCCGGGATCGTGCTGGTCACGCTGCTGCTGCGCGGCAAACGGTAGCTACTGTCGTTGCGAGTTGGCCACCGGCCTTCGGCCGACCCGCGACTGGATGAAACGGCGTCGACGGCCTGACGCAGGTTCCCCCCTCCCCTTGAGGGAGGGGTTGCGGGAGGGGTCGAGGTGTACAAATCGACCCCTCCCGCAAACCCTCCCTCAAGGGGAGGGGGAACCTTGTTTCTTGTTAGGAGCATTGCGACGACGCAATTTCAGTCGCGTGGCGCATGAACAGCGAGGCTTCTCGTGACCGGGATTACTTCGTTGCTGCGCGCCTCGCAATGACAGTCTGCGTTCAATCCAGCGTTTCGCGGTAACACACCACGGCCAGAATTCCCGCAGCGACAGTGAACACCACCATCGGCCAGAGGTTCGGCAGGATCTCGGCGAAGCCGTTTCCCTTCAACAGCACGCCGCGACAGATGCGCAGTACGTGCGTGATCGGCAGCAGCTCGCCGACCGCGCGCGCCCAGGCCGGCATGCCCGCGAACGGAAACATGAAGCCCGAAAGCATGATCGACGGCAGCAGCGTGAACTGTGCCATCTGCATCGCCTGCTGCTCGGTGCGCGCGATCGTGGAGTAGGTGATACCAAGTGCGAGGTTGCCGGCGATGAACACGCCCAGCGCCAGCAGCAGCAGCGGGATCGAACCGCGCACCGGCACCTGGAAGCCGATCGCCGCGACTGCCAGAATCAAGACCACCTGGATGTAGCCAAGTCCGATATAGGGTACGATCTTGCCCAGCATGACTTCAGCCGGCCGCACCGGCATGGCGAGCAAGTTTTCCATAGTGCCTAATTGGCGTTCCTTGGTGATCGTCAACGTGGTGATCACCAGGGTGGAGAACGTCAGGATCGTGCCGATCAGCCCCGGCACGATGTTCAATGCGGTGATTTCCTCCGGATTGTAACGCGCATGTATAATCACCTGGAACGGCGGCGGCACGCTCGTGGTCCGCAGCGATGGCGGCAGGTCGCGCGACAGCACGTTGGCGTTCAGCGCCGCGACGGCGGCGGTCGCATTGCCGATCGCGACCGGGTCGGTGGCGTCAGCATCCAACAGGACCGACGGATGCTCGCCGCGATCCACCGCACGAGCGAACCCCGGGGGAATTTCCAGCACGAACAACACGTCGCCTTCGGCCAGCGCGCGATCGGCCTGCTGCTCGGTGGCGAAGTCGCGCACGTCGAAATAGCCGGTGTTCTGCAGCGCCGTCACCAGCGTACGTTCGTAAATTGAATGATCCGCGGACAGCAGTCCGGTGGGCAGGTTGTGCGGGTTGGAATTGATTGCCGTGCCAAACAGGAAAAGCTGCAGCAGGGGCAGCATGACGGTCATGCCGATGGTCATGCGGTCACGCCGCATCTGCAGCCATTCCTTGCGCAGCATGGCGATGAAGCGGGCGAACGAGAAATCAGTCATGGCGGCCCGACAGCATCATTCCATCCCCTGCTCGTTCAGCATGTGGATGAACACGTCATCCAGCCGCGGCGGCACGGCTTCCCATTGCAACTCCGGATCGAGTGCCGCACGCAGCGCCGCACGGTCCTTGCCGGTCACGCGCAGCGCCGTGCCGAACACAGCGGCGGTTTCCACCCCCGGCTTGCCGCGCATGCGCCGCGCCGCAGTCTCGATGCCGGCGCCTGATGCCTCGAAAACCACCAGGCCGGCCGACGCCACCACTTCAGAAACCGTGCCCTGCACCACCAACTTTCCCGCGGACAGATACACCACACGCTGACAGCGCTCGGCCTCATCCATGTAATGTGTGGAGACCAGCACCGTCATGCCGTCCGCCGCCATGTCGTGGATCATGTCCCAGAATTCGCGCCGGGCCTTCGCATCCACCCCGGCGGTCGGCTCATCCAGCAGCAGCAGCTTCGGACGATGCAGCACACACGCCGCCAGGGCCAGCCGTTGCTTCCATCCGCCGGACAATTCCTGTGCGAGCTGTCCCGCGCGTGCGGTCAGACCGGTGCGCTGCATCACCTCGGCGATCGCCTGGTCGCGCTGCGGAATTTCGTAAAGCCGCGCCACGAACTCCAGGTTCTCGCGTACCGTCAGATCGCCGTAAAAACTGAAGCGCTGCGTCATGTAGCCGACCTCGCGGCGGATGCGCATCGGCTCGCGCAGCAAATCGAATCCAAGGCACGTGCCGCCGCCGCCATCCGGACGCAGCAGGCCGCACAGCATGCGGATGGTCGTCGTCTTGCCGCTGCCGTTGCCGCCGAGGAAGCCGCACACTTCGCCTTGCGCCACCTGCATCGACAGCCCGTCCACCACCGTGGTCGTGCCGAAGCGCTTGACCAGCCCGTGCACGTCGATGACGAGTGCGGTCATGGCGCGGGACGCACCGTCACCGGCTGGCCAGGCGACAGCGTTGCCGCCTCCGCCGGTGTCGGCCGCGCCTCGATCAGCCACACCAGCTTGCTGCGCGTGTCTTCGCTGAAGATAACCGGCGGCGTATATTCCGGCTGCGGTGCAATGAACGATACGTGCGCGATCAGGTTCTTGGCGCAGGAATCACAGACAAGGGCCACGGGTTCGCCGATATGGATGCGAGCCAGATCGGTCTCCGCCACGAAGAAGCGAACGAAGATGTTCTCCGGCGGCAGCAGCGACACGACCGGCGTACCGGCGGACAGCACCTCCCCCGGCCGCGCCATCGTATCGGCGATGCGGCCGCCGGCGGGTGCCGCAACGTGGCGCTGGTCCAGCCGCCATTGTGCCTGCACCAGGGCGGCCTGCTGTTCCTGCACTACCGCCTGCTGCGCGGCGATTTCGTATTCGCGTCCGGTCGGCGATCGGTCTTCCGCCAGCTTCGCCTCCGCCGCCTTCACTTGTGCGACGGCAGACGCCAGTTGCTGCTGCCCTTGCTGGACCGTCTGTTGCGGCGTCGCGCCGGCGTGCATCAGCCTGGTGTTGCGCGTCAGGTCCTCCGCGATGCGATCGCGCGTCGCGCGCATGTCGGCGACATTGGCTTCCGCCTGGGCGATCTCGGTTTCCCGGCTCTCGGCCTGCAAATTTGCCAGCGTGGCCGTTGCCTGCGCCAGGGTTGCGGCGGCCTGGTCGCGCGCGGCCGTGTCATCGATGTCGTCCTGATCGAACAACGGCGCGTCCTTGGCTACCGTGTCGCCGCGCTGCACGAACAAGCGCGTCAGCAAGCCCGACTGCGTTGGGCCGACGGCGACGTAATCGGCATCGGCATAGCCCTGCCATCCGGGCGTCCCGGACGGCTGCCGCACCCACCACACGCCGACGGCAGCAATCACGGCCAGCACGACAACGACCAACAGAAGTATTCGCCTCACGGCGTGGCCTTGGCCGCGAGCCCGCGCAGCAGAATGTCGAGATGCGCCGCAACGACGGCGCGCGGATCGATCTGGATGTCGGTGTGCCGGCCCAGCGAGTGCTTCCACAGCGCCAGCATCAGGAACGGCGCCGAAAACAACGGCAGCGCGCCGTCGAGGTCGATCGGGCGGAATTCGCCACGCGCGATGCCGCGCGCCAGGATGCCACGGATCAGCGCCATGCCCTTGCTCGCGACCTCATCGGCATAGAATTGCGCGAGCGCGGGGAAATTGCCGGCTTCCGCAACGATCAGCTTGGGAATGGCGGTCAGGTCGCTTTGCAGCATCACCAGGAAGCGCTCCGCCAGCACGCGCAGGATGTCGGCGGCGGGACGGTCGGGATCGGCCGCGAGTTCCACCGCCGCTTGCAGGTTGGGCAGCACGGCCTGACGTACGACCGCGCGGAACAATTCCTCCTTGGTTGCGAAGTACAGATAGATGGTGCCCTTGCCGATGCCGGCGGCGGCGGCGACGTCCTCCAGCTTGGTCGCGGCGTACCCGCGTTCGGCGAACAAGCGCAGCGCGGCCTCGACGATTTCGCCTGGACGGGCGGCCTTGCGGCGGGAGCGGCGACGTGCGGGGGAGAGGTCGGATGCCACGCTTCTACTTACCGGCTGGTCGGTCAGTAGTAAACGGTAGGGCGGGACGTTCGGATGCCACGCTCACGAATTCGTGAAGTTTCTCAAAACAGCCACTGGGCCACTGTAGTGGGGCCGGCCAGAGCAACGCCCCGGGCCGGGGGGAAAATCAACGTCCTGGGAGAAAACAATATGATCAGCCGCCGAGCCGCTCTCGCAACAGGTCTTGCCGCCGCCGCGGGCACGCTGGCACGCCCGCACATCGCCAGTGCTGCGGGAAAAGAGATCAAGATCGGCAACACCATGCCGTACAGCGGACCCGCCTCATCCTATGGCGTGATAGGTCGCACCGAGGCTGCCTTCTTCAAGATGATCAACGAGCAGGGCGGCGTTGACGGCCACATGATCGATTTCATTTCGCTCGATGATGGTTACAGCCCGCCGAAGACCGTGGAGGACATCCGCCAGTTGGTCGAGGAGGACAACGTCGATTTCTGCTTCCAGACGCTGGGCACGCCGCCCAATTCGGCGATCGCTACCTATATGAACAAGAAGGGGATTCCGCAGCTTTTTGTTGGTTCGGGTGCCAGCAAGTGGAGCGACTATAAGAAATATCCGTGGACGATGGGCTGGCAGCCGAACTATCGCACGGAAGCGCAGATCTACACCAAGTACATGCTGGCAAACGTAAAGGATCCGAAGCTGGGGATCGTCTATCAGAACGACGATTTCGGCAAGGACTATCCGACCGGCGTGCGCGACATCCTTGGTGCCAACTGGGACAAGATCGTCGTCAAGAATGCCAGCTATGAGACGACCGACGCGACCATCGACTCGCAGGTCGCCGAGCTGCAGGGTGCCGGTGCAAACGTCATATTGTTCGCCGGCATTCCCAAGTTCGCGGCGCAGACGATCGACAAGGTCTATGACCTGAACTGGAAGCCGACGTTCTTCATGACCAACGTGTCGATTTCGGTCGGCACCGTCATGCGGCCGGCCGGGCCCGACAAGGCGATCGGCATGATCAGCACGCAGTACCTGAAGGATCCGACCGATCCGGCCTGGAAGGATGACGCGGGGATGAAGGTCTGGCGCGCGTTCATGGCCAAGTACCTGCCAAGCGGCGACACCACCGACGCCTCCACGGTGTTCGCCTACGGCATCAGCCTGACCATGCTGCAGGTGCTGAAGCAGTGCAAAGGCGACTTCTCGCGCAAGAACGTCATGCATCAGGCGGAGAACCTGCATAACGTGGTGAACCGGATCCTGCTGCCGGGCATCACCATGAGCACCAGCCCGACGGACCATCGCCCGATCAAGGAGATGCAGCTCCAGAAGTGGGACGGCAAGAGCTGGGTGCGCTTCGGCGGCCTGATCCAGGGCGCCAACGTCTGACGCAGCGGAAGGGGGGCTTCGGCCCCTCTTTCATTTTGTTGGTTCGGGACACGCTGTCAATGCGAGCACGGGCCGTACAATGTCATTGCGAGGCCGCTTGGCCGAAGCAATCTCGTTCGTGATAAGCCGCTGCTTGTCACGAACGGGATTGCTTCGGCCAAGCGGCCTCGCAATGACAATGCGCGACACGGCCTCGCACTGACGGTGCACGGCACCACCTCGCAACAACCGACCCCCCGAATGTCAGCTTGCCACAGATGACGCGCCGGCCCGCGCGAGCTACCCTCCATATCCTGCACTGCACGCACGGAGCACTGTCCTGTCCGGTCCGCCACGCGGTCCTCGTCCGCCCGTGAAACTCAGCGACGTCGCGGCCGAGGCCGGCGTCGCGCCGATGACCGTATCGCGCGTCATCAACACGCCCGATCGCGTCTCGGCCCATACCGCGGCCCGCGTGCTCGTGGCGATCGAGAAGCTGGGCTACGTGCCCAATTTGGTGGCAGGCGGGCTGTCGTCGCGCCGTTCCCGCATGGTCGCGGCGATCCTGCCCACCATCGCGCACGCGATGTTCGCCGAACTGGTCCAGACCTTCACCGAAACGATGCGCGCCGGCGGCTACCAGGTGATGCTGGCGCTCAGCGGTTATGACGAAGCCACCGAGACGGAGCTGGTGCGCGGCTTGCTCGGCCGCCGACCGGACGCGATGCTGATCACCGGCACGCATCACGCCGCGCCGATCCGTCAGTTGGTGTCGGAAGCCGGCATCCCCGTCGTGGAAATCTTCGACGTGGCGCAGCAGCCGATCGACATGCTGGTTGGACTGGATCACGCGGAGGTCGGCGCCTCGGTTGCCGAGCGCTTCCTCGACAACGGCTTCGATAGCTTCGCGGTGTTTGCCGCCGGCGATCCCCGCGCGCAGGTGCGGCGCCGCGCCTTTACCGCGTCGGTGCAACGTGCCGGTGCTGCATTGCTCGCCGATCCTATCCTGCCGGCACCCAGCACGATCGCCGCCGGGCGTCAGGCATTGCGCGAACTTGCTCCAGCGCTGACACGCCCCACAGCGTTGTTCTGCAGCTCCGACCTGCTGGCGTTCGGCGCGATCACCGAGGCGCGTGTGCGCGGCATCGGGATTCCGGACCAGCTCGCAGTGTGTGGCTTCGGGAATTTCGAGCTCAGCGCCGCCAGCGAACCGGCGTTCACAACAGTCAGCATCGAGGGCGGCGAGATCGGCGCGGACGCCGCAAGCCTGCTGCTGCGCCGGCTTGGCGGCGAACCGACACGCGAAAGCGATCGCATGCGCGTGGCGTTCCGCATCATCGGACGGGCGACCGGCTGAACGCCGCGGGATTTACGCGGTCTCCGCAGCAACAGCACGGCGTACCGCGGTCCGCTCCGCCATGCGCTGCCGGTGCGCAAGCACCTTTGGGAAGCGCGCGGGATCGACACCGTCGCCTTCCATCCATTGCGCGAGCGTGAACAAGTAAGGATCGCAGATTGTATAGGTGTCGCCCATGACCCAGGGGCCGCGCAGCATGTCGCGCTCGATCAGCTCATAACAATCGCCGACGGTCTGCGGGACCTTGCGCTGCATGTCGGCGATCGCAACCGGATCGTCGGCCCAGCGGGTTCCCCGCATACGGTGCGCATGCGCGACATGCAGCGTCGCACACAGATACAGGTTGCACGCGCGCGAAGGCAAACGGATCGTACAGCGGCGCCAGACCGGATTGCGGATAGCTTTGCGCGATAAACGCCAGCAGCGCCGGCGTTTCGGTAAGTATGCCATGCTGCGTGACGATCGCCGGCACCCGCCCCTTCGGATTTATCGCCAGGTACTCCGCGCTGCGCTGCTCGTTCTGCGAAAAGCTGACGCGTTTGATGGAATAGTCCGCACCAGCTTCCTCCAGTGCGATGTGCGACGCCAGGGCACAGGTGTTGGTGGCGTAGTAGAGCGTGATCATGGGTGAATCTCCTATGCCCCATTCGTGTCATTGTCCGATCTTTGTCATTGCCCGATCTTTGTCATTGCGAGGAGCAAAGCGACGAAGCAATGACAGTCGGTCATCACCGGCGCACCAACCCCATCACGACGAACGCGCCGAACGCCGCGGCCAGGGTGGGCACCGCGGCGATCAGGAACAATTGCGACGGCGTCCAGTGCATCGCCACCAGCAGGCCGGCGATGCCTGGGGACAACACCGAGCCGATGCGGCCGACGCCAAAGCCCCAGCCGACGCCGGTGCCGCGCATGCTTGGCGGATAGACCACGGCGCAACTGACGTTCAACACGCTCTGCGCGCCGATCAGGAAGATGCCCACCGCGAGCACGGCGCAGGCAAGAAACCAGAAACCGCTGCCGCCGCTGCCAAGCACCAACATCGCCACAGCCGCGAGCACGTACGCGAACGCGGTGGTCAGGAAACCCTGCAGCCGCACGACGATCGGCGCCGCGATCAGCGTGCCGATGATGCCGCCGAACTGCAGCGAGGTGGCGATCACCACAACCTCCTTGCCCGACAGGCCGCGGCCGGTCAGCAAAGTCGGCAGCCAGGAATTGAAGAAATAGATTGCGATCAGCGAGGTGAAGAACACGACCCACAGCACGGCGGTGATCGCCGCACGGCCATCCTGGAAGAGCTGCAGTGGCTGGAAGCCGGCCTTGTTCTCGCGTGCCACGGTGAAGCTGGTCGCGCGCGAGAAGTCGCGCGCGGGATCGACGCGCGCGAGGATGCGGCGGATGCGCTCTGCCGGCGCGTTGTGCATCACCATGAAGACCAGCGGCTCCGGCAGCAGCGCCCAGAACACCGGCGCCAGCACGATCGGCAGCACGCCGCCGATCCAGAACACGGTGCGCCAGCCGAACAATGACAGGAAGCCGTAGGAATAGCCGGCGGCGACCGCACCGAGTGCGAGGCTGATATACATGATCATGGTCACCGACGTGCGCACGTGCTTCGGGACGTAATCGCTGGCGATCGCGATCGATATCGGCGAAGCACCGCCAAGCGTCAGGCCTGTCAGGAATCGCCAGGTCAGCAACGCCGTGAGCGACTGCGACAGTCCGGTGAGGATGGAGAAGATGCCGAACATGGCGCCGCAGAACAGAAAGGTGCGCTTGGCGCCGATGCGGTCGGCAACGAAGCCGAAGCAGAGCGCGCCGACGGTGAGGCCCAGCAGGCCGGCCGAGAACACCGGCGCGATCATGGCGCGGTCGATTCCCAGCACCTTGATGAACTGCGGCGCGGCGTAGCTGATCGCGCTGAGGTCGTAGCCGTCGAAGAAGATCAGCACGCCGCACAGTACTGCCACGCTGAGGTGGAATGAGTTGAAGGGTGCGTTGTCCACCACCTCGGACACGTCGATTGGCATCGTTTTCTCCCCTGGTCGCTGCGCGGGCGGTTGTTGCCGCAGGCGCGGTGGTTGGATCGCATGGACGTTGCGGCAGATCAACCACCGCGCGCCTCGCGAGAAGAACCACCGCGGTTCGCGCCTCGTCGCGTCGCTTCTGGCAGGAAACTGGGTCGTTCAAGTCATGGGCCGGTCGTACCGACGCCCGCCTCGTCATGCCGACGAAGGTCGGCATCCCGGGCTTGCTGTGCGGCGCGCAGCGAGTCGTGGAAGCCCGACCTTCGCCGGCATGACGTGGGGGGCAACGACGAGCGTTTCATCGAGGGCGGGTCGGCCCGCCAAGCCGATGGCAACTCGCAATGACAGGCGCGCGCGACGGGGCATGGTCTCGGAACGCGACGGCTTATCCCGCAGGCTTCGCCAGCTCCGCCGCGATCGCCTGCTGCAGCCTCCCGCCCGTCGGTTCATCGCCCGAACCGAATGTCCCGGCCACATGGCCGTCGCGTCCCACCAGCACCTTGTTGAAATTCCAGTCCGGCTGCCAACCGCGCGTTTCGCGCACCCAGGCATAGAACGGCGCCGCCTGAGGCCCCCGGACATGGGAAATGCCCGTCAGCGGGAAATCCACGCCGTACTTGGTTTCGCAGAACGTCTTCACCGTCGCGTTGTCCGGCGATTCCTGGTTGAAGTCGCGGCTGGGAACGCCAACCACCGTCAGCCCGTGCTCGGCCTCCGCGTGGTGCAGCTTCTCCAGCCCATCGTATTGGTAAGTATAGCCACAGAACGACGCGGTGTTCGCCACCAGCAGAACGCGGCCCGCGAACGCGGCCAGCTCCAACTGTCCCTCGCCAATCGAAGGGAAACTGAACTCCCACGCCAGTCTTTCGTCCGCCATGCCACATCCTCCCTGTCAGCCGTAGCGTTCCTCCTGCCACGGGTCGCCGTTGTTATGGTAGCCGCGCGCCTCCCAGAAACCGGGACGGTCGCGGATGGTGAACTCGATGCGCCGCAGCCATTTCGCCGACTTCCAGAAATACAGCCGCGGCACCAGCATCCGCACCGGCCCGCCATGCGCGCGGTTGATCGGCTTGCCCTCCCATGCATGCACCAGGAACACGTCCGGCTGGTCGAACTGGTCGAGCCGCAGATTGGTCGTGTAGCCGTCGAACGAATGAAACGTGATGTGCTGCGCTTCGGGTTTCGGCTGCACTATCTCCAGGATGGCGCGCGCGGCGACACCCTTCCAGTGGTTGTCGTAGCGCGACCACTGGGTGACGCAGTGGATGTCGGAGGCGCTTTCCGCTTGCGGCAGCGCCATGAACTCATCCAGCGACAAACTCAGCTTGTGCTCCACCGCGCCATCAACATCCAGGCGGAATTTCTGCGGCGTCACGTCCGGCTCGGCGCCCAGGTCGAGCACCGGCCAGTCGCGCACCAGTCGCTGCCCCGGCGGCAGCCGGTCGCGCGTGGGATCGGCGGTGGTGCCGGTCAGCAGCCGGCCGTCCCGCGCCCATTCCTGCTTGCGCGCGATCAGCTTGTCGCGGATCGCGCCGTTGATCTCCACGTCGTCGGTCATCGGTATCCTGTCCGGCTGTCCGGCGGAGAGACTCCGCCGCACGGCCCCGCGTTACAGCCGGACGTGGGCAGCGTCAAAGGCTGCGTAATTCTGTCATTGCGATGCGCGTAGCGCCGAAGCAATCCCGGTCGTGACGATCTGCCGGCGGCTCGTCACGAAGGAGATTGCTTCGGCCAAGCGGCCTCGCAATGACAGGGAGCCGTCACTGGCCGATGAAGCTTTGCACGAGGCTGCCTGCGACCAGCCGCCAGCCATCCACCAGCACGAAGAAGATCAGCTTGAACGGCAGCGAAACGACTGACGGCGGCAGCATCATCATCCCCAGGCTCATCAGCACGCTGGCGACGACCATGTCGATCACCAGGAATGGTAAGAACAGCAGGAACCCCATTTCGAAGGCGCGGCGCAGCTCGCCGACCAGGAAGGCTGGCACCACCGCGCGCCACGGCGCCTGGTCCGGCAGCGCCGGCGCCGGCAGATGCGCGAGGTCGAGGAAGAACCGCAGATCGCCGGGCCGTAAATTCACGATCATGAAGCGGTGGAACGGTTCGATGGCGCGTTGGATGCCCTCGATGTCGCTGATGCGGCCGGCTTCCATCGGCGCGATACCGAGCGTCCAGGCCTGGTTCAACGTCGGCTCCATCACGAAGAACGTCAGGAACAACGCCAGGCCGATCAGCACCATGTTCGGCGGCGTGCTCTGTGTGGCGAGCGCGGTGCGCAGCAGCGACAGCACGATGATGATACGCGTGAAGGCGGTGATCATCACCAGCAGGCTCGGCGCGAGCGACAGCACCGTGACCAGCGCGGTGAGCTGGATGATGCGGCTGGTGGCGCCCGCCTGTCCGGCAGCGCCGAGGTCGATGTTAACCGACTGCGCGTGGGCGGCGAGCGGGAGGAGAAGCGGCAGGAGGAAGGCCAGGCACAGGATGCGGGCAAGGCGCGAAGGGGAACGTGTCGAACGGGAACGCGAAGGGGGGGCAGGGGAAAGTAAGGACTCCCCCTCCGCTTGAGGGCTTGGGCCGCGAAGCGGACCAAGGTTGGGGGGAGGGGTGCGGCCGGCCGCGGTCATCCCCGGCTGTTCGCCCCCCTCCTTCCCTCCGTTGTTCGGGCCGCCATCGATCCACCCCACCACCACATCGTGCCCGCCGCCGGTCAGCAGCAGCACGTCGCGATCGCCGCAGCGTACCAGGTGCAGCCGGCGCCGCGTGTCCAGCGCAATGACGTCGCGCACGGTCAGCAATCGCCCGTTGGTCCGGCGCGGTGCCAGCCCCCCAATTCGCGCCGCGCGGCTCGCCAGCCAGATCAGCCCCAGCACCGCGGCAAGCGCCATCACGGCGGTCAGCAACGTCGAAAATCCGGGAAGCAGCATGGCGCGGCCTTTTGCCGTGACGGGTCGGGTCGGTCAGGAATCAGGCGGCGCGCGCGCCATCAGCGCGGCGGACAGCGCGTCCACCGCTTGCAGCAGTTCCAGCAGCGCGGGCCGCAGCGCCCGCCCCTCCTCGGGCGGCAGGTCGAGCGCCCGGGCACACACGAACCCCATCTGGCTGTCGAGACCGGCGAGATCGACCTGCTTGCCGCCCTCGACCAGGCGCCGCGCGATCTCCACCGTGCAGCCGATCTGCTGCATGCTGGCACGTACGGCGTCGCTGTCGCTTTCGGGCGGCATGCCGACATGAAAGCGTACCCGAATAAACGAAACCTTTCCGCGTGCTCTTAACGTTGCGTTCAGCACTTGGGCGCACAGTCGCGCCATGGACCCGACGCAGAACGCCTTGTTCGCTCTGGCAGAGCAGCGACTGGCCTGGACCGACCAGCGTCAGGCGCTGCTGGCGCAGAACATCGCCAACGCAGCGCTGCCTGGCTATCAGCCGCGCGATCTGCGGCCTTTTGCGCAGGCGCTGCAGAACGCCACGGCCCTGGCGCCGGTGCAGACTGCGCCGGGGGATCTCCCCGGCACGATCGACCCGTTGCAGCAATCCGCGGTTGTCGAACGACCGAACGCGCGCGCGCCGGATGGCAATGCCGTCGCGCTGGACGAGCAGCTTACGAAGGTGGCGGACACCCAAACAATGCAGGAGCTCACTGCGACGATCTACAAGAAATACTTCAGTTTGTTCAGCATGGCACTGGGTACTGGCGGCAGCAGTTCATAAGGTGACGCGATGGAGCTGGACAAGGCGCTCAATATTTCCGCCGCCGGCATGGACGTGCAGACCACGCGATTGCGGGTGATCGCGGAGAATCTGGCGAACCAGGACAGCACGGGCTCCAGTCCCGGCGCCGATCCGTACCGACGCAAGACGGTGACGTTCGAGCAACGCATGGACAGCGCGGCGGGCGTCGCAACCGTGCGTGTGAAGCAGATCGGCCACGACACGAGCGACCTGCCGCTGCGCTACGACCCGTCGAATCCGGCGGCGAATGCCGACGGTTACGTCAAGATGCCGAACGTCAACGCGTTCCTTGAGATGATGGATATGCGTGATGCGGAACACTCGTACAGCGCGAACCTGTCGGTGATGCAGGCGACGCGCAGCATGTTGAGCCGCACGATCGACCTGCTGAAATGAGCAGCTTGATCCCGACGATCGTCGTCACGCCGTCAACCGCCGCGGATGCGTATGCGCGGGTGGATCGCGGCGACGTCGGGGCGGGCGGCGGCGGCTTCGGCGCCACGCTGCAACGGGCGCTCGATGGCGCTGTGCAGACCGGGCAGGACGCCGAAAACAAAGCGATGCAGGCGATTTCCGGCGAGGGGAACCTGACCGATGTCGTCACTGCCCTGTCGCGTGCGGAGCTGGCGTTGCAGACCGCGACGGCGGTGCGCGATCGCGTGGTGCAGGCGTACCAGGACATCATGAAGATGCCGATATGACCATTCTCTCCCGTCATGTCGCGTCCTGTCCCGATCTGTCATTGCGAGGCGCGAAGCGACGAAGCCATCCCGGTCGGGACAAAGCCGCCGCTCATCCCGACCGGGATTGCTTCGTCGCTTCGCGCCTAACAAGAAACTACCCGTGTCATGGCCGGGCTTGTCCCGGCCACCCACGTCTTTCCTTTGCCGGCCGGGGCACAGTCGTGGGTGGCCGGGCCAAGCC
>DASXFW010000373.1:0-19691 GCA_036489395.1 Acetobacteraceae bacterium | reverse complement strand
CACCATCCAGCGAAGTAAAGGGTCCCAAGGGCTACGCCCTTGGCGGGGATCCAAGGGGCAGAGCCCCTTGGTCGGGGTCCGGGGCTGAAAGCCCCGGCCTTTGCCTGGTTCTTCCGCACCCGCGCGGCGATTGCACGCGTTTCGGCGATAATGGAGGGTTGAAGTCTGCAAGATCGACCCAATGATCGAACCGGACGCCCAACGGTAGCGATCGCAAAGCGTATCTGGCGGAGGACCTCCTCGATGGACCGATTGACCAGCATGACCGTGTTCGCCCGGGTGGCCTCCACCCGCAGCTTTTCCGCCGCTGCCCGCCAGCTTGGCATCTCGCAGGCGACCGCCAGCAAGCACGTGCAAACGCTGGAGGGCTGGATCGGCGCGCGCCTGTTGCATCGTACGACCCGCCGGGTCGGGCTGACCGAGGCCGGGGAAACCTTCTTCGCCCAGTGCACCCGCATTCTGGAGGACATGGAAGCGGCGCGGCAGGCCGGCACGCCGGAAGCGCGACTGCGCGGCACGCTGCGCGTCAGTGCCCCGGTGGTGTTCGGCAGCACTCGCCTCGCTGGCCTGGCCGTCGAGTTCATGCGCGAAAGTCCCGAGTTGTCGCTCAGCGTCACCTTGTGCGGCCGGCCCGTGGATGTGATCGAGGAGGGTTACGACGTCGCTATCCGCATCAGCCGGATGCGGGCGCCCACCGGCGACGAGCCTGGCCTGACGGTGCAGCGCCTGGGAACAGTACATTTCGCCGTGTGTGCTTCACCGGGGTATGTGGCGGTGAGCGGCGCGCCGGAGACTCCGGACGATCTGGCGCACCACGAATGCCTGATGCACGCCCGCCCCCTCGGCGATATCTGGCGCTTCATCGGTCCCGAGGGCGAAACCGAGGTGGCGGTCGTAGGCCGTCTGAAATCCGACAGCGGCCAGTTGCGTCGGGAAGCCGCCTGCCGCGGCGGCGGCATCGTGCTGGCGCCGGACTATCTGATCGACGACGACGTGGCAGCGGGCCGCCTTGTGCGGCTGATGCCCGACTACCAGCCTGTTCCCGCAAGCCTGGACGCCGTTTCGTCGGCGCAGCGCGGCGCCTCGCCCAAGGTGCGCAGCTTCACAGCGTTCCTCGCCGCGAGGCTCGGCGAGTAACGAGGGGCGGCGGCGACGCAAGGCGACGTTCGGGACTCAGTTTGCTTCGGGCCGACACCTGGTGGCGCGAGTCATTCAAAGTGATGGGTCCGACGCCGGTCGGTCACAACTGTGGCCGGCTCAGGTCCTGCCGTCGTTACCCGCAGGGCAATCGCCTAGGCTGGGAATCCGCGCGGAACACCCGGGCAGCGTCCGTGCGGACCGTTACAAGTTTAGCTTTTAACACGGAGCAAGATCGAGGACCACGGAGCGCCACGGAGCCGCTTTCCCGGTGGGAAACGCTGTAGCGAACGCCCCGTCTGCAATAGATTCTGTTGAATTCCACGGCTATGCAGGCAGCAGTACGCGAGCGCGGTCGCTCCGCGGCCCTCGATCTTGCTCCGTGTTAAGATCTACACTTGCAACGAACCGCACGGACCTCGCGGCCAAAGCGGAGAACCCCCACTGCCGCTCCCCGCTGGCATCCGCCAAATGCGATTGCCCTGTCGGAACCCGTCAGAATCGCTGACGCGAGGCACTAGAACGGCGCTGGGGCGGCGCCGCCGATGCCGCTGGAGTTCTGGCCGCTGGTGGGCACGAAGCGACCGATATTGCCGAGCAATTGCTGCATGAAGCTGGCTTCGGTTCCCGGTGACGGCGTCGTGCGCGCGATCACCGACACCGGCAACTCGTTCTTCTTGTCGCGCGTCTCGATGTGTTCCAGCACGCCCTTATCGTTGAATGTCATCACCACGACCTGCTGCGTCAGCACCGCCAGGGTCTGGCCGATGCGCGGCTGCGTGCGCTCGCCGATATAAAGCCAGGTGTTGTCGTCGAACGTCGCGTGTGCCGTGGGCGAGCCAATCAGGGAGGTGACGTCGGCCTCGGTCGAGGTGCCGGGGACGAGCTCCTTGAGCTGGTCTGCGTCCACATGAATGCCGCGCACGGTCGGTGCCGGCGCGAACAAGCCGCAGCCCGCGAGCAGCAAGGCGATGCCGAGCATCAGCGCCGGCGTGCGCAGCGGTCGGAATCGGGCGGGCGAGGGGTGGGTCACGCGGGATGGTCCTCAAGGCTGGGGTGCCCCGGCTGGGCGCAGCGACTGGACGCTGCACCGGGGCACTTCTAACTGTCCGTGTCACGGCGGCGCCAGCGGTGTCAATTGGCGGCGCCGGGCTGGTGCGCACGGGGAAGGGGCTGGACTTGGCGTTTCCGGGCTTTCGGCGGCGAAGCAAGCATGAGCTTGCGGGATTCAGGCTGTATGGCGCGGCCGTCGCGGCGGCACGGGAGCCGCTGCTGTACCGCGACCTTGGGGTGGCGGACACACTGGATGGCCGATTCGACCTGCTGTGCCTGTACTCGTTCCTGCTGATCCGCCGAGTGCAGCGCGAGCCGGAGCCTGGCCCGGCCCTGGCACAGGCAGTGTTCGATGCCATGTTCAGCGACATGGATGTGAACCTGCGTGAGATGGGTGTGGGCGATCTGTCGGTCGGACGGCGAGTCCGCGCGATGTGGGAGGCTCTGCACGGTCGTGCCGTGGCGTATGGCGCGGCGATGGACGCCGGAGACACCGTGGCGCTGGAGGCTGCGATCGCACGCAATGTCTGGCGCGGCGCGACGGCGCCGGCAGGCTCGGCTGCGGCGTTGGTACGGCTCGCGAATGCGCAGGCCGCGTGTCTCGACGGGCAGGCGTGGGATGCGCTGGCGGCCGGCGATGTGCGGCTGCTGCCGGCGGGGGAGGCCGTGCGATGACCGAGTTGTATCGTCCTGTCGCAGCGGACCGCATCGGCCCGCGCGGGCTGGAACTCACGGTGGAAGCGGATGTTGCCGAATGCGCCGCGTTGGCGAAGCGGATGGAGATACCGGAGGTACGGTCGCTGAGCTGTCGGTTCCGGGTTACGCGCGACCGGGAGGACCGGTTCGCCGCCAGCGGCCACCTGCGCGCACGTGTGGTGCAGACCTGCGTGGTTTCGCTGGAAGAATTTGCGGCCGAAATAGAGGAGAGGTTCCGGTTACGATTCGTCCCCGCCGGGAAAGAGACGGAGGAGATCGATCCGGACGATCCGGTGGACGAGGTCGGCTACGCCGATGGCATGCTCGATCTGGGGGAGGCGGCGGCGGAGCAACTTGGTCTGACGCTCGATCCTTATCCGCGGCGCCCTGGCGCCGTGCTGCCGGAGCAGGACACGGACGAGGTGCCTGGTCCGTTTGCGGGGCTGCGGCGGAATTGAGATGTTCGGCTCGTGGCCGTGATGGTTCGTTTAACCTGTAGTTTCAATGCGGAAAACTGCGATGCGGTAGCGGATAAGGCCGTGGCTGCCCGGACCAGGCCCGACCATGGGACATTGGCGTATCGGTCGATAATTTCCTCTGGCTGGTGGTGCGTCGGGGGGAGCGACCGGGAGTAGAAGGCGCAAGTCCACTGTGGTGAAGACCTGGGGAGTCACGCCGGCCCCGAGTCCTGCGCCGTGTTCCGCTGCGGGCCGGGTGAAAACTTCGGAAACTTGCACAGCCAGCGCCGAATTCGGCCCGCCCGAGGTCCGGCAGCCCGACATCCGACACTTGCCGCAAGCTTCGCTGCCGCCGTAGCGTCGTCACAACGAGGTAATGACCCACGAGCGCCGCCGCGTGAGCGAACCACTGAAGCCGATCGGGTTCTGGAGCTACACGCGCGACGACGACACGCGCTCGCGCGGGCGGCTGACCCAGTTGCGCACGCTGCTGGCGGAGGAGTTGCAAGGCAAGCTGGGCCGCGCGGAGCAAGTGCGTATCTTCCAGGATGCGGCAGCGATCTCCTATGGCGCACGCTGGGAGCGCCAGATCGACGCGGCACTGGAGGAGTGCAGCTTCTTCATTCCGATCGTCACGCCGGGGTTCCTGCAAAGCGAGTGGTGCTGCAAGGAGCTGGGGCGGTTCCGCGCACGGCAGACGGCGCTGGGGCGCGACGACCTGATCTTTCCGCTGCACTACATCGACGTGAGCGACGTGAACCCGGATCGCGCGGGCGAGGTGTTCGACCGCGCCGCGTGGGAGTGCATCGGCCAGCAGCAGACGATCGACTTCCGCGCATTGCGGTTCGAGCAACCGGACAGCAGCGTCGCGGTTGCGAGGCTGCTCGATGCGCTGGCGCAGGCGATCCGGGGTGCGCTGCGGCGGGAGGTCGTGGCCGCGCTGGCACCGCCGGGTGCGCCGCCGCCGCAAAGCGGTGCGGTGGGATCGCTGCCGGTCGAAGCGCCCATCAGTGGCTCGCCGACGAACTCAGCGCGGGACTCGGAGGCGCAAGCGCCGACCATGCCGTCGGGACGCGCGGAAGACCCGATGCCGCCCGCGCCCAGCCCCGCGCCGGAGGAACCGCCCGTCCGAACAAGCGTGCCGCCGTCGCGGACGGGCGGCACCTCGCAAAGACCCGGCACGCGGCTGCATCGCGTTGGATCGGCATTCGGCATCATCGCCGTGCTGCTTGGCGTAATCGGCGCGGGCGCGATGTTGCTTCAGCGGGCGCCGCTCCCGACGCAGCCTCCGGCACAGAGGTCGAACGGCGGCAACGTGAGCATACCGCAAGCGTCGTCCGCGCCGGCCGCTGCCGGCGCCGCACCGGCGCGCGGCAGCGTGATGCGGGATTGCCCGACCTGCCCGGAGATGGTGCTGGTGCCGGCCGGCAGCTTCACGATGGGCGTGCCGCCGGGCGAGAGCGTGCGCGACGGGGTACTATTCGACGACGACAAAGACGCACGTCCGCTGCGGACTGTGACCTTCGCCCATGCATTCTGGCTGGGGAAATACCCGGTCACCCGGGCCGAGTACGCGGAGTTTGTGCATGACGCGAATTACACAGCCGGAGGAAAGGGCTGGCAGGATGGGGACTCTGACCGCGATCCGGTGGTGAACGTCAGCCCGGCGGATGCCGAAGCCTATGCCGCGTGGCTGTCGTCGCCGCGCAAGACCGGCAAGCCCTATCGGCTGCCAAGCGAGGCGGAATGGGAATACGCCGCGCGTGCAGTGACCGCGCCAGGTCCTACGCCCGCGCGGTTCTGGGGCAACGATTTCGAGCACACGGCGGCCTGCCACTACGCCAATGTCAGCGACGAGGCGCTGCGCAAGCAGAGCAAGGCGTCGCCGGACAAGAATGACTATTTCGTCTGCGACGACGGGCATGCGGGTGTCGCCCCCGTCGGTTCGTACCAGCCCAACGCGTTCGGTCTCTACGACATGCTGGGCAACGTCTGGCAATGGACCGCGGACTGCTACACGAACAGCTATGACGGAGCGCCGGATGACGGGTCCGCGCGAACGTCCGGCGATTGCAGCCGGCGGGTTCTGCGCGGCGGTTCGTGGCACAGCAGTCCGGCGGGCGTCCGCGCCGGCGTCCGCATCGACTACGACCAAGGGTACCTCTCTGCCCGAGTTGGGTTCCGCCTTGCCAGAACGCAATAGTCCCTGACCCTCCGCTCCGCAGCACGCCATGCCCCGCTGGACGTCGCGCAACAACCCGACGAACGAAGATGCCCAATTGCTGCGTATCGACCGTTACCGGCTCCGCCGCCTCATCCACAGGTTCAAACAGTACCTCGGCGGCGCCGATAGCATTGAAATCGACATTGACACTGGCGATGTATATGGCCCGAATGACGAGCCGCTTGGAAACCTGCACGACGAGCCGTGAGCTACGAACACCGCAATGCGCCACTCACTCGACAGCGGCCTTCCCGAGGCCACAGTTTTCATCGGCGGTCCCGGCCTGGACCCGGACCTTGTTACGCGCGCGCTCGATACTGCTCCGCTCAAGGCATCGGCCGGCGCCACGCCCCGCTGGTTCTGGACCACAGCCGGCACCGTTACCTCGGCTCATGCCGACGATCACCTGCGTGCCATTCTCAGGCTGGCCGAGGCGTTCGAACGCAAGCGTGATGCATTCCCTCGTGCTGATCTGAGGACATCTTTATTTGTGCCGGAATTGGCTGCGTTCCCCAGCTACTCCGAAGTGTTGGTGTCGAGGCTCCGCAGATTTGGCCCGGTAACCCTCAACCTGCCGTCTCGCGAGGAGCCTGTTGTGTTGCCCCCTCGGGAGCGGCCTGCCGGTGGAAGAGTCACCGCCGCGGTACTCCCGGCGGGGCACGGCTGAGATTCGCGGGATCCGGGCGGCGCGGGGGCTTGGCCGTCCCCCTGCCGGCGGGTTCTGCGCGGCGGTTCGTGGAACAACAATCCAAGGAACGTCCGTGCCGGCGTCCGCAACGACAACGACCAGGACAACCGGTCTGTCTGGGCTGGGTTCCGCCTGTCCAGTACGCCTCCATGCCAGAGCCGGCGGGACCACGGCCCCGCCGGGAGTGCCGAGGGTGCGTTCAGGGGCAGCCATGATGAGCGGGGCGGCGTAGCGCCGTCCCCTGAAGAACGGCGCCCGTCCTGGCCGCAAGGCGACGGGCGCCGGTTCCGCCGGTGGTGGCCGGCCTTGGACGAAGTACCCAATTATGGTACCATCGTGCCTTGACCGTTCCCGTGGGAAACTCTGTCAGGATGTCGCGCAATACGTCGCTCACCCTTGGCGATCACTTCGCCGGCTTTGTCGATGAGCAGGTCGCGTGCGGCCGTTACGGCTCGGCCAGCGAGGTGGTGCGTGCCGGGCTCCGCCTGCTCGAGGAGCAGGAGGCGCGGCTGGCCGCATTGCGTGCGGCGCTGATCGAAGGGGAATCGAGCGGCGCCGCGCGCCCGCTGGACGTGGAAGCATTCCTGAAAGCCCAACGCTCTCGCCGGCACGGATAGGCCCTTGGCCACATACGGATTGACGCCGCGCGCGCGGCGCGACCTAGCGGAGATCTGGGACTACAGCGAGTCGCAATGGGGTGTCGCGCAAGCCGATCGTTACGTCCGCATGATCGCCGCCGCCTGCGATGCGCTGGCCGCCGGGCGAGCCAAGGGCCGCAGCGCCGAGTTCATCCGGGCCGGCTACTTTCGCTACAACGTCGGATCGCACGTCCTGTTCTTTCGCGAGCGCAAACGCAGCGGCATCGAAATTGTGCGGATTCTGCATCAGCGCATGGATTTCGAGCGCCATCTGTAGGACGGACAACGAGACAGACCGCAACGCAGAAGGTCAGGACCTGCGTCACCCGAGGGCAACCGGCACCCGGGCGCGCAGATTTGCCGCGCGCTGCAGGCCGCCATCGCCGAATGCGGCAAGGGTGGCGCATTGGCCTTTGCACTTCGGCTGTATTACCATGGTGTCGGTCGGTATTACCGGAGCAACTTATGCCTGTCACCGTCACCACCAAAGGCCAGGTCACCATCCCCAAGCCGGTGCGGGATCGCCTGGGGATCAAGCCCGGTAACACCGTCGAGTTCCAGCTTGCGCCGGACGGCCGCGTGGTCCTGGTCAACCGCGGCGCGGGCCGGCGACCCAGCCGGTTCGAGACGCTGCGCGGGCGCGCCGGAAAGGGGCTGACCACGGACGAGATCATGGCGCTGACACGCGGCGAGGCGGGATGACACTGGTCGATACCAACGTCCTGCTGGATGTTGTGACCGACGATCCCGATTGGGCCGACTGGTCGATGCAGCAACTCGACGCAGCAGTGCTTCGCGGCGGCCTGATCATCGACGATGTGGTCTATGCCGAATTGTCGGTGCGCTTCGCGACGATCGAGGCGCTTGATGCCGTCTTGAGCGACGCGCGAATTTCCATCGTGGCGATGCCGCGCGCGGCTCTGTTCCTCGCCGGAAAAGTGTTCCAACGCTACGGGACGGCGGGTGGCACGCGAACCGGCGTGTTGCCCGATTTCTTCATCGGCGCGCATGCCGCGGTTGCCGGCCTGACCCTGCTCACGCGCGACGCACGGCGCTATCGCGCATATTTCCCTGCGGTCGATTTGATAACGCCGTAACAGCCGGCTGCCATAGCCCCCGTCGCCAACACAGAGTGCCTGCTCGCGTGGCCGGCCGATATCGACCTTGCCCAGCGCCGCGCTACGGCTCAGACTTATGGGAAGTTCGTAGTTCCGCCTCGCACCAATCAGGTGACAAAATGCTCGAGCGCATAGAAATCGGGAACTTCAGGTCGATCCGGGCCGCGCAGCTTGAGCTTCGCGCGTTGAACGTGGTCATCGGTCCCAACGGAGCAGGAAAGTCGAACCTCATTGGCGCATTTCGCTTGCTCGACCAGATCATCCAGAAGCGTCTCCGAGAGTACGTGGCAGATCATGACGGAGCCGCGCGTATTCTTCATCACGGGCCGAAAATATCGCCCAATCTGTCCATGAGATTCGATTTCGGCGCAAATGGCTATAGCTTCACATTGGCGCCCTCGACCAGCGACAATCTCTATTTCCTGCGTGAACAAACGCACTTTCGCGGCGACTATACACCCGAGGGTGGGTCGTTGCTCGGCGTAGGCCATCAGGAGGCTATGTTGCCCGAGGCGGCGCGAAAAGCCCGCAAAGGCGTTGCCCATTATGTCATGCAAGGTGTCCGCGACTGGGTCGTATATCATTTCCACGACACATCTGACACCAGCCCTCCCAAGCTGATGCAAGACGTCGACGACAATCGTACATTGCGACGAGATGCTGCCAATCTGGCGGCATTCTTGTACCGCCTGGAGCAACGGCATCTTGATTCATTCCGGAGAATTACAGAACATGTTCAGCGGATTGCGCCGTTCTTTTCGGAGTTCCGTGTCGCGCCGCTCGCTGCCAATCCGGATAAGATCAAACTGGAATGGCGGCAGCGCGGGTCGGACGCATATTTTGACGGCTCGTCGCTTTCCGACGGGACACTACGATTCATCTGCCTTGCTACCCTACTGTTGCAACCGCGTCATTTGATGCCATCTGTCATCCTGATCGATGAGCCGGAATTGGGACTGCACCCCGCAGCGTTGACCTTGCTCGCCGAAATGCTGCGGGATGCCGCAGTGTCGTCGCAGTTGTTAGCAGCAACACAGTCCGTGACCTTGCTGGATCACCTGACTCCGGAAGAGGTTATCGTGGCAGAGCAAGAGGATGGGGCCTCGACTTTCCGTCGACTCGATGAAGCGACGTTGCGTGATTGGATGGAAGACTACGGCCTTGGAGAGCTTTGGCTCAAGAACGTCCTGGGGGGCCGCCCCCAGTGACGAGGGTGCTTCTTCTGGTGGAGGGGCAAACCGAGGAAGCCTTCGTAAACCGCGTACTACGACCCCATCTTGATCCAATGGGCGTGTACGTGGCCAGACCGAGCCTGCTGCGGACCAAAGAGCTGCCAGAGGGAAAGCCTTACAAAGGTGGCGTCACGACGTATCGGCAGATAGCCCGTGATGTAAGGCGGTTACTCGGCGATAGCGACGCTTACGTCACAACCTTGATCGACTATTATGGCCTGCCCGGCGATTTCCCGGGCCTTGCCGCGGCGAAGGCCTTGCCGAATATCGACCATCGCGTCGCAGCCCTGGAAGCCGCGTTCCGCGTAGATATCGGTCACCCGAGATTCCAACCGTTCCTTGCCCTGCACGAGTTCGAGGCCTGGATTTTTGCCGTACCGGCAGTGGCCGAAGGACATCTCGCCGTCGCAGGATTGGCCGGCGCGCTTGCTGCCGTTGTGGCGAGTGCCACGGGGGTGGAACACATCAACGACGGGGCGGCAACGCATCAGTCTCTTCGGATCACCACGATGGTCCAGCAGCTCGATTCGCAACGCCGCTATGGGAAGGTTTCGGACGGACCGGAAATTATTGCAAAAGCGGGGCTGGTTCCTATTCGCGCCGTTTGTCCGCATTTCGATGGCTGGCTGGCCTGGCTGGAGGGGCTGGCGTGAACCAGCCACTATCGCCCATGGAAGCTATCGTCGAACCAGTTTGCCCTGCCTAACCCTCCGCCCTTAACACCGCCAGATCGCACCCCTCATCCGCCTGCAGCACTTGTTCCGCCACGATGCGGTCCCACCCCCGCCGCGGTACCTCCGGCGGCCGCCACGCCTCCCGCCGCCGAGCCAGCGTCGCGTCATCCACCAGCAGGTCCAAAGACCGCCGGGCCACCGACATGCGGATGCGGTCGCCGCTCTCCACCAGTCCAAGCGGCCCGCCCGCCGCCGCCTCCGGTGCGATGTGCAGCACGATGGTGCCAAACGCGGTGCCGGACATGCGGCAGTCGCTCATGCGCACCATGTCCTTCACCCCGGCGCGTGCCAGCTTCTGCGGGATCGGCAGGTAGCCGGCCTCCGGCATGCCCGCGGGGGTCAGCGGACCGGCGTTCTTCAGCACCAGGATGTCGTTCTCCATCACGTCCAGCGCCGGGTCGTCGATGCGGTCGGCGAGGTCCTCCAGGCCGTCGAACACCAGCGCGCGCGCCTCGATTTCGAACAACGACGGGGTGGCGGCGGAGCGCTTCACGATCGCGCCGCGCGGCGCCAGCGAGCCGAACAGCGCGACCAGGCCGCCCACCGGCGACACCGGCTCCCCGCGCGCGCGGATGTAGCGGCGATCGACGAATTCCGGCTCGGCCAGGCGTTCGCTCAGGGTCGTGCCGGTCACGTCGCGGCAGCCCAGATGCAGCAGGTCGCGCAGCTCCCACAGCAGCGCGGGCATGCCGCCGGCGGAGTGGAAGTCCTCCATGTAGCCCTCGCCGGTCGGCTTCAGATCGACCAGTACGGGTGTGGTGTCGGACAGCTCGTTCAGCCGCGCCAGGTCCACGCGAATGCCGCGGCGGCCGGCGATCGCGGTCAGGTGGATCAGCGCGTTGGTCGAGCCGCCGAGCGACAGCAGCACGCGCAGTGCGTTCTCCACCGATTCGAGGGTGATGATCTCGGACGGGCGGATCGGGTTCGCGATCAGGCGCACCGCCAGCGCGCCGGCTTCCTCGGCCGCGCGCAGCCGGTCGGCGTGCACCGCGGGGATAGAGCCGTGGCCCAGCGGCACCATGCCCAGCGCCTCGGCCAGGCAGGCCATGGTGGAGGCGGTGCCCATCACGCCGCAGGTGCCGGCGGTGGTGGCGAGGCGGCCCTCGATCTGGCCGATGCGCTCGGCGGTGACGCGGCCGGCGCGGTAGGCGGCCCAGTAGCGGCGGCAGTCGGTGCAGGCCGACAGGCGCTCGCCCTGGAACGGCGTCGCCAGCATCGGGCCGGTGACGAGCTGCACCGCGGGGATGTCGGCGGACGCGGCGGCCATCAACTGCGCCGGCACGGTCTTGTCGCAGCCGCCGATCAGCACCGCGGCGTCCATCGGCTGGGCGAACAGCATGGCCTCGGTGTCGAGCGCGGCGAGGTTGCGGTAGTGCATGGAGCAGGGGAACAGCGAAGGCTCGCACAGCGAGACGGTGGGGAAGGCGAGCGGCAGCCCGCCGGCGGCCAGCACGCCGCGCTTCACCGCTTCCACCAGTTCCGGGACGGTGCGGTGGCAATTGTTGTAGTCGCTGCCGGTATCGACGATGCCCACGACGGGCTTGTCCAGCATCGCCGGGGAGTAGCCCATGGATTTGGCGAAGGACCGGCGGAGGTACAGCGCGAAGTCTCGGTCGCCGTAGTTGGCGGTGTTGCGGGCCAGGCCGCGCTTTGGTTCGGTGCTCATGCGGGAATGCTAGGGCTGGGGCGGCGGGAGGGCAATTTGCCGCATTCAGGGAAGACCGCCTGCTGCTCGCACCTCTACATGCTGGTTGCGAAACGGCCAGTGCTCGTCACACCGCCTGGCGCAACGGCAGCTTGGCGGGAGACGGCTTGTCCCGCCGACCAGACGTAGGCTGCCGCCGCTTTCCCGAGCCAGAGCGTCTCGCCCGGCTCACAATCTCCAGTTCGATACCGGAATGCTTAAGCAGATACTCAATGACGGTGAAAAGATTACGCGCCTGTGGATTGCCGCGTGGGCCGAACATGCGGATCAGGCTCTTCGGCTGCATCCCGATTTCTGTCCCAAGTCGCTCGAATCCGATGCTACCCTTGATATATTCGCGCAGAACGTCTTTCCCCACGTCCAACTCACCCGCCAGCATCGCTGCGATGCCCTCCCGTAGAAGTGCGCCGGCAAAGTCTGGATCCTCGGCGACATGCTCCTGCACCAACCGAAGCGCCTCGGTCAGCACCGAGGAACATCCGCCCAAACTGACAGCGACGCAGCGCAGCACGATCGCCACGCGCGGCACACCCGTGTTGCCATCCTCGTCGATCCACGCCTGTAACCCGCAACCAACGCCCCCCTGACCGCTAACCCCGGTTGACAGATCGCGGCGCACGCCGCTCCTGTGCCCACCATGCGCACCCGGCGCCGGATTCTCCTCGCATGGCTGTTGGCGTCGGCATTCATCGGCACGGCGCGCGCGCAGACGCCGGCGCACGTGCAAAGCCGCTTCTTCGTCACCGGCGACGGCGTGCGCCTGCACTACCTTCAGGCCGGCCCGCCCGCCGCCCGCACGCTGCTGTTCATTCCCGGCTGGACCATGCCGGCGTGGATCTGGATGCCGCAGATCGCCGCATTCTCCCGCCGCTACAGCGTCGTGGCGTTCGATCCGCGCGGCCAGGGTGAATCCCAGGCCCCCGCCACCGGCTACGACCACAACCGACGCGCCCGCGACATCGCCGACCTGCTGACGCATCTCTCGCCGGCGCCGGTGGCGATCGTCGGCTGGTCGCTTGGCGTGCTGGATGCGCTCGCCTACGTGCACGAGGCCGGCGACGCGCACATCGCCGGCCTCGTGCTGGTGGATAACTCCGTCGGCGAGGAACCCGCGCCCGTCCCGCTGCCGCCGCGGCCTCACCCCGGCCGACCGCTGCCGCACGACGCGGCGATGCACCGCTTCGTCGCCGGAATGTTCCGCCGCAGGCAGCCGGACGCCTATATCGACCGACTGACCGCGGCGACCTTGCGCACGCCGGAATCCGTCGCGCGCGCGCTGCTGGACAATGCCAACGCCGTCCCGCGCACCTACTGGCGCGAGGCGATCTATTCCACCACCAAACCGGTGCTCTACATCGTGCGTCCCGGCTTCGCCGCGCAGGCGGCAAACCTGCAAGCGCATCGCCCGGACACGGAAACCGCGGTCTTCACCGGCGCCGGCCATGCCTTGTTCATCGACGACGCGGCACGCTTCGACACGATGGTCGCCAACTTCCTGCGTCAGCGCGTGTGGCCGTGAACTTGTGGCCGGTGTTCCTGGTATCGCTCGCCGCGGTCGGCTACGAGACCGCGCTGATCCGCTATTTCGCCGTCGCAACGTGGTCGGAATACGGCTACTGGGTGATCTCCATCGTCATGGCCGGCTTCGCGCTCAGCGGCGTGGCGCTGGCACTGTGGCGCGACGCGTTCGCCCGCAACGGCCCGCGCCTGCTGGCAACACTGCCGCCGCTGCTCATCGTCGCCGCGGCGCTGGGATTTCATTTCGTCACCGTCAATCCGTTCAATCCGCTGCAACTGCAGAACCCGACCACCTGGACATCGCAGCTCTGGAACATCGCCGGCTACTACGCGGCGCTGCTGCCGTTCTTCTTCCTCGCCGGCATGTTCATCAGCCTGAACTTCGTGTTGAACACGCGCCGCATCGGCCTGGTGTATGCGTACGACCTGACCGGCGCTGCCGCCGGCGCCGCGTTGATTCTCGGCGCGATGTTCTTCGTGCATGCGTTCTTTCTGGTGCCGCTGCTGCTGCTGCCGCTGGCCGGGGCCGCGCCGTGCGTCGCGCCTGCGTGGCGCGCCCGCGGCACCACGCTCGCCCTGTTGGCGCTGCTTGCGGCGGAGGCGCTGCTGGTGCTCGACAACCAGGCGCACGTCAACGAGTTCAAGCCGATCTACGCCCCGTTGCACACGCCGAACGCGCGTATCGTCGCGACTCGCCTGTCGCCGCGCGGCGACTACACGCTGCTGGACGACTTCACGGAACGGCTGGACACCGACGTGTCCAACAACGCCGGCCTGCTGCACGTGCCCGGCCCGCCGCGCACCCTGGGCCTGTATCGCGACGGCAACCGCATCGCCGCGTTGCCGCTGCCGCCTGGCCCGACCGCCGGCTATGCCCCATCCGCGCTGGATGCGCTGCCCTACACGCTGGTGCCGCATCCGCGCGTGCTGCTGATCGGTGCGTCCGGCGGCTTCCGTATCGCCGAGCTACTCGCCCTCGGCGCCGAGCATATCCGCGTGCTGGAGCCGGAGCCGACGCTGTTGCGCGCGCTGCGCCACGGCATGGGGCCGTCGCCCGCGTGGCGGAGCGATCCGCGCGCGACGCTGTCGGGGGAAAGTCCGCTGGCCGCGGTTCGTTCCGCACGACGTTATGATGCGATCGACATATCGGCGGATTTCCTCGACGCGGCCGAGGCCAACGCGACCGCATTGACGGTGCAGGCCGTCGCCGCGGATATGGACGCCCTGGCACCGGGCGGGATCGTTTCGCTGCCAGTGTCCATTCGCGACTTCCCGGTCTATGCGCTGCGGGTGCTCGCCACCGCACGTGCCGCGCTGCTGCGCGCCGGCGTGGCCGATCCGTCGGCACATGTCGTGGTGTACCGCTCGGCCTGGAGCGCGCGCGTTCTGCTGTCGCGCGAGCCGTGGTCGGCGGCGCGGATCGCCGCGATCCGCAAGTTCTGCGACGACCGCTCGTTCGATGTGTCGTGGTATCCCGGCATCGACGTGCATGCCGCGCGCGCGGGAATCTACAACGACCTGCCGGCGGTGTCGTTCGCAACCGGCGAGATGGCGGCGGCGAGCCCGGACGATTCGATCGCCGATGAAGTCGGCGCGGTCCTCACCGGCGAGCCAAGCGCGTCGCGCGCGTCGTTCAACCTGGCGCCGGTGACGCTGGACCGGCCGTATTTCTACTCGGTGCTGCGGCTCGACCAGCTCGGCACGCTGCTGCGCCGCCTGGAGGTGCTGCCGCAGGCGGAGATCGGCGCGCTGGTCAACCTGGCGGTACTGGCACAGGCCGCCGTCATCGCGCTGGCGGTGCTGTTGGTGCCGCTGGGATTCAGCGCGCGCACACAGCAGGAGCAACGTCGCGTCCGACCCGAACCGGCATCACGCCACTCGAAGTTAACGGGACCTGCCAACACGCAAGCGCCTGGCCTGCTGCGTGCCGCGGTCTATTTCCCCGCTCTGGGCCTCGGCTTTCTGTTCATCGAGATCGCGCTGATAGAACACGCGACGCTTTGGCTAAACGACCGCACCAGCGGTTTCGCGCTCGTGCTCACCGGCATGCTGTTGTTTTCCGGGCTGGGCAGCCTGGCGGGCGATCGACTGGCATCCGCGGCCGCGGGCCGGCGGTGGCTGACGTTCGCATGCTCGGTCGTGCTGGCATGGTGCGCGGCGGTGATGCTGGGGCTGCAGCCGCTGATGCTGGCGACGCTGGACTGGCCCTGGGCGGTGCGCTGGGCGCTGGTGCTCGCGGTGCTGGCGCCGGTGTCGCTGGCGCTGGGACTGCCGTTCCCGCTGGGTCTCGCGTGCCTGGGCGAGACCAGCGCGCTGCCGTGGGCTTGGGGGCTGAACGGGGCGTTCTCGGTGGTGGCGACGCCGCTCGCCAATCTGATCGCGCGCGAGCAGGGGCTGGATCGGCTGGTACTTTACGCGGGGGTAATGTACGCGGTGGCGCTGGCGGCGTACCCCGCGGCGCGCGCGGTCCGTGCGGTTGGCGTGACGGCGCGCGGCGGTGGGGCGGCCCGCGATCTGCGATAGGGCGTTGGTCTGAGTGCGCGCGAAGGGTTGGGCACGCCGGTTCGGGCCGGTGGATTATTGACGAAGCCCCGAGCGTGGGCCGTGACCAGATAACATGATCGCAGACCGCGTTTCAGGCCGTAACGCTGACTATGCGGTCCACGTGATATGCCGCCAATTCACTGGTCGTGCCTGCCGTGGTCTTATCGTTGGCAGCCTTGGCCGTCGCGGCAGGCGCAGCGAACCGGACTGTGCCGGCGCACCGTTCCTGCCCGCCGCGCCGGCCAGCACCGCATGCAGCCGGGCCGTGGTGGCCGGGGTCGCCGCCTGTGGCACGCCATCCTTGGCGGTCAGGCCGTCGGCCGCGCCGAGCACCGCCTCCGCCATCGTGTTGGCGTGCAGCACGCGGCAGTCCCGGTCCAGCAGCAGCACCGCGTGCCGCAGCGTGTCGAGCGTTGCAAGTGCGGCGGAAGCCAGCAGGTCCGTCTGCCGCAGGCGTTGGTTCAACTCGATCGCGCGCTGCAGGTGCGGCATCAGTGCCTGCGCGAGGTGCAGTTCCGCCGCGCCGAACGCCTCGCCCGACGGCGGCCGCAGGAGATTGACGGAATGATGAAGGCCGTCGGCATTGCGCGCGACCGCGAGGCGCAGCCCGTGTTCCAGACCATGCGGCCGCCAGAACTCCTGATACATGCGGGTGCGATGCAAGACGTGTGGCGGCACAAGCTTCTGGGTGTGGATGATCTGCCCGGGAAACCAGGGGATCTCCTCCTTGAGGAACACGCTGCCGCGGAAGAACGTTGCCAGGAATGCCTGATAGTCGTCGGCATCGACACCGGCGGCGATGCCATCGACCTTCGTGCGATCGGCATTGCTGATCACGAATGCCGCAAAGGACAGGCCGAACATTTCGTGCAAATGCTCAAGCACTGCCATCCAGCGATCCGGCGCCGCGGCGGCGGCGTAGATCGCATCGATCGCGCGCAGGATTGCAGACTCGCTGCCCGAATCGAGCATTGTAACGTTCTGTGCTCCCGTGCCGGCCGATGCAGCGCCACGCGGGACCGCACAGTCGTTGCGGAACAAACCCTGGTCCGGCACTGCATCGCCGTTCAAGCGGATTGGCAAGATTGACTTAAGGCAACGACAATCGGCCCGGTGGTTGGAACGGCCGCAACTGATTGGAAGGGCCACGCCGCACCGGCGTTCGTACCGTGGAGCGCCCGGCCCTACAATGTCAGTCCGCCATCGACGGTGATCGTCTGCCCGGTGACCATCGCCGCGCCGAAGCCCAGGAACATGACGACCTCCGCCAGATCCTCCGGCAAGCAGCGGCGTTTCAACAAGGCGCGCTCGATCGATTGCTGGCGTTCCTCGTTGGTCCATTCGACCATCCAGGAGCTGTCCACCGCGCCGGGCGCGATGGCGTTGACCCGCACTTCCGGCGCCAGCGCACGCGCGAGGTTCTGCGTGAGGCTGACGACACCGGACTTGGTCGCGCCGTACGCGAGGCTGCTGCCGGCGCGGCCGAGCCCGGCAATCGACGCGGTGTTCACGATGGCACCGTGCGCCGCTTTCAACGCGGACGCGGCGGCTTTGCTGCAACGGAACACACCGAGCAGATTGGTTTCAAGCAGTTGGGACCAGAGGTCTTCGGTGATGAGGTCGAGTTGCGGCGGCGGGATGCGATGCCGTGTGCCGGGCGTTCCGGCGTTGTTGAACAGCAGATCGAGCCGGCCTAGCTCGTCGATCGCTTTCAGCACCATATGCTCTGCGGTGCCTTTCTCGCCGACGCTGCCGGGCGCCATGATCGCCTTGCCGCCGGCGTCGATCAGCTTGTTCACCGCTTCCGGTCCGCGCGGATCGTCGGTCAGGAAATTGACCGCGACGGTGGCGCCGAATTTTGCCAGCATCTGCGCGGTGGCAAAACCGATGCCGGACGCACCGCCGGTCACCAGCGCCGTCTTGCCCTTCAGGTCGTAGCTGATCATGTGCCCTCCATTGGTCCGATCTTGCGCAGCGCCTGTTTCAGCGCGAGCAATTTGCGGTCGCGCTCGCGAAAGAGTTCTTCCGGCGAGCGATTGCCCCAGTCGAAATAGCCCTTGCCGGACATGACGCCGGTGCGGCCTGCGTCGATGAGTTCGTCCAGTGTTTCGCTGTGGTCGCGCGGCACCGGCGGCGTGTAGCTGCGGTTCTTCATGCCCTGCTGCATCAGCAGCAGACCGGTGAAGTCGGCCTTCGCCATGATGCCAAGGATCGGGATGCGCAACGCCAGGCCGTGGACAACCGAATCGTCGATGTCCTTCGCGGTGACCAGGCCCTCATCGAGCAGCCGATAGACCTCGAGCTGCATTGCGCCTTGCAGGCGATTGGCAACGTAGCCCTGCACCATCTGCTTGAACACGACGGGCGCCTTGCCCATCGCGGCGACCATGTCGCGCACGGTGGCGACGGCGGCGGGATCGGTGTGTGGCCCGGGGCAAAGATCGACCAGGTCGCACAGATAGGGCGGCGTGTACCAGTGCGCGATGATCGTGCGCTTCTGCAAACCATCAGGCAGCAGCGGGAAGATATCGAGGTTGCTGGTGTTGCTGGCCAGGATCGTGTCGGCGTCCATCAGCACTTCGAGCTGGTCATAGAGCGCGCGCTTGGTGTCGGGGCGTTCGACGATCGCCTCCACCACGAGCGTCGCTCCGGCGACAGTATCGGCAAGCGAGGGGATGCAGCGCACGGCGTTCGACAGGCGCTGGCGGTCCCAGGAGGCATCGACCTCGCCGACTTCGGCCAGCGTGGCGAGCGCGGCCGCCATCAGCCCGGGCGCGCGTTCCAGCGTTTCGGTGTTGCTGTCGGTCAGGCGCACGGAGTGGCCACCGAGCGCGTACACCAGGGCGAGCGCGTGCCCCATCAAGCCCGCGCCGACGACTGCGACCTGCGCCATGTGCGATACTCCCGACCCTTGCGTCATGGACTGACGCGCTCGTGGGGCAGAGATCATCACGGCACGGCGGCGGCGACAATGCGCAGACGTTTCGGCGTCATGCCACCTACTGTCGCACCTCCTCCATTGTCATTGCGAGTTGGCCACCGGCCGGCGGCCGACCCGCACTGGATGAAACGGCAGCATTCTGTCGGAGCCCCCCTGTCATTGCGAGGCCGCCTGGCCTCGCAATGACAGGGGGGCTCCAGTTTCTTGTTTGGGGCGGAGCGGCGGGGCAATCTCGTTCGCGGCATGCAGCAGGCGGGGCGTCACGACCGAGATTGCGTCGTCGCTCCGCGGCTGGAGCAGAATGAGCGTGCAACTGCGCACTTATTCTGTTCCAGCTCTTTGTGCGATCGCGTGAGTCGGACCTTCGGCGATTCCGCCTTCGGCCACCACGCTCCAGTGGCGCGAGTCATTCAAAGTGATAGGTCCGAGGCCGCTCCGTCATGACTGTGGATGGCTCAGGTCCTGCCGTCGTACCCCGCAGGGCAATCGCATATGCCGCGGCTCCACGGAACACCCATGCAGCGTCCGTGCGGACCGTTTCGGTTATGATTCTTAGCACGGAGGAAGATCGAGGACCACGGAGCGCCACGGAGCGGCTTTCCCGGTGGGACACGCTGCAGCGAACGCCCCGTCTGCAATAGATTTTGTTGTATTCCACGGCTATGCAGGCAGCATTACACGAGGACGGTCGCTCCGTGGTTCTCCGCGGCCCTCGCCCGTCCTCCGTGTTGAAATCTAAAGTTCGCAACGATCCGCACGGACTTCGCGGCCAAAGCGGAGAGTCCCCACCGCCGCTATCCGCTGGCATCCGCAAAATGCGATTGCCCTGTCGGAACCGGTCAGAATCGCTGACGCGAGGCACTAAGGCACTGTTGACGAATAATCGCTGCAATTGACGCACGGTCGCATAATGTCGTCATGCCGACCACCGGGTCAAGTGCCCGGTGGTCGGCATGACGGGGCAAAGGCCGGTGCCTCGCTCAACCGATTCGATTATTCGTCAAC
>DASXFW010000349.1:0-18808 GCA_036489395.1 Acetobacteraceae bacterium | reverse complement strand
TCAGTTTGCAGGGAGCCTATGATGCGGTTCGTCAGTCCCCTTGTGGGTGATACCACCAACCGGAGAGCCGGATGCGGGAGAACCGCCAGTCCGGTTCGGAGGGAGGGGGAGGCGGGACAACCGTCTCTCCCTACCCCTATTGCGCACGGTCGATCGTGCGTAGATGGCCGGGTCAGGCCCGGCCATGACGGGAGGCTCCGGGGCGCGCTCACGCATTCCCCCGGGGCTGGAACCACTTGATGCGGCCGTACAGTGTGTCGCTGGTCAGGATCGCCACGAAGATAATCCCCTCCAGCACCTGCACTGTTGCGTCGGGCAGGTTCATCCACTGCTGCATCAGCCCACCCGCGGCGGTCAGCCCGCCGAGCAGCAGCGCCATCGGCATGATCGCCAGCGGATTGAATCGCGCGAGGAACGCGATCAGGATTCCGGTGTAGCCATACCCCGCGTTCAGCGATGCATTGGCACGGCCATATTCCGCGGCGACCTCGATCATGCCGGCCAATCCGGCACACCCGCCGCCCAGCAGGCAGGACATGATGATCAGCCGCGCCACCGGCAGCCCCTGCAACTGCGCCGCGCGCAGGTTTCCCCCGGTGACGCGCGCGGCGAAACCGAAGCTGGTGCGGTAGATCAGCACCCAGCACAGGATGCAGGCGGCAATGCCGATGGGAATGCCGGGATGGATGTCCAGCCACGGCACGTTGCCCATCATGTTGTCGTCGCCGATGCCGTAAGTGGACGGCTTGTTGAGGCTGGCCGGATCGCGCAGCACGCCCTCGACGAGGTGATTGAAGATCGCCAGGCCGATATACGACAGCACCAGGCTGGCGATGACTTCGTTCACCCCCAGCTTCGCCCGCAATGCGCCGCTGATGCCGATCCACGCCGCGCCGGCCGCGGCACCGGCCACCGCCATGACAAGCTGCACGATGACCGGGTCGGTATGGATCAGCGGCAGCGCGGCGACGGTGGCGGCGAGGCCGCCCAGCACGACCGCGGCCTCACCGCCGATGATCACCAGGCCGAGCTGTCCGGGCAGCGCCACGCACAGCGCCGTCAATAACAACGGTGCCGCGTGCTGCAGCGTGTTGCGTAACGAGAACATGCTGCCGAACGCGCCAACCCAGATGACGTTGAGGAAGTCGATCGGCGACTGCCCCAGCGCCAGCAGGAAGATCGAGAACAGCACGGCCGATCCGAGCAACGCGATCAGCGGCGCGAGCACCGCCTCCAGCGTATGGCGCAGCGGGTAGTAGCGGTCGCCGGATGGCCGCGTTTGTTCTGTCGTCGCCGCGACAGCCGGAATGGCGCCTGCCTCGCTCATGCGACGGTGCCTTCAGGACGTGGAGCCGTTCACGCCCTCGACCAGATAGCCCATCGATTCAAGGGCGATGTCGGTTTCCAGGTACGCCTTGCCGGCGGGTATCACCGTGTTGCCCTTGTTGTCTTTCATCGGCCCCTTGAAGACAGAGAAGCCGCCTTTCAGGATCTCGGCCTTCACCGCATCGACGTTCTTGCGCCCGGCGGGTGACAGGCCGGGACCGAACGGCGACATGCGGACGAAGTCTTCCTTCAATCCGCCGCGCACGAAATTGGGCAGCGGCTTGCCGGCCTTCATGTCGCCGGTGAACATCTTATAGACCGTGATCCAGTGCCACTCGGCGCCGGTGAGATAACCCTTCGGCGCCAGCTTCGCCTGGTTGACGTGGTAGCCGCAGCAGAACACGCCGCGCCGCTCGCAGGTTTCCATGACGACCTTGGGGCCATCGACGTGGCAGGTCAGCACGTCGGCGCCCTGGTCGATCAGGCTGTTGGCGGCTTCGGCTTCCTTCACCGGCATCGACCAGTCGCCGGTGAAGATCACCGTGGTGGTGATGTCCGGATGCACGGTGCGCGCGCCGAGGGTAAAGCTGTTGATGTTTTCCAGGACCTGCGGGATCGGCTTGGCGGCGACGAAGCCGAGCTTCTTGCTTTTTGTCGCATGGCCGGCCGCGATGCCGTTCAGGTACTGGCCCATGCCGATATAGCCGAAATAGGAACCGGCGTTCATCGGATCCTTTGGCGTCCACAGCCCGCCGCAATGGCGGAATTCGATCTTCGGATACTTCTTCGACATGCGCAGCATGTACGGATCGAAATAGCCGAAGCTGGTGGGGAACAGCAGCGTGGCGCCGTCGAGCTGGATCATGCTCTCCATGGTCTTCTGGACGTCGTCCGTCTCCGGCACCTTCTCTTGCTCGACGATCTTCATGCCGGGCATTTTCTTCAGCATGGCGGCGGCTTCGGCATGCGCCTGGTTGTAGCCGTAGTCGTCCTTGGCGCCGACATAGATGAAGCCGACAACGAGGTCTTTGGCTTCGGCCGGACTCGTCGGCAATGCGGTGGCGATGGCGAGGCTGGACACGCCCAGACCGAGGCCTCCTAGAATGCTGCGACGGGACAGGCCGGGCTGATCGGGCATGGGATCGGACTCCATTTTTGCCGCCGGACGAATGCCGGCGTGGGTTTGCGGCCGGACGCGTTGGATGGACGCGCCCCCGGACGCGTTGGCTCAGCGCTGGCGGTAGCGGGTAGCAATCGACATGCCAGCGGCTTGCGAGAAAAGTCCGCTTATGCCCTGGGCAGATATGAGGCCGACGCGAAATCCATCGGATCATTTTCGGGCACCTTGGCTATTTATTGACTAGAGTACGATCACAGAAACGTCATAATGGAATCGCTTGGCCTATAGCCTGGGCGAAAAGCCGCAAACTGCAATTTTGCGCTGCTCGCAGGTTCTGCCAGCCGCTTCAGCGACAAGCCTCATTTCAGGGCAAATGCCCATCCGCGTCGTGCATCGATCCAACCGCGGTCCGGAAACCTGTTGCAACTCTGCCACTATCCCGCGCCCGCACCGAACCGCCAGCCAGGCGCACAAACCGTGGCACACGGGTTGCTGTGCAACGGATGTGCAACAGCCATTGCCAAAGGAGCAGTCCGCAACACGCCGAAGATCGAGATCAACGCGCGCCCCAGCAAGGCGGCAAGCGCGACGGGAGAATGACGAACAGGAAACAGCAGATTTTTTTGCTGCTTGGCCCAAGAAAGAAAAGGACCCGACATGAGGCTGAGATACTTTTTGTTCGCCGCTGCCCTCGCCATCATAACGAACCAGGCACGGGCACAAGGCTTCAGTGATACCTGGATGGGCGTCCGCGATGGCCTGACCGTCGCCAACCCGGGCGGCGAAACCGGCTCCCGCGACGTCAACAAGGTCATCCTCAATTTCGGGCATTTCGATGCCTGGGCCGATGGCACCAACTTCTTCAACGTCGATGCCCTGTTCTCCAATCCAAACGAACCCGCGCTGGCGTCGGCCGGCGGCTCGACCGAATTCTACGCCGTGTACCGCGGCCAGTTCAGCCCGGACAAGATCTTCGGCCTCAACACCAAGATCGGACCGATCTCCGCCATCAACTTCGAAATCGGCGGCGACGCGGAGACCGAGAACACCGCCTTCGCCCCAGAAAAACGCCTGCTGGTCGTCGGCCCCAACTTCCACTTCGACCTCGGCGCCGGCTTCCTCAACATCGGTGTCCACTTCTCGAAGGAGTGGAACCACAACGGGTTCTCAAGCTGTCCGGGATCCTGCGGCACCGGCGGCGCCGTCAGCTTCAGCCCCGCACCGGAAGCCGAGTTCGTGTGGCTCTATAGCCTGAAGGCACTGACCGCGTGGCCGCTGACCTTCCAGGGCTTCATGAACATCGTCGGACCGAAGGGCAAGGACGGCTTCGGCGACCAGACCTATACCGAAATCCTGGCCATGCCGCGCCTCACCCTGGATCTTGGCACGGTGATGCACTGGAAGCCCAACAAGCCGGATTTGTTCCTTGCCGTCGAGCTCTGGGAACATAAGTTCGGCAACAGCGACAAGCTGTCCGGTTCCGAGGAAGTGGCACCCGAGATCGGCATCGAATATCACTTCTGATCCTGCCGCGTACTCCGCAATTCAATGGACCACGCCTTGCTCCGCGCATATCCTGGGGCAAGGCGTGGCTTCAACGTCTTTGCCAGCAAAGCAACAACGCAAGTGTAGCAGGAGGCGGAAAGATTGACTCTCGGGCTGTGTCCTCCCCGTCATGCCGACGAAGGTCGGCATCCACGACCTTACAGCACACGGCGACGCAACGGCGTGGATGCCGACCTCCGTCGGCATGACGGGGGGGGCGCCTACGCGTGCGTCACCCTGTCCGATAGATGCCGTTAAACGCCATGTGGCCGTACTCGCTGATCGACTGGAGCATGGTGCTGGACTGGGTCGGCCTGGTCGTGCGCTGGACCCATGTCGTGGCCGGCATCGCCTGGATCGGCTCCTCGTTCTACTTCATCGCGCTGGACGCCAGCCTGAAACCCGACAAGCGGCTGGACGCGCGGGTCAGCGGCGAAGCCTGGCAGGTACACGGCGGCGGCTTCTACCAGATTCAGAAATTCACCGTCGCGCCGGAATTCCTGCCGCCGCACCTGACCTGGTTCAAATGGGAAGCCTATTCCACCTGGATCTTCGGCTTCATCCTGCTGGTGCTGGTGTACTACCTGCACCCGGACCTGTATCTGATCGACACCTCCGTCGCCAACATCACCCCGTACGACGCGGTGCCGCTGGCCGCATTCTCGCTGGTCGCCGGCTGGCTGGCGTACGACGCGCTGTGCCGATCGTGGTTCGGCCGCGAAACCGTGCGCCTGGCACTCAGCGGTTTCGTGCTGCTGATGGTGTTCGCTTACGGCTACACGCATGTGTTCAGCGGACGCGGCGCGTTCATCCAGGTGGGCGCGCTGGTCGGCTCCATCATGGTCGCCAACGTCGTATTCATCATCATTCCCAACCAGAGAAAGACGATCGACGCATTGCTCGCCGGACGCGAGCCCAACGCCATCTGGGGCTACGAAGCGAAGCAACGCTCCATCCATAACAACTATCTGACCTTGCCGGTCGTGTTCACCATGCTGTCCAACCACTACTCGTTCACCTACGAGACGCGGTGGAACTGGCTGGTGCTGGCCTGCATCTTTGTCGCCAGCTTCCTGGTGCGGCACTGGTTCAACACGATGCACACCGGCGCGGCGCCCGCCCCCTGGCTGTGGCCCGCCGCCGCGGTGCCGATCTTCGGCGCCATCCTGCTCACGCTGTTTGGCCAGGCCGCGTCCACCCCGGTGGCCAACGGCGCCATGCTGCCGGCGACGTTCCAGGAGGTGCAGCACATCGTGCAGACGCGCTGCCACGTCTGCCATTCGGCGCATCCCTCCTATCCCGGATTCTCCCAGGCGCCGAAAGGCGTGATGTTCGACACGCCGACCGAGATCGCCACGCTGTCGCAGCAGATCTACGCGCAGGCGGTGAAGACCCACACCATGCCGCTGAATAACATCACGCGCATCACCGAAGCCGAACGCGACGCGTTGGGCGCATGGATCACCGACGGCTCGAAGGTCAACTGACCGTGCCGGCGCCCTGCAGCATCGCGACGTTGAATGCCCTGGATGCCGAGGCATTCGCCGCCCTGCTGGGAAGCGTTTTCGAACACTCGCCCTGGATCGCCCGCGCCGCATTCGCCGACCGCCCGTTCGGCTCGATCGCCGAGCTGCACGCGGCGATGCTGCGCGTTGTGGCCAACGCCAGCGCGGACAGGCAACTTCGGCTGCTGCAGCAACACCCGATGCTGGCGGCATCGCCCCCCGCGGCGCTGACCGCGGCGTCGGCCGCCGAACAAGCGGGCGCCGGGCTGGATCGGCTGAACGCCGACGAAGGGGCCGTGCTCGACGCGCTCAATCACGCGTATCGCGCACGCTTCGGCTTCCCGTTCATTATCGCAGTGCGCGGCCAACGCGATCGCCTGGCGATCCTCACCGCGTTGCAATCGCGCGTGCACAACGCGCCGGACCGGGAACATGCGACGGCGTTGGCGGAAGTGGCGAAGATCGCGCGATTCCGGCTGAACGACCTGGTCGCGGAATGTGTCGATGCCGGATGAACCGTCCGGCCGCCTGACGGTGCACGTGCTGGATACCGCGGCCGGGCGGCCTGCTGTCGGGCTGGCGCTGTCACTCTACCGCTGCGATGGCGCCACACGCGAACTGCTGACGGCACAGACCACCAACGTGGACGGACGCTGCGATGGGCCGCTGCTGTCGGGCGAGGCACTGCGGCCCGGAAGTTATGAAATCGTGTTCGACGTCCGCGCGTGGCGGATCGCGCGAGGCGACGCGGAGCTCGGGTTCTACGACGAAGTGCCGATCCGCTTCCGTATCACGGACCCCACAGCGCATTACCACGTTCCGCTGCTGCTCGCTCCGTTTGGGTATTCGACGTACCGCGGAAGTTAGCCCACCTGTCATTGCGAGAAGCGAAGCGACGAAGCAATCCCGTGCGTGACGAGCGTTCCTGGGCTCATCACGCACGAGGTGGCTTCGTCGCTGCGCTTCTCGCAATGACAGATGGGCCAAGACAGAAGAACGGTGGCCGAGTCAAGCTCAGCCACCAGCCCTCGTCAGCCCTCGTCAGTCCGCTTCCTGCGCCTGCACCCCGTGCAGCTCCGCCGGATGCGGATGGAACTCGGCGTATTTCGACAGCACGTAAAGAATGACCCCAACCCCGAGGTAAGAGACCGCGACCGGTAGCGAACTGCCGATCCCGATCGCCTCGCCGTGGATGAAGCCGAAGAACGTCAGGATCGCGCCGGACAGAGCGAACGCCGCGGCCTTGTCGAACTCCCGGTCGATGATGAACACGGTGATCGCGCCCAGGATGATGCCGGCGAGCGTCGCGCCGCCGCCCATCGTCTCCAGCCCCTGGTAAAGCACGCCCACGCCCGCCAGCTTGGCGAACCCGATCGCATGTGCGCTGGTGCCCGCGGCGCCGAGCGCGTTGTCGATCTGCGTCTTCCCCCACGCCGCGATCTGCGGCAGCAGTGCCAGCACGATCGCCGGCGCATGGCGGTGCGGCGATTCCTGGAACGCCTGCGAACCGATCAGCATGCCGATATACAGCAGGATGGGCAGGATCGCGACGACCGGTATCACCGCCATCAGCACGGAGATGATGCCGAACCAGGTCAGCACCAGCACGATGATGCCGGTCACCATGGAATAGCCGATGCGCCCGCCCATCGCCTTCCAGCCGGGATGGCCGATATACACCGCGTTGATGAACGGATTGCCGAGGCAGCAGCCGATCAGGCTGATCACGCCGTCGGCGGTCAGCACGCGCGTGGTGGGAAATGAATCGCCGGCGGCGGCGGCGCTTTCGACGTTGTCCAGCGCCTCGATCAGGTCATAGATGCCGAACGGGACCGCGGTGACCAGGATGATCCAGAAATACTTGAAGCCGTTGAACACGTGGTCCAACGCCGGGATCGGAAACGAGAAGCCGAAATTCGACACCGACCCCAGCATCTTGGCTACCGTCAGGCCGCCGTAGCCAAGGCCGAAGATGTTCGACACCCAGGCGATGATCGTGCCGACCGCGATCGCCACCAGGCCGCCCGGCACGCCGCCGAAATACTTCACGCCGCCGAACCAGCTTGCCAGGATCACCGCGAAGCACACCACGCCAATCACCGGCGTGGTGAACACCTGCGCCGCCGGACTCATCGAGATGAAGGTGATCGAGATACCCGCCAGCGATCCGAGCAACGCCGCGCGCGGCGTGATCTTGCGCACGTAGGGGCCGATGAAGCCGCCCGCCATCAGCACGAAACTTTGCACGAACACCCAGGTGAGGCCGGCGCTCCATGCCTCCATCGGATCGTGCGTCTTGATCAGGATCGGCAGCATCACCACGAACGTGACGACGAACATGTGCGGCACGCTGATGCCGGACGGCAGCGCGCAGACATCGGTGCGGCCGGTGCGCTGCGCCAGCCGATACGCCAGGAACGCGTAATAGCACGTGCTCAGGCACAGCATCAGGCCGAGCGCCGGCAATATGCGGCCGAACACCAGCGCATCCGGCATTTTCAGCACGTAACGCAGCAGTCCGGTCAGCACCAACACGTTGACCAGGATGTTGGTACCGAAGCCGAACAACGCGTTCCAGTCGCCCGGGACCCAGAGTTTAGGCTTGCTCAGCGTCGTTCCGCTCATGACCTGGCTCCTTTCTGGCGTATCATTTGTTGTCCAATGCGGCGATCACGTCGGCGCTTCGGCCGACCCAGCCGAAGATGCCGCCCTGCGCCTTGATCATCTTCAGCCCCATCTCCTGGAATTCCGGGAAGTACGAGCCGACGCAGTCCTCCGGCACCAGGCAGTCGTAGCCGCGATCGTTCGCCTCGCGCACCGTCGTGTTGACGCAGACTTCCGTGGTGACGCCGGTCACCACCAACTGCGTGATGCCGCGATTCTGTAGAATCGCGTGCAGGTCGGTGGCGAAAAACGCGCCCTTGCCGGGCTTGTCGATCACCGGCTCGCCAGGGGCGGGATACAGTTCCGGAATGATGTCGTGGCCGGCCTCGCCGCGCACCAGGATGCGGCCCATCGGGCCCGCGTCGCCGATGCAGGTGGCGCTGCGGCCGCGGATTTTTTTCGCCGGCGGCAGGTCCGCCAGGTCCGGGCGGTGGCCCTCGCGTGTGTGCATCGCCAGCAGGCCGGAAGCGCGCCAGGCGGCAAGCAGGCGGCGGTTGGGTTCGATGGTGCGGCGAAGCTGCGATACGTCGTTGCCAAGCATTTCGCCGAAGCCGCCGGGTTCCAGGAAATCGCGCTGCATGTCGATGATCAGCAGCGCGGCGTGCGCCGGGTCGAACTCGAACGGATAGGGTTCGGCCGAAATGACGATCATGGTCCCCCTGTCCCGGCGCCGGTGCGGCGCGTTCGATGCTGCGGTGCAGCGTTGGGATACGCAAACGATGTGCCACGAGAAGGTGATGGCAGCGTTGCAGGAACAAGGGGTGTGGCCGGGCAGGCCAATCCCATCTTCCGCTCGAACAGGTGGACGGAGAATTATCATGCGATTGATCCTTGCGACGGCAGCGGTTCTGCTGCCTGTGGCGGCGTTTGCGCAGACCGCGATGGGGCCGACGGCGCCGATCCCGGTGCAGCGATGCGACCAGGTGGCGTCCGGGGTGGTGTGTACGCCCGTACAGAATGGTGCCGCTTTCGCCGCTGCCGATGGCTATGCGCGGGTGCATGGGTGGGACGGCGCGGCTGGTTCGCAGCGCGCGATCGCTTCGGGCGCGGTCCAGCAGCCGGGTTTCACGCGCTGACCCTGCCATCGAGTAGGCAAATGCGTACGGAATGATCTTCCGTCGCCTATCGGTGGGGCTATCAACGATGGAAGCCTAAAAAGACGGCCACGAAGTCGCGAAACCCGTTGCGCTCGCCGCGGGTTTGTAACTAGGCTGCCCTCAATGTGGGCAACAGGGGCAGCTTCTTGGCGCACGCCGGTGGGCAACGACATCGCTACCGCCGATCGCGGCCGGAATAGCGGTCGTGCGTGACGTCGTCCGCTGCTTGCTCGGTCACAGCCCGCGCGAACTGCGCGATCTCAGCCCGACGCTGACCGTGCTCGAATACCTCCGCACAGTCGAATATCTGTGCGGCACCAAGGAAGGCTGCGCCGAGGGCGATTGCGGCGCCTGCACTGTCGTCCTGGGCGAGCCCGACGGCGACGCCATGCGCTACCGCGCCGTCAACGCCTGCATTGTTTTCATCCCCGCGCTGGACGGCAAGCAGTTGCTCACGGTGGAGCACCTGCGCGGCGCCGATGGCGCGCTGCATCCGGTGCAACAGGCGATGGTCGAGCGCCACGCCAGCCAGTGCGGCTTCTGCACGCCCGGCTTCGTCATGTCGCTGTTCGCGCTGTACCGCGCCGGTGCGCCGCTGGACCGCGTCGCGGTGAACGATGCGCTGGCCGGCAATCTGTGTCGCTGCACCGGCTATCGGCCGATCGTCGATGCGGCTCTGGATGCGTGCGGCGCGGCCCCGGCCGACGATTTCGCCGCGCACGACACGGCCGCGCAGTTGCGCGCGCTGGACACGGCGGAGCCGCTGGCGCTGCGGCACGGCGAACAGCGGTACTTTGCGCCGCGCACGGTCGATGCGCTGGCGGATGTGCTGCTGCGGCACCCCGACGCGATGCTGCTGGCCGGCGGCACCGATGTTGGCCTGCTGGTCACCAAGCAGCACCGAACGCTGCAAACCATCGTCGCGGTCGATGCCATACCCGAGCTCGCACGGACCACGCGCGACGACACCACGCTGCGCATCGGTGCCGCCGCGACCTATGAAGACGCGCTGGCGGAGCTGGAGCCGCTGTATCCGGATTTCGGCGTGCTGCTGCGCCGCCTGGGTTCGCGGCAGATCCGCAATCGCGGGACGATCGGCGGCAATATCGGCAACGCCTCGCCGATCGGCGACGCGACGCCGGTGCTGATCGCGCTGGACGCCACCCTGGTGCTGCGGCACGGCGGCGAAAGACGCAGCCTGGCGCTGGAGGATTTCTTCCTCGGCTATCGCCGCACCGCGCTGGCGCCCGGCGAGTTCATCGAACGCATCGACGTGCCGGTGCCGCAGCCCGGCTGGGAATTCCGCTGCTACAAGGTGGCGAAACGCTTCGACCAGGACATTTCCGCCGTGTGCGCCGCATTCCGCCTGCACGTGGTGGACGGCACGGTGCGCGACATCCGTATCGGTTTCGGCGGCATGGCGGCGACTCCGGCTCGCGCGCGCAACACCGAGCAAACCCTGCTCGGCCAGCGCTGGACCGAGGCGTCGGTGCGCACGGCGATGGATGCGCTGGATGCGGAGTTCACGCCGCTCTCCGACATGCGCGCCGGCGCCGCGTATCGCCGCACCGTCGCGCGGAACCTTTTGTACAAGTGCTTCCTGGAGACCGCCGCGGCGGACGCGCCGCGCACGCGGCTGGCCGTGCCGGCATGAACGCGATCGACCGTCCGTCGCCGATCGGCGACCTCATCGCGCACGACAGCGCGGCGAAGCACGTCAGCGGCGAGGCGCTGTATATCGACGACATGCCGGAGCCGCCCGGCCTGCTGCACGCCTATATCCGGCTGTCAGAACACGCGCACGCCCGCATCGTCAGGCTGGACGTATCGGCGGTTGGCGCGATGCCCGGCGTGGCCGCGGTGATGACGGCAGCCGACGTACCTGGCGTCAACGACGTCGGTCCCGCTTTCCCCGGCGATCCGATCTTCGCCGACGGGCTCATCGAATATTGCGGCCAATCGCTGTTTGCCGTCGCCGCCGACAGCATCGCGCTCGCGCGGCGGGCGGCGATGTGTGCGGTGGTCGAATGCGAAACGTTGCCGCCGGTGCTGACCGTCGATGCCGCGCTGGAACACCAGAGTTTCGTGCTGCCGACGCAGGTGATGACGCGCGGCGACGCGGCAATGGCCCTTGCTCGCGCGCCGCACCGGCTGAGCGGCCGGATGGACATCGGCGGCCAGGAGCACTTCTACCTGGAAGGCCAGGTCGCCATGGCCATTCCTGGCGAGGACGGCGACATGCACGTGCTCAGCTCCACCCAGCATCCGACGGAGGTGCAGCATCTGGTGGCCCGCTCGCTGAAGCTGTCGGACCACTCGGTGGTGTGCGAGACGCGGCGCATGGGCGGCGCGTTCGGCGGCAAGGAATCGCAGGCCTCGCAGATCGCGGTGGTCGCCGCATTGCTGGCGCAACGCACCAAGCGGCCGGTCAAGCTGCGGCTCGATCGCGATGACGACATGGTGCTGACCGGCAAGCGGCACGGTTTCCGCATCGACTACGACGTGGGGTTCGACGCCGAGGGCCGCATCCTCGGCATCGAGTTCATGCAGGCGGCGCATTGCGGATTTTCGCCGGACCTGTCCGCCGCGATCGCCGATCGTGCGATGTTCCATGCGGACAACTGCTATTACCTGGATAACGCGCGGATCGTTTCCTACCGCTGCAAGACGCACACCGTGTCCAACACCGCGTTCCGCGGCTTCGGCGGGCCGCAGGGCATGATGGGCATCGAATACGCGATCGACGAGATCGCGCGGCATCTGTCGCTCGATCCGCTGACCGTGCGGCAGCGCAATTTCTACGGCACGAGCGACCGCAACGTCACGCCGTACGACATGGTGGTGGAAGACAACATCATCCCCGAGCTGGTCGCCGAGCTTGCGGCGCAGGCGGATTACGTGGCGCGGCGCGCGGAGGTGGCGGCGTTCAACGCGCAGAACCACTGGATCAAGCGCGGCCTGGCGCTGACTCCGGTGAAGTTCGGCATCTCCTTCACGCTGACGCAGATGAACCAGGCCGGCGCGCTGGTGCATGTCTATACCGACGGCAGCGTGATGTTGAACCACGGCGGCACCGAGATGGGGCAGGGGCTCTATACCAAAGTGGCGCAGGTGGTCGCTGCCGAGTTCGGCATTCCGCTGCACCGCGTGAAGATCACATCCACCAGCACGGCGAAGGTGCCGAACACCTCGCCCACCGCGGCATCGTCCGGCAGCGACATCAACGGCAAGGCGGCGCAGGCGGCGGCGGCGGCGATCCGCGCCCGCATGGCCGAAATCGTCGCCGAGGCGTTCGGCGTGCCCGCCGATGCTCTGGTATTTGCCGATGGCATGGTGCGCGGCGGCGGCGAGGAAATGACCTTCGCCGAGGCTGCGAAGCTGACGCACCGCTCGCGCGTGTCGCTGTCCTCCACCGGCTATTACCGCACGCCGAAGATCCACTACGACAGCAAGACGCTGCGTGGCCGGCCGTTCTATTATTTCGCCTACGGCGCGGCGGTGTCGGAGGTGGAGATCGACACCCTCACCGGCGAATACCGGCTGCAACGCGTGGACATCCTGCACGATTGCGGCGCCTCGCTGAATCCGGCGCTGGACCTGGGACAGATCGAGGGCGGCTTCGTGCAAGGCATGGGCTGGCTGACCAGCGAGGAACTGTGGTGGGACGCCGCCGGCCGTCTGCGCACTCACGCGCCATCCACTTACAAAATTCCCGCCGCCGGCGACGTGCCCGCCGCATTCAACGTGGCGATCTACCGCGCGGGGCGAAACGCCGAGGATGCGATCTGGCGTTCCAAAGCAGTCGGCGAGCCGCCGCTGATGCTGGGAATTTCCGTGTTCCACGCACTGAAGGACGCGATCGCGGCAACCGGGGACGGTCCGCTGCACCTCGATGCGCCGGCGACGCCAGAACATGTGCTGCTGGCCGTGGCGCAGCGCCGCGCCGTAGCCGCAATGCCAACCGCGAAGGCGGCCGAGTGATGGGCGCGCCGTCACATCGGCGGAGACGGGCGCTTCTCCCGGGCAACAGCTTTCGTGCGGGTGCAAACAAAGCAAACAAGAATTATTTGCCGCAGATGCACGCAGATGCACGCAGATGCACCGTGCCTGTGCCACGCGCGTGCGCAAACATGCCGTGGAGGACATCCAGTCCCTGCGTCTCGCTCGGACCATCCGCGTGCATCTGCGTGCATCTGCGGTTAACAATTCTTGCTTGCTTCTCTGACTCCCGGACCCGCGCGCTCCGCAAGGAATTTCACCGCGGCAGCATTGCTTCCCGCCTGCGGCAAAGTCGTCGATGGCACGCCTTCGGCCGCCATAAGGCCGGGCCAACCCGTGTCGTCCGCCGCACATCGGATCGCCGCGCATGACACAGGAATGGCTGCGCGCCCTGCACGTGCTCGACCACGCCGGCGAACCCGCCGTACTCGTGACCGTGCTCTCCGCCCGCGGCTCCACCCCGCGCGAGGCCGGCTGCAAGATGGTCGTCGCGCGCGATGCGGTATTCTCCACCATCGGTGGCGGCAATCTGGAATTCGTCTGCATCGACGCCGCGCGGGACCTGCTGGACGACGCGCGCGGCCCGGTAACGCGCGACTTCCCGCTGGGACCCGCATTGGGGCAGTGCTGCGGCGGCCACGTCACGGTCTTGTTCGAGCCGATCCGCCCCGCCCGCCTGCACGTCGCGGTGTTCGGCGCCGGCCATGTCGGCCGCGCCCTGGTTCGCGTGCTGCACGAATTGCCGCTGCGCGTCACCTGGATCGATTCGCGGCCGGATACTTTTCCGGCAGATCGCCCGGCCAATGTCGCGACGATGATCGTTGCGAATCCAGCGGACCACGTGGCGCACCTGCCGGCGGGCACGTTCGTGCTGGTGATGACGCACGACCACCAGATCGACTTCGCGATCACCGCGGCGGCGCTGGCACGTGACGATCTTGCGGCGGTCGGGTTGATCGGATCGGCCACCAAGCGCGCGCGCTTCGTGCGCCGGTTCGCGGCGATCGGGCTCGGCGCGGACGCGATCGAACGGCTGATCTGTCCGATCGGCCTGCCGGGCGTCGGCGGGAAACTGCCGGCCGAGATCGCGATCTCGGTCGCTGCGCAGGTGCTGCAATTCGCGGGGGCGGCCGGTCATCGCGAGGACCGGAAACCTGCGCCTCCCTGTCATTGCGAGGCAGCTTTGCCGAAGCAATCTCCCGGGGGATTGCTTCGGCGCTACGCGCCTAACAAGAAACAAGGTTCCCCCCTCCCCTTGAGGGAGGGGTTGGGGGAGGGGTGCGTACATCCACCGACCGCTGATGTACGCACCCCTCCCCCAGCCCCTCCCTCAAGGGGAGGGGGGAACCGACGTCAGGCCGTCGACGTCGTTTCATCCAGTCGCGGGTCGGCCGAAGACCGGTGGCCAACTCGCAATGACAGTGAGGCGGTATCAGCCTGCGACGCCTGCCGCCTCGCCACGGCCGCATCCAAATGACCGCCGAATCCCATATGCGTCGCGCCATCGCGCTGTCGCTGGAGATGATGCGCAGCGGCCAGGGCGGCCCGTTCGGCGCGGTGATCGTGCAGGGCGGGCGCATCATCGCCGAGGGCTTCAACCAGGTCACCTCGGAGAACGATCCCACCGCGCATGCCGAGATCGTCGCCATCCGCCGCGCCTGCCGCGCACTCGGCGTATTCGATCTGACCGGATGCGAAATATACACGAGCTGCGAACCCTGCCCGATGTGCCTCAGCGCGATCTACTGGGCGCGGCTGGGCCGCATTTATTACGCCAACGATCGCAACGACGCGGCGGCGATCGGCTTTCGCGACGATTTCCTCTATCACGAAATCCCGTTGCCGCTGGACCAGCGCGCGATCCCGACCTTGCGCCTGCTGCCGGAGGAAGGCTTCGCCGCCTTCGCCGAATGGCAGCAAAAACCCGACAAGGTGGCATATTGACCGCCGCGCCGCCGTTGCCGGACGAGCACTACCTGCGCCTGGCGATCGATATCGCGCGGGCAGCGCGCGCCGCGGGCAATCATCCGTTCGGCGCGATCCTTGTCGGCCCGGATGGCGCGGTCCTGCTGCAGGCCGGCAACGCGCATGGCGATGCCGGCGATCGCACCGCGCACGCCGAGCGCGTGCTGATGACCGAGGCGAGCAGGACGTATTCCGCGGACTTCCTGGCCGGCTGCACGATGTATGCGAGCGCCGAGCCGTGTGCGATGTGTGCCGGTTCCGCCTATTGGGCGGGCATCGGCCGCGTGGTGTACGGATTGTCGGAGCAAAATCTCGGCGCACTGATCGGCCCGCATCCGGAGAACCTGACGATGGACCTGCCCTGCCGTGTCGTGCTGTCCGCCGGGCAGCGCCGCATCGAAGTGGCGGGCCCGCTCCTGGAAGACGAATCGCGTGCCGTGCACGAGGGATTCTGGCGATGAACCACACCCTGCATCCGCATGGCATGCCGTTTGCTTCGCGCAATCATGGCCGCACACTCGCTCGCTTACCAGATCGACGGAGTTCAGCATGCTAAGACGCGACTTTACCCGCCTCATCGGTGCCGGCGCTCTCGCATCCGCCGCGCCGGCGATCATCCGGCCGGCACACGCGGCGGGACCGCTGAAGGTGGGTTTCATCTACCTCGGACCGGTGGGCGATTTCGGCTGGACCTATCAGCATGACATCGCGCGCAAGGCCGCGGTGGCGCATTTCGGCGACAAGATACAGACCACCTACGTGGAGAACGTGCCGGAAGGCCCGGACTCAGAGAAGGTGCTGAACGATCTCGCCAACCAGAGCTACAAGCTGATCTTCGCCACGTCGTTCGGCTACATGAACTACGTGCTCAACTCGGCGAAGCGGCACAAGGGCGTGTTCTATGAGCATGCCACGGGGTACAAGCGCGCGCCCAACGTCTCCACCTACAACATCCGCTTCTACCAGGCGCGCTATGTGCAGGGCGTCATCGCCGGCAAGCTGAGCAAGGCGGGCCTGGCCGGCTACGTCGGCTCCGTGCCGGTGCCGGAGGTGGTGCAGGGGCTGAACGCCTTCATGCTGGGCATGCAGTCGATCAATCCGAAGGCGCGCCTGAAATTCGTGTTGATCAATTCATGGTACGACCCGCCGAAGGAAGGCGAGGCGGCAAAGGCGCTGATCGACCAGGGCTGCGACATCCTGACCCAGCACACCGACTCGCCTGCTCCGTTGCAGGCCGCCGCCAGCCGCGGCGTGAAGGCGTTCGGCCAATCCACCGACATGTCGAAATTCGCGCCCAATACGGAGCTGACCGCAAGCACCGACGTGTGGGGCCCGTACTACATCAAGCGCATCGGCGACGTGATGGACGGCACCTGGAAGAGCACCGATACCTGGGGCGGCTTCAAGGAAGGCATGCTGGCGATGTCGCCGTTCGAGAACATGCCGGACGACGTCAAGGCGCTGGCGACGCAGACGGTCGCGGATATCACCGCGGGCAAGAACAAGGTCTTCGTCGGCCCGCTGAAGGACCAGACCGGCGCGGTGAAAATCCCCGCCGGGGTGGTGATGGACGACATGGCGCTGAACCAGATGCAGTGGCTGGTCGAGGGGATCGAGGGCAAGCTGACCTGATGGTTTCCATCGGAGCGGCCGCGCAGCCCTCGTCATGGCCGGGCTTGACCCGGCCATCTACGCACGGTCGATCGGGACACGATACCGCTCCGCACCCGATCGCCGGGGGGAAGATGGCCGGGTCAAGCCCGGCCGTGACGGGGTTAGCGTGTCGCGCATGACCAACCCCACCTCCCCCGGACCGTTGCTCTCCATGACCGGCATGACCAAGCAGTACCCGGGCTGCCTGGCCAACGACCACGTCTCCCTCACCGTGCAACGCAACCAGATCCACGCCCTGCTCGGCGAGAACGGCGCCGGCAAGAGCACGCTGGTGAAGACGATCTACGGCGTGGTGAAGCCCGACGCCGGCGAGATGGTCTGGGAAGGCCGGAAGGTCGCCGTGCAGAACCCCGGCCACGCGCAGCGCCTGGGCATCGGCATGGTGTTCCAGCATTTCTCCTTGTTCGAGGCTCTGACAGTCAGCGAGAACATCGCCCTCGGCCTCGGCAGCGCCCTCGAACGCGTCGGCCTGCGCGACCGCATCATCAGGGTCTCCACCGAATACGGCCTGCCGCTCGACCCCGATCGCGTGGTGCACGACCTCTCGGTCGGCGAGCGCCAGCGCATCGAAATCGTCCGCTGCCTGCTGCAGAACCCCAAGCTGCTGATCATGGACGAACCCACCTCCGTCCTGACCCCCTCCGAGGTGCAAAAGCTGTTCGTCACCCTGCGCCGCCTGGCCGCCGAGGGGTGCTCCATCCTCTACATCAGCCACAAGCTGGAGGAAGTCCGCGCGCTGTGCTCTGCCGCCACCATCATGCGGCTCGGCCGCAACGTGGCGCAGGTGGTGCCGGCGGAAAAGTCGGTGAAGGAACTGGCGGAGATCATGATCGCCGCCGACCTGCCCGAGCCGACGCCGCGCCCGGCGACGGCAGGCGCGGCGAAACCGCGGCTGGTGCTGAACAAGCTGACCGTGCGCTCGCCGCATCATTTCGGTACCGATCTGCACGACGTGTCGCTGTCGATCGCCGGCGGGGAAATCCTCGGCATCGCCGGCATCGCCGGCAACGGCCAGAACGAGCTGATGGACGCGCTGTCCGGCGAAATCCTCGCCGGCCATCCGGAGAACGTCCTGATCGACGGCACACCAGCCGGCCTGCTGGGCCCGTCCGAGCGCCGCCGCCTGCGCGGCTGCTTCGTGCCGGAGGAACGCAACGGCCACGGCGCCGTCACCACGATGACCTTGGCGGAGAACGCCTTCCTGTCAGGCTTCGTGGCGCACGCGCTGGTGCGCTTCGGCCTGATCCAGGAAAAGCGCACGCACAAGGTGGCGGCGGACATCATCCACCGCTTCGACGTGCGCACCACGGGGCCGAAGGCGCAGGCGCGCTCCCTGTCCGGCGGCAACCTGCAAAAGTTCCTGGTGGGGCGCGAGGTGTTGCAGGACCCCAGCGTGCTGGTGATCAACCAGCCGACCTGGGGCGTCGATGCCGGCGCCGCGCTGGCGATCCACGAGGCGGTGATGGCGCTGGCGCAGCAGGGCACCGCTGTCATGATCATCTCGCAGGACCTGGACGAGATCTTCGTCCTGGCCGACCGCATCGCGGTGATCGCCGGCGGGCGGATTTCCGCGCCGGTCCCGACACGCGAGGCGACGATCGAGTCGATCGGCCGGCTGATGGGCGGAGGTGCGGCGGCGCATCCATCGCCGGTTGATGCGCCGGTAGCGGCGGAGGGGGCGCCGGTCCATGCTTGAGGCGGCGCGCTGTTGGGCGGCGGTGCCTGGGGCGACACCTGCCCCCGCCACCTCGTCATGGCCGGGCTTGAACCGGCCATCTGCGCAACGCCGATCGGGCCGCAGTCGCACCGAGCGTGCCCGATCAGTGTGCGTAGATGGCCGGGTCAAACCCGGCCATGACGGGGTGGCGCCCCCCACCCCCTCGTCATGGCCGGGCTTGAACAGGCCATCTGCG
>DASXFW010000304.1:0-2696 GCA_036489395.1 Acetobacteraceae bacterium | reverse complement strand
GGTCGGCGCTAGACCAGCCTGCAGAGAGGCCGTTTGGGCGGCTTGGATACAGTCCACCCTGAGAGAACGACGCGGATCGGCAGCGACCGCAGCAGACCACGCTCCTCCGCCAGATCCATCCCCCACAACGCACAAGGCGACTACGTCCGGGCCTCAGAGGCGGGCTCCGGCCTCGGCGAGTTCCGGATCTGGCATCGAGGAGGCAGTCAGGCCGCTGCGCGGAAGACTCAGCGGGTCACACTGACCGGCGTCAGCTTCGATCCCGTCAACTCGGCATTGGCCTGACGGATGATCTGCCATCCGCCGCTCATACCGAGGGCGGCCATGATCCCCGCTACTACGAGGTCCGGCCAAGCGGTGCCCGTGCCGAACACGCCGGCAGCGGCAGCCAGCACGGCAAGATTGCCGATCACGTCGTTGCGCGAGCAGATCCACACGGAGCGCATATTCGCGTCGCCAGTGCGGAAGCGATAAAGCAACAGCGCGACGCCGCCATTCGCGAGCAACGCCACCAGGCCGACGATGCTCATCGTCTCGGCGCCGGGCAAGGTGCCCGCGTAGGCATGCCACACGGTCGAAGCCAGAACGGCCATGCCGAGAATGGCAAGCGACCAGCCCTTCAGCAGTGCCGCCCGCGCCCGCCAGGTGATGGCCATGCCGACAACACTGAGGCTGATCATGTAGTTCGCCGTGTCGCCGAGGAAGTCGATAGCGTCGGCCTGGAGCGATGCGGAGCCGGCGGCGACGCCGGCGATGATCTCAGCCAGGAACATGCCGGCGTTGATGGCGAGGGCGATCCACAGCACGCGCCGCCATTGCGGGCTGTTCTGCGCCTTGCTGGAAGAGCAGGTATCGTGGTGGCAACAACCGGCCATGCGTCACCTCGTCAGATTCGATGTGACGCCCTATATGGACCCTATAGTCACTACAGGGTCAAGGGCATGGCGAACCTATCCATTGGCGAACTGGCAAAGCAGACGCACACCAAGGTGGAGACGATCCGTTACTATGAACGCATCGGCCTTCTGCCTGAGCCCGTGCGCACGGCAGGCAACTACCGTTCGTACGATGACGTGCAGCTTGGGCGCCTGAGCTTTGTCCGGCGAGCCCGTGATCTTGGCTTCTCTCTCGATCAGGTCCGCGAACTGCTCGATCTTGCCGACCAGCGTGACCGATCATGCGAGGCAGTGGACACGATCGCTCGCCAGCATCTGGTCGAGGTAGAGCGCAAGATCGCCGATCTGACCGCGCTCCGCGACGAACTTTCCGACGTGATCGGGCGCTGCCGGCGCGGCACGGTCGCCGACTGCCGCATCATCGAGACCCTTGCACCGTCTGCGGTCTAGGACATTGCCTGATCTCGATTCGACGCCAGACCACTTGCAGAGACGTCGCTCGGCCGGCTTTGGGCACACCCGCCCAAAAGAGAATGGCGCAGATCAAGACCAGGAGGATGACCCCATCGCAAACCACAAGCCGAAGAGCCATACCGTTCGGGTTCAATATGGCGCTTTGCCGTATAGTCTCAATAAAGCCGGCGAGATCGAAGTTCTGCTTCTTACATCGCGCACCCGCCGGCGTTGGATCATCCCGAAGGGCTGGCCGATAAAAGGGCTGAAGCCGGCGAAGTCGGCGGCACGCGAAGCCTTCGAGGAAGCCGGCGTGCGGGGAACCGTCAGCGGCAAGCCGCTCGGACGTTTCACCTACGATAAGCAGCTCGATGAGATGGACGCTTTGTCGCCTGTGAAGTCACCATCTTTCCTCTCGCCGTGAAGCGGCAGCTCAAGGCTTGGCCGGAGTTCGAGCAGCGGGAGACCCGCTGGGTCGCTGCGAGCGAGGCCGCGGCGCTGACCGATGAGGACGGGTTCAGGCCATTGTTGGAGGCGTTCTCGGCAAAGATGGAGGCCAGGCGCAAGCCTGCCCCCGAGCAAGGGCCGGGGTGACCAGGGTGTCAACCCGGCCCGCTCAACCTCATCGCGAGGGCGCCACCTCCCTCAGCAGCGAGTCGATCAGCGCATCCGGCGCCTTGAACCGGCCACGGCGCAACTCCGGCGGGACGACGGCTTCGATCGCTTCCAACTTCTCGCTCGGATCCATGCGGAGATAGACCTCGGTCGTGCGGATATCGGCGTGTCCGAGCCACAGCGCCACCTTCCGGATGTCGCGCGTCGCTTGGAGCATGATCACCGCACAGCTATGCCGGAGTTGGTGCGGCGAGACCGTGCGACCACCGAGTGCCGGACAGACCTCAGCGGCTTTGTGAACGTGCTTGTCGAGCACATACTCGAAGCCCGACCGCGTCATCGCAGCACCCTCGGCGTTGACGAACAGCTCCGGCGTCGGCATCGCGCCACGTACGCTCAACCAGGCGCGGATATCGCGAGCGGTCTCCTTCCAGAGGGGCAGGCAACGCTCCTTCCGGCCCTTGCCGCGGACCATCACGCTTGGTGTTCGGCCGAGCGCGACGTTTTCCAAAAGGACGCCGACCAGTTCCGAGACGCGCAGGCCACCGGCGAAGCAAAGATGCATCATCGCCCGGTCCCGTACGCCGGACCGTGCCGCGCGACAAACAGGATGAGAAGAGCGCGTCAATCAGGATGAGAATGTCGCCGGATGCGTGACGGCAGGAGGGCGTAGCCCGAGTGACGTTGCGAATCCGACGAACGGCGCGGCCCCCTAGGGGGCGCGTTGGCTGG
>DASXFW010000163.1:0-8143 GCA_036489395.1 Acetobacteraceae bacterium | reverse complement strand
CGCGTGGAACGCGTTGGCATATCCGTTCATCCGATTGTTGATCACTCAAGGAGCGATCCGAATGAAGTTCCGTCCCTTGCATGACCGCGTCGTGGTCCGTCGGCTTGAAGCCGAAGAAAAGACCTCGGGCGGCATTATCATCCCTGACACGGCCAAGGAAAAGCCGATGGAGGGCGAAATCGTCGCCGCTGGCCCTGGTGCCCGCGACGAAGCCGGCAAGCTGGTGCCGCTGGACGTCAAGGAAGGCGACCGCATCCTGTTCGGCAAGTGGTCCGGCACCGAGGTGAAGCTTGATGGCGAGGAGCTCCTGATCATGAAGGAGTCCGACATCATGGGCATCATCGAGGGCCAGCCTGCCGCCAAGCGCAAGGCCGCTTAACTCAAACTATCGAAGGAAACCGATATCATGGCTGCCAAGGACGTAAAGTTCGGCGGCGAGGCCCGCCAGCGCATGTTGCGCGGCGTGGATATCCTCGCTGACGCGGTGAAGGTCACGCTGGGGCCGAAGGGCCGCAACGTGGTGCTCGACAAGAGCTTCGGCGCGCCTCGCATCACCAAGGACGGCGTGACCGTCGCCAAGGAGATCGAGCTGGCCGACAAGTTCGAGAACATGGGCGCGCAGATGGTGCGCGAAGTCGCCAGCAAGACCAACGACATCGCCGGCGACGGCACCACGACGGCGACGGTGCTGGCCCAGGCGATCGTGCGCGAGGGCGCCAAGGCGGTGGCCGCGGGCATGAACCCGATGGACCTGAAGCGCGGCGTCGATCGCGCGGTGGCGGCGATCGTCGAGGAGCTGAAGAAGCGCTCCAAGAAGATCACTACCCCGGCCGAGACGGCGCAGGTCGGTGCCATCGCCGCCAACGGCGAGAACGAGATCGGCAAGATGATCTCGGAAGCCATGCAGAAGGTTGGCAACGAAGGCGTCATCACGGTCGAGGAAGCCAAGGGCATCCAGACCGAGCTCGACGTCGTCGAGGGCATGCAGTTCGACCGCGGCTACGTTTCTCCGTACTTCATTACCAATGCGGAGAAGATGATCGCCGACCTGGATCAGCCGTACATCCTGATCCACGAGAAGAAGCTGTCCGGCCTGCAGCCGATGCTGCCGCTGCTGGAAAGCGTGGTGCAGTCCGGCCGTCCGCTGCTGATCGTGGCGGAAGACGTCGAGGGTGAAGCCCTCGCGACTTTGGTCGTCAACAAGCTGCGCGGCGGGTTGAAGGTCGCGGCGGTGAAGGCGCCTGGCTTCGGCGATCGCCGCAAGGCGATGCTGGAAGACATCGCGATCCTGACCGGTGGCCAGGTGATCAGCGAGGACCTCGGCATCAAGCTCGAGAGCGTCACGCTGGCCATGCTGGGCAAGGCGAAGAAGGTGCTCATCGAGAAGGAGAACACCACGATCGTCGAAGGCGGCGGCAAGAAGGACGACATCAAGGGCCGCTGCAACCAGATCCGCGCGCAGATCGAGGAAACCACCTCGGACTACGACAAGGAGAAGCTGCAGGAGCGGCTGGCGAAGCTGGCCGGCGGCGTGGCGGTGATCCGCGTCGGCGGCAGCACCGAGGTCGAGGTGAAGGAGCGCAAGGACCGCGTCGATGACGCGCTGCATGCGACTCGGGCCGCGGTCGAGGAAGGCATCGTGCCGGGCGGCGGCGTGCCGCTGGCGCGTGCGTCGCTGATCCTGTCGAAGCTGAAGACGGACAACGACGACCAGCGTTTCGGCGTCGAGATCGTGCGCAAGGCGGTGATGCAGCCGCTGCGGCAGATCGCCGAGAACGCCGGCGAGGATGGCGCGGTGATCTCCGGCAAGACGCTGGACAAGGACGAGTACAACTGGGGCTTTGACGCGCAGACCGGCGAGTTCAAGGACCTGGTGAAGGCCGGCATCATCGACCCGACGAAGGTCGTGCGGACGGCGCTGCAGGATGCGGCTTCGGTTGCGGGCCTGCTGATCACCACCGAGGCGATGGTGGCGGAGAAGCCGGAGAAGAAGGCCATGCCGTCGATGCCGCCGGGTGGTGGCATGGGCGATATGGACTTCTGATCTGGTCGGAAGTCTGCGGTTACGGGTCACGGCCGGGTGTTGTAGCGGCCGGATCCGGACTGGATTGGCTGAAAGGGAAGGGGGGCGGGTCGCGAGGTCCGTCCCTTTTTCTTGCCCTTGGAACAGTGCTGACAACGACCGGCAATATGACTGCCAGTAGTTCCAGTCACGAAAGCGGCGTTGGTTCGTCGACTCAATGGGGGAGCATGAGAGTGACCCGTAACCGAAGGCCGGCACCTTCTATCGCAGGGCGCGCCCTCGTGAGAAAGGTGTGAGCCTTTCGACTCAGCGGGAATTTCCCGACGAGATTTATCACGATGCCGCGCCCCTCGGCAGCAGGCACCTTCTTCAGGACCTCGCCACTTTCCATAAACCGCAGATAGGCATTGAGTTTGTTCTGGAGAAGGATTAGCTGCTTTTGTTCGTTCTCATCCCAAGGCAGGTGATCGCTGATCGTGAGCAACAGATCACCAGAAGCCTTGTCGATGGTAGCGAGATCGATCGTATCGGCCCGATCGACCGGCATCATCAAGGCCCTCGGATATTACGGACGGGTGTGGCAAGCCACCTCCACGCTCAAGCAGTCTATGCCACGTCTCGGTTGGATCGCGAACGCGAGGCCTGACTGGACCTCTTGGCCGCCGCGGCAGCGGGGGCCAGCGTAAAGCTGATGCGCAGCGTCGTCCCGGTTGCCTTCGCAAGCCGCATGAGTGTGCGTGTTGACGGCAGTACCTTCCCACCTTCCCAACGTGCGACGACCTCCTGCTTCGTTCCCATCCGTTCGGCGAGTTGTTCCTGTGTCAGGCCAGCATCGGCTCGAGCGCGAATCAGGGTGCTGGCGAGTGCAAAATCCTCCTCGAGGGCGTCGTATGCCTTCCGGTATTCGGAATCCTTCATCCATCCTGCGTGCAAATCGCGGACCCTGGTCATCCAATCACCTCCTTAGCCCTGCTCAAAGCGAGGTCTATCTCGCGGCCTGGGGTCGTCTGGGTCTTCTTTATGAAGACCCGCACGATGACCACCGTTTCCCGCGGGCGGCGACATACAACGCCCGTGATATCCCGTCCCGGCCGCGCATTCGCATCTCCCAGAGCGGGCCACGTAGATGCTTCACAGGCGGCTCGCGCATCCGTTCGAGCCCGAACTCCTCGATCATCAGGGAGATCCGTGAGAGCTGCGCTCGCATGTCAGCAGGAAGCGTCTGGACCTCCGCATCAACGATCGCATTCAGCGTCTCAACGACCCACACCACACCCTCAATATAGCAAAAAAATCATCCATGCGCCAGGGCGGCGGCCGGTCGCTCCCGAACGTGTTGAAGCGGGGGCAGGTCCGACAGGGCCTGCCCCATCATTATTCTGTGCACCACATTGGCGGTCGTAGGGGGTGTCATTCGGCTGCCTCTGACGATTGCCGTACTCGCTGCACCCTGATTCGGTCGGCGTGCTTCATTGCGTGCGCCATGTCGTAGTCGAGTTGCAGCCCGGCCCAAACAGTTGCGGAGCTGCCAAAAGCCTTGGCGAGCCGGATCGCCATCTCCGGCGAAATTCCTCGGCGCTCGTTTACCAGTTCTGACAGCGCATTCCGCGAGACGCCCAGGGCCTTCGCAGCGTCCGTCACGCTCAAACCTAACGGCTCGAGGCACTCCTGTCGAACTATCCGACCCGGATGCGGTGGATTCTTCATAGGCATGCGCAATCCTCCTAATGATAGTCAATCAGGTCCACGCGCTCGAAGAGTCGCTTCAAGCCGCGGTGCTGGAAGCTTCTTATCATAGCGAAATGTAGCCTGTAGCCTTGCGCATGTCAACATCGACCCAAGGCGCCAATCATCATCGCCTGCATCACTTTCGAGGCGCCTGCGCACGATCCGTGCGGCGGTCGCGGAACGCATCGTGCCGGTGGTGGCGTGCCGCTGGCGCGTGCGTCGCTGATGCTGTCGAAGTATGCAGCACACCTTCGGGCCTGACCCGAGGGGCGGACCCGAAGGGCGGGCACCGACGACCAGCGCCTCGGCGTCGAGATCGTCGGCAAGGCGGTGCAGTAGCCGTTGCGGCGGATTGCCAAGAATCGCAGCGAGGATAGCGCGGTGATCTCCGGCAAGATCCTGGACAAGGACGAGTAAAACTGCGGCTTTGACGCGCAGACCGGCTTGGCAGCGCCTACCCGCCGGGCCGCACCACCGCCGCATCGGCACCGGCATCGCTCCGCGGCAGCGCCGTCTCCCATCCGCCACCCAGCGCCTTGTACAACGCGACGAGATTCGTCGAGACCGTCGTCGTGCTCTGCGCCAGTTGTTCCTGCGTGGACAGCAGGCTGCGCTCGGCATCCAACACCGTCAGGAAGTCCGCGACACCTTGTTGATAGCGGCTTTGCGCAATGTCCAAGGCGCGGCGATTCTGCGCCACCGCCTGGATCAGCTCGTCGCGCCGCGCTTGCTCCGCCTGGTACGCGGTCAACGCGTTATCCACGTCGTGCCAAGCCTGCAGCACGATCTTCTGATAATTCAGCACTGCTTCCTTCTGCTGCTCTTTGCGCAGATGCAGCGTGGCGGTCAACTGCCCGCCCTGGAAGATCGGAATGGCGATGCCCGGGCCGGCGGAGTATTCACGCGCGTTCAAATTGAACAGCTTGGCGGGATACAAAGATTGCAGCCCGATGCTGCCGGATAGCGTGATCGAAGGATAGAACGATGCCACGGCCACGCCGATATTCGCGGTCGCGGCATGCAATTGCGCCTCGGCCTGCATCACGTCGGGACGGCGGCGCGCCAGTTCCGACGGCAACCCAACCGGCACGCGCGGCGGCACCGGCGGTATCGCCTCCGGCGTTACAAGTTGCGTGCGCAACGCATTCGGCGGCTGTGCCAGCAGCAGGCTCAGTGCGTTGATATCCGCCGCCTCCTGCTCCTCGAGCTGGGGGATCTGCGCGGCCGTGGTGCGCACCTGCGCCGACGCGTTCGCCACATCGAGGTCCGTCGTCACGCCGCCCGCCGCCCGCTGCTCGGTCAATTGCAGGCTTTGTTGCGCCGTGTTCACGTTGTCATGCGCGATGCGCAATTGCGCCTGCACGCCGCGCAGGTCGATGTACTCCTGCGCGACCTGCGCCAATGTCGATAGCAGCACCGCACGTTCCGCTGCCGCCGACGCCTGCACCGACGCCTTTGCCGATTCCACCGAGCGCCGCACGTAACCGAACAAATCAGGCTCCCAGGAAGCGCCGAGGCCGAACTGATAGACGCTGAACGGCGCCAGGTTGGCGCTGCGCAACCCGCCCGCGCTGTTGCCGGATTCGCCATTCGCGCCGAGCGGGTTCGGCGCAATGGCGAACTGCCCCACGTTGCTGGACTTGGTGCGCGTGTACGAGCCGTTGCCATTCAACGTCGGGAAAAATCCCGCCTGCGCGACGCCAAGCTGCGCCTGCGATTCGGCCACGCGGATCGCGGCGGTGCGAACGTCGAGGTTCTGCGCCGCGGCTTCATCCTCCAGCTTTGTCAGTTCGGAGTCGTGGAACAAGTCCCACCAGTTGGCGTCCATCGGCTCGGCAACAGGGATGGAGCGAGCCGGCGGAACCGCTTCCTTCGGGCCAGCGAACCAGGAGGCAGGCGACGCCCAGGTCGGCGCCTTGAAATTAGGACCCACCGTACAGCCGGCCAGCACGAGCGCCGTGCCGGCCGCAAGAACTTTACGCAGCATCCACCCCCACCTCGGCGCCGATCGCGACGGCAGCGCCATCCTGCCCGACAACCATGCGTTGGCCGGGTCGTCCAAATTCGTTGTCTGTCCCTGCCTTATGGCATCGATGGTGGCAAGGGGCGAGGCCCCGGCGTGGAACGTTTGCCCGGCTCTGTGTTCCAATGGTCGCGACAGCGGAGCATGCGGCGCGTCGGTTCAATGGGCCGGCGCCGCGCCCTTCGGCATCCGCGGCAGCAGCAACGCCAGCGGCCACAGGCACAGCGCGGCCATTCCCAGCAGCCAGAACAAGTCGAGATAGCTCATGATGGCGGCCTGGCCCTGCACGATGGCATCGATCGGCCCCAGCGGCGTCGGCCACGCATAGCCGTTATAGGCGGTGACATGCTCTGCCAATCGCGCGTGATGGAATTGCTCCCGCTGCTGCAGCATGGTCGTGGTGACGGACACGCCGACGCTGCCGCCGAGATTGCGCATCAGGTTGATCAGCGCCGATGCCTCGTTTGTCTTGTTGGACGGCACGCCGACATAGGACACGGCGCTAAGCGGAATGAACAGAAAAGGCAGCCACATCACCTGGGTGATGCGGACCATCGAGATGTTCCAGAAGCTGATGTCGAGATCGAGATAGGCGCTGGATCGCAGACACACAGGCGCCGCTTTGCGGGGCGTCGTCCGTATCGTCCTGGGTCGGGGCGTCGTGGCCGGGATTATCCATGCCCGCGCTTAACGACGCAGCGGCGGCCGTGTTCCTTCCGGCGCGTTCCCGAACCTGTGGACGGGGCGGGAGCCGGGTGCGGAGCGTCTATTGCGCCAGCTTGGCCAGCAGCCGCGCGTGGGTGCGAATGCCGTGATGGAAGCAGCGTTGCTCGAACTTCTCGTTCGGGCTGTGCACCTGGTCGTCGTCCAGGCTGAAGCCGACCAGCAGGCTGTCGATGCCCAGCACGCGATGGAAAGAGTTCACCACGGGGATGGAGCCGCCGCAGCCCATCAGCAGCGGTTCGCGGCCGTATTCCTCGTGCAGCGCTTCCAGCGCGGCGCGGACCCATGGTGTGTCGGTGTTGGCCTCGATCGCTGGCGAACCGGAATGCGTCTTGTAGGATGCGGTCGCGTCCTTCGGCAGTCGCTCCGCGACGAAACGCTTGAACTGATCGAGAACTTCGTCGGGCCGCTGGCCTGGCACCAGGCGGAAGGAAATCTTCGCGCTGGCTTCCGACGCAATGACCGTCTTGCTGCCTTCCGCGGTGTAGCCGCCCCAGATGCCGTTGATGTCGGCGGTGGGCCGTGCCCACAGGCGTTCCAGGGGCGAATAGCCGCGCTCGCCGGATGGTACGGACAGGCCGATGCCGCCGAGGAATTTCGCTTCGTCGAAATGCAGCGAATCCCATTGCGCGCGCACGGCGTTGGAGACCGGCTTCACGCGGTCGTAGAAGCCGGGCAACTGGATGCGGCCGTTATCATCTTTCAGGTCGCCGAGGATGCGTGTCAGCGCGTTGATCGGGTTCAGCGCGGAGCCGCCGTATATTCCTGAATGCAGGTCGCGGTTGGCGGCCTTCAATGTTAGTTCGGCATACAGCATGCCGCGCAGGCTGGTGGTGATGGCCGGGGTGTCGATGTCCCACATGCCGGTGTCGCTGATCAGCGCGAGGTCCGACTTCAGCTCGGCCTTGTTAGCGGCGACGAAGGGTTCCAGGTTGGGACTGCCGACTTCTTCCTCGCCCTCGATCAGCACGGTGATGCGGGCGGGGATGCCGCCGCCCGCTTCGTGCCAGGCACGCAATGCCTCCAGGAACATCAGCGACTGGCCTTTGTCGTCCACCGCGCCGCGCGCGACGAAGCGCTTGCCGTGCGGGCCGTCAACAAGCTGCGGGTCGAATGGCGGGCTGTGCCAGAGCTCGACCGGATCGACCGGCTGCACGTCGTAATGCGCGTAGAACAAGATGTGCGGGCCTTTGTAGTCTGCGGGACCTTCCCGGTGGCCGACGACGACGGGGTGACCTGCGGTGGGGCGGATGTCGGCGCGGAAGCCGAGGCCGTCGAGCTGGTCGCGCCACCATTCGGCGGCGCGCTGGATGTCCGGCTTGTGCGCCGGCTGCGCGCTGATCGACGGTATGCGCAGCAGGTCGAACAAGTTGTCTCGCGACCGGTCGAAGGCGGCATCCACGTGGTGCAGGACCGCGTCGATGGATGCGGCTGTCGGTGCGGGCATGGGCGGTTCTCCGGGAGTGGCGGATGCGTGGGTTGGCGGGGCAGAAGATTGCCATGCGGTGGCGGAGCGGCAAGGGGGATTGGCCGGAACCAGGGCAATCGGGTGAACCAAAGGAAGGTCAGGGCTCCGCCCTGAAACCCGCCAGGAGGCTCTGCCTCCTGGACCTCCGGCCCTCGGGTCAAGCCCGAGGGCAGGCGCC
>DASXFW010000155.1:0-18438 GCA_036489395.1 Acetobacteraceae bacterium | reverse complement strand
ACGCGCGCAATAGAAACGGATTGGGCAAGCGCTGGGTGAGATTGTCCGCCGCCGCGAGACTGAGCGTCGGCATTTTCTGTTCTTTGATGTAGTCGTTGATGGCGTACAGTTCGAAGGCGGCGAGCGGGCCGAGGATGACGTCGACTTTGTCGCGTTCCACGAGTTCCTGCGCCTTGGTCTTGGCACCCGCGGGATTGCCGCCGGTATCGGCGGAGACGAAGTCGACCTTGCGGCCGCCCATCGTATAATTCTTCTCCTTCAGATAGGTCAGCACGCCCTCTTCCATCTGAATGCCGCCCTGCGCGAGCGGGCCGGTCTTGACGGTGAGCAAGCCGATGCGGATCGGCGTGTTCTGGGCGATGGCCGGCATGGGCAATGTCGCGGCCAGGGCGCTGCCTGCCAGGAACGCGCGGCGATCAAGTCGGAACGTCATCTGCTGTTTCCCCTCCTGCACCGGATTCTCCGGGCTGCCGTCTCCTAGAGCCTGGCTCGCCGGGCGTAAAGCCGGGCCGGTGTTGCGCGCACATGATAGCGTTAGCAGCACAAACCAGAGCGCGGTGGTTGACACCTGATGGCCGGGCGCCTACGTCGCAGTTGATAATCATTCGCAAATAGGCGCCGGCTGGTCCGGTGAAGACACATGGACGCAGTCGCGCGACGCTCGATGAACCGGCGGGACGAAAGCCACCGCAACGGGCGGTTCTGGCGTGCCCTGGCGGTGTTCGGCCCGGGCCTGGTGGTGATGCTGGCCGACACCGACGTCGGCAGCGTGATCACCGCCGGACAAAGCGGCGTGCAGTGGGGCTATCGCCTGCTGCTGCTGCAATTGGTGCTGGTACCGATTCTTTACATCGTGCAGGAGCTCACCGTCCGCCTGGGGGTGTTCTCCGGTCGCGGCCATGGCGAATTGATCTGCGACACGTTCGGTCATTTCTGGGGGTGGGTGTCGGCCACCGGCCTCGGCATCGCCACCACGGGCGCGCTGCTGACGGAATTGTCGGGCGTCGCCGGCGTCGGTGAAATGTATGGCCTGCCGCGCCTCGCCACGTTGCCGATCGCGGTGATCGCGTTGCTGGCGGTGGTGATCACCGGTTCGTATCGGCGCGTGGAGCGCGTGGCGATTGCGGTCGGATTGTTCGAGCTGGCGTTTTTCTTCGTCGCCTGGGCGGCGCATCCCGATCCGCACGCATTGCTCGAGGGTAGCTTCGACATTCCTTTCGCCAACAAGGATTATCTGTATCTGGCCGCGGCGAATATCGGCGCCGTGATCATGCCGTGGATGATCTTCTACCAACAGTCGGCGATCGCCGATAAGAAACTGCGGCCGGAGCACCTGGCGGCTGCGCGCTGGGATACGGCCATCGGCGCGGTCATCACCCAGCTTGTCATGGCGGCGGTGCTGATTGCCTGCGCCGCGACGATCGGACTGCGCGATCCGGGGGCGTCGCTTCAGACCGTCGGCGATATGAGCCAGGCACTGACACCGTTCCTCGGGACGGCGATGGGCAAGTTGGTGTTCGGTCTGGGCGTGCTTGGCGCGGGCATGGTGGCGGCGATCGTGTGTTCTTTGGCGTTCGCGTGGGGGTTGGGCGAAGTCGCCGGCTATCGCCGCTCGTTGGAGTACCATCCGCTGGAGGCGCGGTGGTTCTACGGCATATACACGGCGTGCGTGGTGATTGGCGCGGTGATCGTCGCGGTGTGGCCGGACCTCGTATCGCTGAACGTCGGCGTGCAGGTGATGAATGCACTGATGCTGCCGATGGTGCTGGGCTTCCTGATCGCCCTGGCGGTGAAGGCGTTGCCGGGCGCACACAGGCTGCGTGGCTGGTACTTGTGGGTCGTGCTGATCGTGGCTGTGCTGACCTGCGCTTTGGGCGTGTTCGGCGGGTTGTCCGGGGCGGGTCTGCTGTAGCATCGTACTGTCATCGCCGCCGCTCACCACGAACGAGATTGCTTCGGCCAAGCGGCCTCGCGATGACATTATGGTAGCTCCCCGTCCGGAGGCTCTGCGCGGATCGCATCGAAGATTTCCAGCAGCACCGGGCGCAGGCGGCGCAGCTCCTCCAGGTGGACCGGCGGCGCGATCGGCTCGCTGATCGCGCAGATGCTTCCCGTCACGGACACAGAACGAAAGACCCTGCTGGTCGCAGGCGCCGCCGCGGCCGCGATCATCGCCGGCGTGGAGCGCACCTGGATTGGCATGCCCTCACCCCTGTTCCCATTCCAGGGTGACATGGGAATTTCCTTTCTTGGCCTCGGTGCCTGGGTCTATGTCGGCCTGGGCAGCGGATCGCTGTCAGACTTGCTAACGGAGTTGTGTATATGGTTGCGAAGACGGCCTTATGCAACTGCCCATCCACTGGATGTGGTGGCCGATCCTCGGGGGTCTCGTGGCAGGCCTTGGCGGGCTGATCGAGCCACATGCACTGGGCGTCGGCTACGACAACATCGCGCGCATGTTGCAGGGCGACACGCTGCCCAAGGCGGCGCTGCTGTTGCTGGTGGCGAAGGCGATCATCTGGCCGTGGCGCTGGGCTCCGGCACGTCGGGCGGCGTGCTGGCACCGCTGCTGATCATGGGCGGCGCGATGGGTGCGGCGATGGCGCCGTGCCGGGCGTGACGGCCGGGCACTCACAGTCCGGCGAAAATTTCCCCCAGCCGCTGGATCGAGCGAAGTACGCGTTCCTGCGGCAGGCCGGGCCATTGGCAGCGCATGATGAAGTGATCCACGCCAAGGATCTCGCGATACCGTGCGATTTCTTCCTGCACCGACACCTTGTCGCCGATGATGAATTTGTCGCGGGCGAATTCCTCGAACGTGGTTTCGGTGCGGCGACCTTGCAGCCCCCAGGCGGCATAGGCGTTGTACTTGTATTCCAGCGGACCGCGGCATTCCTCATGCGCGGTGGCGTGGCGATCGCCGACGTAGCATTCAACGGTGATCGGGAAATCCATCGGCGTGCGGCCGTATTCCTTCAGCGCCGCGCGATAAGTCTGCATCAGCGGCGCCACCTTGCCGAGACCGCTGCTGTTCACGATCAACCACGCATCGCCGATGCGCGCCGCGCGCTTCACCGACACATCCGCCTGTCCCGCGATGTAAAGCGGCGGGCCGCCGGCGCGTACCGGCTTTATGCCGATGCCGGCATCATTCACCGCGTAGAAGCGGCCCTTGTGCGTGACGCGGGCCTCGGTCCACAGCCGGCGCATCAGGCCGATGCTTTCGTTGAACCGCGGCGCGCGCTCACTCAGCGGGATGCTGAACGCGTCGAATTCCGGCTGGCGATAGCCGAGACCGATGCCCAGGATGTAATTCCCGCCAGTCAGCACATCCAGCGTGGCGGCTTCTTCCGCGACGTGCATCGGGTTGAGCGGCGGCAGGATCAGGATGTTCGGCCCGATCGTCATCCCCTGCGCATGGGCCGCGACGTAGCCCATGACAGGCGTGATCTGCAGCATCTGCATCGGATGCGTCAGCCAGTGATGGGGGAACCACAGCGAGGCGAACCCCGCGTCGCGTGCCGCGCGTACCTGCGCGACGATGTCGGGGATAAGCGCCGGGACATTGTAGCCCTCGGGGAACTGCGTGTTGATGAACAGACCGACTTTCATGGGGTGACCCTTTCGCCTGGTCGTGATGCCCGACGGCTCAGGCGTGGCAGGATGCCGCAGACACGATCGGTGGTCGAGCCTGCGGCCGGATCGGCGCGGTTCATCGATTGGCGGGGTTGGGCGGCGCATTGTATCGCGGCTAGAATAGTGCCGCGCCGGAAAGTCGGCTGCAAACCAAACGGGGGAAACGATGAAAATCGAGCGTCGTCATTTGGCCGCGATCGGAGGCGGGCTGCTGTGTTCGGCCGCATTCGGCGTTACCGATGCGGTCGCGGCCACGAGCAATACGGACGCTGTCGCCGCGGCGGTGGAGATGTATCGCAAGGGACTGCTGACCGCCGATGGCAAGCTGCTGAGCGCGCTGTGCGCCGATCCGATCGCGTATGGGCATTCGACGGGCCGGGTGCAGACGCGAAAGGAGTTCCTCGCCGACGCGGGCAACGGGAATTCGCACTGGAAATCGATCGACTTCACCGACGTGACGACTCAGTTGAACGGCGCGAATGCGATGTCGCGCTTCGTGTTCAACGGCGTGAATGAGGTCGATGGCAAGACCAACACGCTGAAGTTCGGCGTGCTGATCGTATGGGTGAAGCAGCGCGGCAAGTGGCACCTGCTGGCGCGACAGGGTTATAAGATCTGACTCCCTCCCGTCATGGTCGGGCCTGACCCGGCCATCCACGCACGATCCTGCGTTCAGGCACGGTCGCGGCACGCACGGCGGTGCGCGGATGGCCAGGGCAAGTCCTGGCCATGACGGGGCACGCTGCCCTACTCCTTCCCGACCCCGATCAGTCCGGCCAGGCGCTGCGCATCGTGCAGCAGCGGCTCGCTGGTTCCATCGTACACGATCCTCCCGCGATCGAGAATCACCGCACGCGGCGCAAACTCCAGCGCCAGCCTTGCATGTTGTTCCACCAGCACGATCGCCAAACCACCTTCGTCGCGCAATCGCAGCAGCGCGGCCAGCAGACGATCGACGATGACCGGCGCCAGTCCCTCCAGCGGTTCGTCCAGCAACAGCAGCGACGGGTTCAGCATCAGCGCGCGGCCGATCGCCAGCATCTGCTGCTCTCCGCCGGAGAGCTGATTGCCCATGCTGCGTCGCCGCTCCGCCAGGCGCGGGAACATCGTGTAGATCCGTTCGTGCGTCCACACCGTGCCGCGCGCGCCGACCGTTAGATTCTCCTCCACGTTCAACGATGGAAAGATCTCGCGCTCCTGCGGCACATAGCCGATACCCAGGCGTGCGCGACGGAACGGACGCAGCCGTTCGATCGAGCGCCCATCGAATACAATGCGCCCGGAGTGCAGCGTCGTGTGCCCCAACACGGTAGCCAGCAGCGTGGACTTTCCGACGCCATTGCGCCCCAGCACCGACAGCGTGCCACCTGCGTCCAATCCCAGCGACACATTGTCCAGCACCACGGTGTCGCCGTATCCCGCCGAAACATCCCGCAGGTCGAGCCACTGGTCAGCCATGCTGTCGCTCGCCGAGATAGACTTCGCGCACGCGCGCATCGGCCGCGATTTCCGCCGACGTGCCTTCGACAAGGATGCCGCCTTGCACCATCACCGTGATACGCCGCGCGAAGCGGAACACCAGGTCCATGTCATGCTCTATGATCAGGATGGCGATGCTGTCGGGCAATTGCTCGATCACGTCGAGGATGATGCGCGTTTCGACGGAGGGTACGCCGGCGGCCGGTTCGTCCAGCAGCAGAACGCTGGGGTTCAGGCCCAGCGCGATGGCGATCTCCACCAGGCGCTGTTTGCCGTACGGCAGCGTATGCACCGGCACCAGCGCGTCGTCCGCCAGGCGCAAACGTTCCAACAACGCAAAAGCGCCTTCAACAACGCCCCGGTTTGCGCGACCCTTGCGCAGCATGCGGTTGCCGATCCCGGCTTGTTCGGCCACCGCCAGGCTGACATTCTCCAGCACCGACAAGCCACGAAACAGCGTGTTGATCTGGAAAGTTCGCGCGAGGCCCTGGTGTACGCGTTGCGCCTGTGACAAGGCGGTAATGTCTGTCCCGTTCAGCAGGATGCGCCCCGCCGATGGCCGCAGCCGGCCGGTTACCAAATTCACAAACGTGGTCTTACCCGCACCGTTCGGTCCGATCAGCGCATGCCGCGCGCCGGCTTCCAGAATGAAACGCACGTCGTTCGCCACCACCAGCGCGCCGAAGCGCCGCGACAGTCCGACGGTTTCCAGCGCCGCGGTCATCGCCGCCGCCGCACGACCAGCAGCAGTTTGTCGCACAAGCCCAGCACGCCGCCCCGCGCGAACAACACGACCAGCACCAGCAGCAGGCCGATCCAGAAGTCCCAGAACACCGGGTCCACCTCGGCGATCTGGTCCTGCGCGATCATATAGAGTGCGGCGCCGATGAACGCGCCATACAGCCGGCCGGCCCCGCCCAGCACCAGCATGATGACGACGGCGCCGGAGCGCTCGAAGCCGAGCACCGTCAGTCCCACGAACTGTGTTGTCTGTGCCAGCAATCCGCCGGCGACGCCGGCCACCGCGGCGGAGATCGTGTAGGCCGTCAGCAGGCGTTGCCGTACCGGCGTGCCGATTGCGTGCATGCGCGTGACGTTCTCGCGGATGCCGATCAGCGACTGGCCGAACGGGGCGTGCACCAGGCGGCGCAGCAACAGCCAGCCCAGGAACAACACGACCAGCGAATAGACGTAGGCGGTGCGGCCGAACATGTCGAATTCGAAGCGGCCGAGGATCGGGTTGATCGTCATACCCTGCAATCCGTCGGCACCTCCGGTCAGGAAGTCCGCGTGGTTCGCGGTGGCCTCCAGCAGCGAGGTGACCGCGAGCGTCAGCATCAATAACGTCAGGCCGGTGGTGCGCAGGATCACCAGGCCGGAGATGACGCCGACCACGGCCGCAGCAATGGCGGCGACGACAAGTCCGGACAGCGGTTCGCCGCTGACATGCACGGAATAGATGCCGGCCGCATAGGCACCGACGCCGAAAAACGCCGACTGGCCCAAGGTCACGATGCCGCCGTAGCCCAGCACAAGGTCCAGCGAGAGCGCGAACAGGATCATGATCAGGACCTGGCTGCCCAGCGGCAGGTAGTCTGGGAATACGAAATAGGCCGCGACGGCGATCACCCACGGCAGCAGCTCGATCGGGCGCAGGCGATGGCTTGCGATCAGGCGATCCACTGGGGACGCGTCGGCAGCGGGGCGCCGCATGCGGATCAGGCCCGGCCGAACAAGCCGGCCGGCCGCCACAGCAGCAGCGCGATCATGGCGAGGTAGATGAAGAAAGACCCCAGTTGCGGCACCAGGTATTTGCAGGCGGTGTCGCCGATGCCCAGCAGCATCGCGGCGACGAACGGTCCCTTGATCGAGCCCAGGCCGCCGACCGCGACGACCATCAGGAAATACACCAGATATTCGAAGGCGTAGCCTGGATCGATCGCCAGGATATCGGCGCCGAGTCCGCCGCCGAATGCGGCCAGTCCGGAACCCAGGGCGAAGGTCAACGAAAACAGCCGGCCGGTGTTGATGCCGAGCGACTCCGCCATGCGGCGGTTATCGACGGCGGCGCGCAGGCGGGCGCCGAACGCAGTGCGCTCGATACCGAGCCACAGCGTCAGGATCAGCAGCACGCTGACGCCGATCAGGAACGTGCGGTAGGTGGGGAAGCTGCGGAAGCCGAGGTTGATCTGGCCGTCCAGGACGTGCGGCACGTGGAAGGGTTGCGGCAGCGGTCCCCATAGCTTGCGCACGATCGCCACCGACATGAATACCAGGCCGATGGTGAACAGGACTTGTTCGAGCTCTCCGGCACCGTACAGGCGAGCGTAGAGCGTGCGTTCGAGCACGACGCTGATGGCGGCCACGATGATGAAGGCGGCGAGCAGGGCGAAGCCGAACGGCACGCCGTACTGGTTCATCAGCGTGACGGTGACATAGCCGCCGGCCATGGCGAACACGCCGTGCGCCAGGTTGACGAAGCCGAGCAGCCCCATGGTGACGGAGAGGCCGACGGAGATGATGTAGAGCACCATTCCGTAGGCGATACCAAGAAACAGGATACTGATGGTGGCGGCGAACACGGGACCTCTTCTGTTGGTGGCCGGCGCTCGTGCGCGCGCGCTTCCTCTGTCATTGCGGGGAGCATAGCGACGAAGCAATCCGGGTCACGCCGGGCCCGACCGGGATTGCTTCGTCGCTACGCTCCTCGCAATGACAGAGGGAAGCTGTGCGCTTACCAAGAAACAAGTTCCCCCTCCCCTTGCGGGAGCGGGCCAGGGGGAGGGGTCGGTAGGTCCGAGGCCCGGCAGCGTCGGCACCCCTCCCGCTTCCCCCTCCCACGAGGGGAGGGGGGAGTCTCCGCTACGCATTGCCCTACTTCCCCGCGTTCAGCACCTTCCACGGGTCCTTCACCATCGGGATCGTCTCCAGCTCGACGTTCTCATACTGACCGTCCACCTTCTGCACTTCGCGCAGGTACTCGTTCTGCACGATATCCCGCGTCTGCGGATCGATGTAGATCGGGCCACGCGGGCTGTTGTCGTCCTTCCAACCCTTCAGCAGCGCCATCGTCTTATCCGGATCGATCTTGCCGTGCTGCGCGCGCACCACATCGAAGATCGCGGCCATCCCATCGTACCCGCCGACCACTTCGAAGCTCGGCACCTGCGTCGGCCCGAACTCGGCCTTGTATGCCTTGACGAACGTCTCGTTCGCCGGACGCTTCCCCGCCGCCGAGTAGTGGAACATCGTCGTCACGCCCAGCGCGACGTCGCCCATGTTTGCCAGCTCTTCATCCGTGGTGATGTCGCCAGGGCCGATCAGCTTGATCCCCGCGGCACGCAGTCCCAGGTCGCCGAACGCTTTCATCAGCGCCGTCGCCTGTTTCCCGGCCGGCACGAACGCAAACACCGCGTCCGGCTTCGCATCCTTTGCCCGCTGCATGAACGGCACGAAATCGGGGTTCATCAGCGGAGCCCGCACCGCGCCCACCATCTGGCCGCCGGTGCTGGTAAATCCCTTCGTAAATCCCTGCTCTCCATCGATGCCCGGCCCATAATCCGACACGATGGAGAACACCTTCTTGATGCCGTGCTTCGAGGCCCACTCGCCCAGCGGATAGCTCGACTGCCACAGCGTGAACGATACGCGCGCGATATACGGCGATTTCGTCGTGATCATTGCCGTGCCGGCGTTCATGATGATGAACGGCACCTTCGCCTCGGTCGCCAGCGGTGCGATGGACAGCGCGCACGGCGTGAACACAACGCCGGTCAGAAGCTGCACGTGGTCGCGGGTGATCAGCTCCTGCGCCAGGCGCTTGGCGACTTCCGGATTCGGTCCGGTATCGTCACGGCGGATCAGCTCGATCTTCACGCCCGGCGGCAGGTCTTTCGCATGCTCCTTCATGTACATGCGGATGCCGCGGTCCAGTTGCTCGCCCACGCCGGCAAACGGACCGGAATAGGTATCGATCACCCCGACCTTCACGGTCTGCGCCACGGCTGTGCCAGCCAGCAGCAACGAAAACGCCGCGGCAGCGACGGTTGTCCCAAGCTTCATCATGCGACGATCCCCATGTCGGACTTCGGTCCGAATCCTTCCGGTGCGGAACCTAGTCCGCCCCGCGCGGGAAGGGCAATCGCCCGTCGCCATTCGCCGCCAACCGAGTACAATCCCGCCGCCAACCCGGGAGACCACCGCCGTGCGCAATGCCCCATTTCATATTCAGCCGATCTCCAGCGCGCTCGGCGCCGAGCTGCACGGCATCGATCTCAGCGACGACCTGCCGGATGCGACGATCGCCGCGATCCGCCAGGCACTGCTCGACCATCTGGTGATCTTCTTCCGCGACCAGGAACTGCCGCCGGAACGGTTCCTCGCGCTGGCGAAACGCTTCGGCACGCCGATCGAATATCCGTTCGTCAAGGGCATCGAAGGCTTTCCTGAGATCATTTCGGTTGCCAAGCTGCCGCACGAGACGATCAATTTCGGCGGCGTCTGGCACTCCGACACGACCTATCTGCAGCAGCCGCCGATGGCGACGCTGCTGGTCGCGCGTGAGGTCCCCCCGGTCGGCGGCGACACGCTGTTCGCCAATCAGTACATGGCGCTGGAAACGCTGTCGCCGCGCATGCAGGAGTTGCTGTCCGGCCTGCACGGCGTGGCGAGCTCGGCCAAGGCCGATGCCAGCCGCACGCGCGAAGACCGCATCCGTTCCGACGGCACCGTCGAGGCACGCAGGCTGCTCGTTGCAGAGCACCCTGCCGTGCGTACGCATCCGGAAACCGGACGCAAGGCGCTGTATGTCAACGTGGCGCACACCGTCAGCTTCGCCGGCATGACGGAGGAGGAAAGTGCGCCGCTGCTGGCGTTCCTGTGCAGGCACCAGATCCAGCCGGAGTTCACCTGCCGCTTCCAGTGGCGGGCTGGCTCGCTGGCCATCTGGGACAATCGTTGCGCGCAGCATTACGCAATGAACGACTACCATGGTCATAAGCGGATCATGCAGCGGATCACGCTGGCAGGCGACACGCCGCGGTAGGGGATGCACGGAATCCCCCCTCCCCTTGAGGGAGGGGGCTAGGGGGAGGGGTCGAAGCGTAACGAAGCAGCCCCTCCCCGTTGAAGCGTAACGAAGCAACCCCTCCCCCTAACCCCCTCCCTCAAGGGGAGGGGGGACTGATCGCGTTCACTCACATGCGAGCGAGCGAATCCTGTTGCCCGATCAACATCGATTGTTCGCTGCCCCGCACGTCTGCCACGGTCTTACCAAACTTATCTGCTGCCGATAAACGCTGTGGCAGATTGAAGAGGGGGACCGATGAACGCGGCGCCAGCAGACCGTTCGCCACCGGCAGACGCACTGGCCACCGGCGTGGCAGGCTTGGACGCTATACTCGGCGGCGGATATGCCGCCCGACATATGCATCTTATCGAGGGCGAGCCGGGTGCCGGCAAAACCACCCTCGCCATGCAGTTCCTGATCGAGGGCGCGAGACACGGGGAGCGCGGCCTCTACATCACCCTCTCGGAAAGCCGGGAGGAGCTGCAACACGCCGCCAGGTGCCACGGCTGGTCGCTCGAAGGCATCGAGATCTACGAATTGATCCCGCCCGAACTCAGCCTCGACCCGCAGCAGGAACAAAGCGTCGTTTACACCGCGGACCTGGAGCTCGGCGAAACCGTGCGCCTTGTCATGGCGGAGGTGGAGCGCATCCGTCCAACCCGCGTCGTGTTCGACAGCCTGGCCGAAATCCGCTTGCTCGCGCAGAACGGCTTGCGCTACCGCCGTCAGGTCCTCGCGCTGAAATACCATCTGGCAAATCTCGGCGCGACCGGGCTGCTGCTCGATGACCTGACCGAGAAAGAAGATAACCTAACGCTGCACAGCATCGCGCACGGCGTGGTGCGGCTGGAACAATTCGCCTTGCAATACGGCGCGGAACGCCGCCGCCTGCGTGTCTATAAGATGCGCGCCCGACAATTTCGCGGCGGCTTTCATGACTTCGTCATCCGCCGCGGCGGCATCGCCTTGTTCCCGCGCCTGATTGCCGCCGAACACCGCGGCGGCCAACTGCGTGGCGAGCCGCTGTTCAGCGGTGTCGCTGGGCTCGATCAATTGCTCGGCGGCGGGCTGGATCGCGGCACCGGCACGCTGGTGCTGGGACCCTCCGGCGGCGGCAAGTCGTCGCTGGTGCTGCAATACATCATGCGCACGCTGGAACAAGGCGAGCGCGCCCTGGTCGTCAACTTCGACGAAGTGCGCCACGTCTTCCTGCGCCGCGCCTCCGGCATGGGCATGGACCTCGAGCCCTTCATCGAGACCGGCCAGCTCGCCCTGGAACAAGTCGATCCGGCCGAGTACCCGCCTGGCGAAGTCGTCAGCATGGTCTGCCGCATGGTGCAGCAGCACGGGGTGTCGGTCGTCGTGCTCGACAGCCTGAACGGCTATCGCAGCGCCATGCTGGATGAGAACTACTTCGTCCTGCAGATCCACGAGCTGCTGTCGTACCTCAATCAGCGCGGCGTCGTCACTTTGCTGGTGCTCTCGCAGCAGGGACTGGTCGGACCGATGCACTCCAGCGTCGATCTCACCTATGTGAGCGACACCGTCGTGCTGCTGCGCTTCTTCGAAGCCGATGGGCGCATCCGCCGCGCCATTTCCGTGCTGAAGAAACGCACCGGCGCGCATGAAGCGGTCATCCGCGAGTACCGCATCGATTCGGACGGGCTGCGCGTCGGCGATCCGCTCGATACTTTTCACGGCGTGTTGACCGGTGTGCCGCACTACACCGGGTCGCCCAACTCACTGCTAAGGTCCCGTATGAATGACGAGTGCTGATGCGGGTGAGGCAAGCCGCGTCCTGATCCTGGCTCCCAACGGTCGTGACGGTGCGGTGATCGGCAATCTGCTGGCGCAGGCGAAGCCTGCCACCCGGGTGTGCACCAATCTTGCGGAGCTCGTGCAGGAACTCGCGGTGCCGGATGCCGCCGTGGCGGTGGTGGCGCAGGAGGCGTTGCTGGGCGATACGCGGGCGCTGGAGCAATGGATCGCGAGCCAGCCGCCCTGGTCCGACTTCCCGTTTGTCCTGCTGACATTCAAGGACCCGTCGGGCCGCGCGGAGCCGGCGCTGCCGGTCCGCCTTGCCGCCCTGCTTGGCAACGCGACAGTGCTGGAGCGGCCGTTCCATCCCGTGACGCTCGCCAGCGCGGTGAAGGCCGCGTTGCGCGCGCGTGGCCGGCAGCGTGAGGCGGCAGCGTTCATGGCCGAGCGCGAACGCGGCGCCGCGGCATTGCGCGCCAGCGAAGCACGTTTTCGCGCGATCGCCGACGGCATGCCGCAGCTCATCTGGTCCACGCGTGCCAGCGGCATGCACGACTATTTCAATTCCCGCTGGCAGGAAGTCACCGGCCTGACGCCACCGCCCAACGCCGCGGCCGATGCGCTTCCGTGGGGCTCGCTGCTGCATCCGGATGACACGGCGCGCGTCCAGCGGGAATGGCGCGCGGCGTTGCGCGAGGCGGTGCCGTTCCGCTCGGAGTTCCGGTTGCACACCGAAAAGAACGACTGGCGCTGGTTCGCCGGCCGCGCCTTGCCGGTACACGACGATCTGTCCGGGGAAGTGATCCGCTGGTTTGGCAGTTGCACCGACATCGATGATGGCGTGCGTGCCCGCGAGGCGCTCGCGCGCAGCACCGAGGAACTGGAACGCCTGGTCGGGCAGCGCACCGCATCCCTGCAACGCGAGATGCTGGAGCGTGAAAAAGCCGAAGCGGCCCTGGCACAGGCGCAGAAGATGGAGGCCGTCGGCCAGCTTACCGGCGGCATTGCGCACGACTTCAACAACCTGCTGACCGCGGTCATCGGCAGCCTGCAGATGATCGGCAAGCGTAGCGTTGATCCGCAGGTGCGGCGCTTCGCCGATAACGCAGAGCATGCGGCGGAGCGCGGCGCCCGGCTGATCCAGCAATTGCTGGCGTTCGCCCGAAGGCAGCGGCTGACGCCGGAACCGGTGGGGATCAACCGGCTGGTTGCCGGGATCGGCGATCTGCTGCGGCGCGCGGTCGGCTCCACCGTAATCTACGAGACGGAGCTGGGCGAAGACCTGCCGGGCGCCTTCGTCGATCCCACGCAGCTTGAACTCGTCCTGTTGAACCTCGCGATCAACGCGCGCGATGCGATGCCGCAGGGCGGAAGACTGACGATCCGCACCTTTGTGGAGCCTCGGGCGCCGACCGATCAGGGCGAGGAACTGGCGCCAGGGACCTATGTCGGGATCGAGGTCACCGATACGGGAACCGGCATGAGCCTCGCGGTTCAGGCACGTGCCTTCGAGCCGTTCTTCACAACGAAGGACGTCGGCAAGGGAACCGGGCTCGGCCTGTCGCAGGTCTATGGCTTTGTCCGCCAGTCCGGCGGCGCCGTGAAGCTGCACAGCGCACCGGGCGAGGGAACCTCGGTCATTCTCTACCTGCCCCCCGCACAGTCGCAACCGGCCGTGGAGCCGATCGAGGCGACGCAGGCCGCAACGACGCAAGGCAGTGCCCGTATCCTGGTGGTTGACGACGACGAGGATGTGCGGGAGCTCGTGGTCAGCATGTTGGAGGAGCTCGGCTACCGCGTCATGGCGGCGGGTGACGGTTACGCCGCGCTGCGCCTGCTGGCGGATGACACGGGCTTCGACCTGCTGTTCGCTGACGTGGCGATGCCGGGGCTGAGCGGCGTCGATGTGGTGCGGCAGGCTCGGCACGACGGCATCGCGCCGCCGGTGCTGTACGCGACCGGCTATGCGGATCTCGGCGCCTACCGGCTCGGGCTGGAGGGCGAGGAGCTGATCCGCAAGCCGTATCGCATGGCCGAGCTGGCCTCCTACGTGGAGCGCGCCTTGCGTGGCGGCGCCACCGTGCATCGGCACTGAGACCAATCGCGTTGGTTCGATTGCTCGCGTAGCTGTGAACAGGATCATAGCGGCGGCGGGGCAGAGATGGTTGATTCGACCTGAACGTATCATTTCGTGAACCAGTCCCGCTTATTTTGCCATTGACCGCCCGTGAATATGTCGTTTTTCTGTCGAAGGTGCTTCGACTCAAGGGCTGTACGTCTCTTTTTCGTAGCGCCGCCCACTGAAAGGAATTCGGAAACCATCCCGTGCTAGTGGGCCGCCTTTGACCGCAGACGGACACGGAACGCACGCTCGGGCGGGAGGCCTCCGGGACCGCGCTGATGAATACCGCCGGACGCAGCGAGGAATGGACGGGGCCGCGATTGGCGGCACGGCTGGCCGACCTGAATGGGGTCGCGCCGGAGCCGGCAGAACATGTCGTGTTCCGGGCCGCGCGGCGAGCGGAAGGCCGCGAAACGACGTGCTGGCAGATCGCCAACGACACCGGCGTCCTGAACGAGGCTCAACTGGCCGAGTGGCTGGCGCGCCGCCGCCTCGGCGGGCCGGAGCGTCTTGCGCTTGCCGTGCTGGTGATCCGCGAAACCCTCGATGAGCGCGGATTGATTCGCGACTGCGTGCTGGAACGCCGGCGCGGCGCGGTGGATGGGCCGCTGCATGGCGATCCGGCACGGGTCGAATTCACCGGCCCCGCGCGCATGGTGCGGGTCTATCGCGTGCTGCGCGACGGCCGCCTTTCGGAAGTGGCTGCCTCGACCGACGTGCTGCCGCCGCGCCGCCGCGCGCCGGAGCACTTTGCCGGCGAGCAACGGGCCCTGCGCGAACGGTTTGGTCCCGCCGCGCGCATCATCGATGTGCGTCAGCCCACGTTGTTCGAGGATATCGCCGGCCTCGACAGCATCGCGCATGTGCGTGCGTCGGACGGCCGGGTGGTTGGCTGCGGCATCGGCTGGCACGGCACCATTCCCTTTATCCTGGAAGCCGATTTCCCGCGCTTCGGCGCGCCGCTCAGCCTGGCGCCGGAAGACGAGGTGGCGGTGGAAGCGTTGCTGGCGGAACACGATCTCGTGCGGCACGAGACGCGGCTCGACGAGCAAGGTCTCGCCGTGATGGCCCGCCGCCGCAGTGGAGTGGATTTGTTCCTTCTCCGTTCCGAGCACGGCACGGCGACGATGCGGCCCTATCTGCCAGCCAGCGAAGCCGAGCCCTCGCCGGACCAGGCGCGCTGGCTGCGCTATGCCGAGACCTACGAAAAGCTCGCCGTGCTCGATACCTGGCACGACGACAGCACCGAGGATCTGCTGGTACTGACTGGCGAATCCAGCGGCCAGGTGTGGCGGCACCACATCGACCACGATGGCGTGGAGACCTGGCGCAAGCCGGACGATGACGCCGCCGCCGCCGTGCTGCACGGCGAGCGCTTGTTCCCGGGCACGCTCGCCGCGGCCGACGCCGCCGATTTCGAGCAAGAACAGGAGCCGCTGAACGCCGAGGCGGACGACATGTTCCCGCCGCCGGCGGACAGTGTGCTGGCGAAGGCCGAGGCTTATGTCGCCGCGCTCGCCGCGCTGCATGACGCGGGCGCGCTGGCTGCCGCGGCGGACCCCTCGGCTGGCGTCCCGCTCAGCGCGCTGCAAATTCTGTCCGATGTACCCGCCGCGTTAAGTATGCTCACAGCCGACGCCACCGCCGGGGAAGTGCGCGCGCTGACGACGATGGCCGAGGACGGGCGCATTGGTCCGGCGCGGTTTTCCCAGGTGCTGTCGCGGATCGAGACCCGGCTGATGCACGATCTTGCCGCGGTGCGCGTGGTGCTGCTGACGCCGGGCCAATGGCGGCTGCTTGGCGACTCGCCGCTCGGCCGCGCGGTCGAGGAGGAATTCCCTGAACTGGCCTACGATCTGGAGGAAGCCGCGCAGTGCCTGGCGCTGCGCCGCCCCACGGCGTCGGTGTTCCATGCGATGCGCGTCGTGGAGCGCGGGTTGAAGGTGGTGGAACAGCTTGCGTCGATCGACCTGCTGGGAGACGATCGCCGCTGGACGCGGATCATGACGCGATTGCGTGCGTCCGGCCGACCGGAACTGGCCGGGGTCGCGTCGGCATTGGCGGACGTGCGCCGATGTGCACGAGGGCCAAGGCTGGTGCCGGAGGAGAAATACACCGAAGCGGAGGCGGAACGATTGTTCCAGGCGGTCGGCGGTTTCGTGCGCGAACTGGCCGCGGCGCAAGGCGCAGGGGAAAGCGAGCCGCGTTAAGCCATGTTTCCCCCTCCCCTTGAGGGAGGGGGGTAGGGGGAGGGGTGCGTACATCCGTGGTCGGTGGATGAACGCACCCCTCCCCCTGGCCCCCACCCTCAAGGGGAGGGGGGATTCTTGGCTTCATCCCTTGCAATTACAGAAGGTCCGCGAGTCTACGCCGGCGCGAAGAACGGCATTTGCGGGCCGCTGCCTTCGGTCTGGATGAACTTCACCTGAACGGTCTGGCCGATCTTCAGCGTGGCGAAATCGCAATCGACGATGTTGGTCATCATCTTCGGACCTTCCGCCAGCTCCACATACGCGATCGCATACGGCGGATCGGCCCGCTGCATCACGCTGAATGTGTAGATCTTGCCCTTGCCGGATACTTCCACCCACTCCACCGGGCCGAAAGTGAACGGCGAGATCGCCCGCGGGTACCAGATGAACTTCCCGGTATCCACGCAACGCGGCAGCATCAGCTTGCCGGCGGCACAGCCGTCCCAGAACGGCTTGGTCTCCGGATTCGTTTCGGGCGTGCCGACAAACGGAACCTTGCGCTGAACGTAAGCCATGCCGGTCACTCCCGCTCCAGAATAACAGTGCTGCCGCAATGCCGCGTGCCGAGCGAGCCGCCCGTGCCATGCGCGATCGCCAGGTCGCAGTTCTTCACCTGCACCTTGGGATGCGCCTCGCCGCGCAACTGCCGCACCGCCTCGATGATCTTGGTGATGCCGCCGCGGTTCGCCGGATGGTTGGAACAGAGCCCGCCGCCGTCGGTGTTGAATGGCAGCTTGCCGACGCCGGAGATCAGGTTGCCGTCGGATACGAACTTGCCGCCCTGGCCTTTCGGACAGAAGCCAAGATCCTCCAACTGCATCAGCACGGTGATGGTGAAGCTGTCGTAGATCGACGCGTACTTGATGTCGGCCGGCGTGATGCCTGCCATGTCCCACGCCGGAGGTCCGGACCAGCGCGCCGCGGAATACACCAGATCGACGTCGCCACCCATCTGATGCTTCGGCGATTCACCGACGCCGATGACTTTCACCAGCGGCCGGCTGAGGCTTTTCGCAATCTCCGGCCGCGTGACGACCAGCGCGCCGCCGCCGTCGCTGATCACGCAGCAATCGAGGCGGTGCAGCGGCGAGGCCACCATCGGCGAGCTCACCACATCCTCCACCGTGACCACGTCGCGCAGCATCGCGTGCTCGTTGTATTGCGCGTGGTGCGACGCGGCGACCTTGATCCAGGCGAGTTGCTCGGACGTGGTGCCGTATTCGTGCATGTGCCGCGTGGCGCACATCGCATACATGTTGGCCGTTGCGGGACCGTAGGGAAATTCGAACTGCACCTCCGGCTGCGCGGGGCTGCCGGCGCGCGGCGCGGTGCCGGTGGCCTGGCCCTCGCTGCGCGGCCGCCCGGCCAGGGTGATCAGGCAGACATTGGCGCGGCCATGCGCGATCGCCTCCATCGCATGCCCGACCGCGACCTGGTACGACGAGCCGCCGACATCGGTGGAATCCAGGTGCCGGCATTTCAGGTTCATGTAATCGACCATGGACAGCGGCCCCAGGCCGGGCGCATCGCCGGCGCAGTAGTACGCGTCCACGTCGTCCTTGGTGAGACCCGCGTCCTCCAGCGCGCCCTTGGCACATTCAGCGTGCAGCAAGGACACCGACTTGTCGGATGCCTTGCGCGTGGGATGCTCCCAGGCACCCACGATGTAGGCTTGACCCTTCAAACTCATGCTTCCGCTCCCGTTATGGCCTTGTCCGCGGTGGCCAGGCGGGCGGGATTATACTGATCGGTAGCGGGGTGGCGAGTCGGGCCGGGGGTCAGGGGCTGGCGGCTGTGCGAACCAGGGTCAGGACGGCGTCCGCAGCCTTCACTCTTACCGATGCCAGGGGCCCGAAGTCCTGACCCCATGTGTCATGGCCGGGCTTGGCCCGGCCACCCACGTCTTACCTTCGTCGGGTGCAGCAAAGTCGTGGTTGGCTGGAGGCTGTCCTCGGGCGCGCCCGGTGGGCCGGCCATGACACGAAGCGTCAACCTCAGGCGCCGCTGGTAGTGCTGCTGACAGCTTAGGCACTGTTGACGAATAATCGCTGCAATTGACGCACGGTCGCATAATGTCGTCATGCCGACGAAGGTCGGCATCCACGTCTTCCTCCGCTGCGGCA
>DASXFW010000139.1:0-34928 GCA_036489395.1 Acetobacteraceae bacterium | reverse complement strand
CTGGATCGGCGTCGCCTGTTCGGGCGACGCCAATCCAGCGGCGCTGTGCCCCCTCCCCTCCATCCAGCCAAGTAAAGGGTTCCAAGGGCAATGCCCTTGGCGGGGATCCAAGGGGCAGAGCCCCTTGGCGGGGTCCAGGGGCGGAGCCCCGGCCTTTCCTTCGTTTCACCCGATTGCCCTGCGGTGCGGTTGCCTTGACCTTCCGGCCCCTGGCCCTCATCTTCGTCCTGAAATCAACAGTTGCATGAGGCCTGATGTCGAAAGAGGACATGATCGAATTCAGCGGAACGGTGATGGAGCTGCTGCCCAACGCCATGTTCCGCGTGAAGCTCGACAACGAACACAGCATCCTGGCGCACACCAGCGGCAAGATGCGCAAGAACCGCATCCGCGTGCTGGCGGGCGACCGGGTCAACGTCGAAATGACCCCGTACGACCTGAGCAAGGGACGCATCACCTTCCGCTTCAAGTAGTTCGCGCCCCAGGGGCCGAGTAACAGTGGGCGAGGTTACAGCGGCCCGAGCGACCGTGGACCGCCCCTCGCTGGTCCTGGCCTCGGCCAGCCCGCGCCGGCGGGACCTGCTGGCGCAGATCGGCATCGCGCCGGATCGCATCGTTTCCCCCGAGATCGACGAAACGCCGTTGCGTGACGAAGCCCCGCGCCTGTGCGCGCTGCGCCTGGCGCGCGCCAAGGCGGCGGCCGTGGACGCGCCCGGCTGCCTGGTTCTCGCCGCCGACACCGTGGTGGCCGCCGGCCGCCGGCTTCTCCCCAAGGCCGACACCGAGGCGCAGGCCCGCGCCTGCCTCACCCTGCTGTCCGGCCGCCGCCACCGCGTGTTCACCGCGGTGGTGCTGCGCACGCCGGACGACCGCCGCACCGAGCGCATCGCCACCAGTACCGTGGCGTTCGCGCGGCTGACCGCGCCGCAGATCGACGCCTACCTCGCGTCCGGCGAGTGGCAGGGCAAGGCGGGCGGCTATGCCATCCAGGGCAGCGCGGCGGCATTCATTCGTTTCCTGTCCGGCAGCCACTCCAACGTGGTTGGGCTGCCATTGTTCGAGACGGCGCAGTTGCTGCGCGGCGCCGGCTGGCTGCGCCCGTGACGGAGCACATCCTGGCGTCGTGCAGCCCGGGCGAGGTGCGCGTCGCCGTGGTCCGCGACGGCGCGCTGCTGGATTACGCGATCTGGCGGCCGGGGGCGCCGGACGGCGTTGGCGACCTGTACCGCGGCCGGGTCACCGCGCGCATGCCGGCGCTGGCCGGGTCGTTCGTGGCGCTGGACGGGACGGACGGGTTCCTGCCCGACAGCGAGGGCGGCAAGGACGCGACCGAAGGCACGATCCTGGGCGTCCGCGTCACGCGCGCCCCGCAGGGCGGCAAGGGCCCGCGCCTGACCGCCCGGCTGACGCCGGAGGAGTTGGAACTGGTCGGGGCCGGCGCTGCGGCGCTGATCCGGCGCGGGCCAGGCGCGCTGGCCGAGCTGGCGGGGCGCTTTCCGCAGGCGGCGATCGAGGTGGACGATGCGGCGCTGGCGGCAGGCATACGAGTTCCCCCTCCCCTTGAGGGAGGGGGGAAGGGGGAGGGGTGCGTTCAGCCGCAGGAGCTCGGGCGTGGGCACCCCTCCCCCTGGCCCCCTCCCACAAGGGGAGGGGGGAAATGGCGCCGCCTTGCCGTCGTGGCGCGCGCTTTCGATGATGCAGTGGAAACCCAGGTCGATGCGCTGGGGGAAGCCGTCGTGGCGCTGCCCGGCGGTGGCCGCCTGTCCATCCATCCCACCCCCGCGCTGACCGCCATCGACATGGACCTTGGCGGCCTGGTGGCGGCCGGGCGCACCAAGACCGAGCACCATATGGCCAGCAACCGCGCCCTGTTCCCCGCCCTGGCGCGCCAGATCCGGCTGCGCAACCTGTCGGGGGCCATCCTGGTCGATCTGGGCGGGCTGCCGGCGCGCCGACGTGCCGCGCTCGGTCCTGCCATCGCCGAGGCGCTGGCCGACGACCCGCTGCGTCCGCGCTTCCTCGGCTTCACGGCGCTGGGCCTGGCGGAGATCGTGCGTCCGCGCGTGCACCCGCCGCTGCAGGAAATGCTGGCCGGGCCGCACGCCGCCGGCCTGGCGGCACTGCGGCGGCTCGCGGCGGAGATCGCGGCGCAGCCGGGGCGGATGCCGGTGCTGCGCGCCTCGCCGGCCGTGGTCCACGCGCTGGAGGAAGACGCCGTGGCGCGGCAGGATCTTGCACGGCGGGCGGGTCGTGCCTTGATCCTGCGTGCGGACCCGTCACTGCCAACGACGGGCTGGGCCTTGGAGGCGGCATGAACGAACGAAGGAATCCGGTACGCTGCCCGGTCTGCGGCAAACCCGCGGTGGAGGCGACGCGGCCGTTCTGCAGCACACGCTGCGCCGACGTGGACCTGGGGCGCTGGCTGACCGGGCAATACCGGGTTCCCGGACCGCCGTCGGAACTCGATGAAGACCCGCCGCCCACACCGCCGGACGCGGCTTGATCGAGGGTGCCGCATCCTGTAGGACCAGCGGCCTCCAACAACTGCTCCCGATGCCCAGGTAGCTCAGTTGGTAGAGCATGCGACTGAAAATCGCAGTGTCGGTGGTTCGATTCCGCCCCTGGGCACCATTCCCTCTTCGCTATGCCGACGCGGTCGATCAGGTGCGTCGTGCCGGGCAAAGGAGGCAGACCGTGCGGCGTGGTACCCGCTACCGTCGGCTGCGGAAGCCGGCCAATCTGTCGGGCCGGCAGCGCGCGGTGCTGGAGGGTCCGGCCACGCACCTTTTCAAGACGGGGCGGGCCTATCATACCACGTGCCGAAAAGAGCGACGTACGCTCCGACGCCCGTCCCGTCATGCCGACGCAGGTCGGCATCCACGACTTACGGTTGCTGCACGCGGCAAAGGCGTGGATGCCGACCTGCGTCGGCATGACGGTGGGGACGTGGGCCGAAGAGTCAGCCATTTCGGCAACTGGTATCAGATCCGGCTCGCCTTCGCCGTTGCGGCAGGCTCGGAAACTACTTACGGGTCATTGGCATGAAGCCGCGTTGAACACGTCCGCTATGGCGTCCTGCGCCGATTGCTGGATCTGCCGCAAGTGATCTTCACTGCGGAAACTCTCGGCATAGATTTTGTAAACGTCCTCCGTGCCGGATGGACGCGCGGCGAACCAGCCGTTATCCGCAATCACCTTGATCCCACCGAACGACGCACCGTTGCCCGGCGCCGCCGTAAGCTTCGCGCGTATCGGCTCGCCGGCCAGTTCCTGCATGCCGATTTGCTCGGCCGATACCGCCTTCAGCAGCGCCTTCTGTTCTGTCGTCGCGGGCGCATCGATCCTTTCGTAGAACGGCACACCCAGCTCCCGCGTCAGGCCATCAAAGGTCTCGCCCGGATCCCGGCCGGTGCGCGCGGTGATTTCCGCCGCAAGCAGCCCCGGAATCATCCCGTCCTTGTCGGTGGTCCAGACTGACCCGTCCCGCCTGAGGAACGACGCCCCGGCGCTCTCCTCGCCGGCGAAACCAAACGAGCCATCGATCAGGCCTTCGACGAACCATTTGAAACCAACGGGAACCTCCACCAGCTTGCAGCCAAGCTTCGCGGTGACGCGATCGATGATGCCGCTGCTGACGATGGTCTTGCCAACGGCGCGGCCGGCGCGCCAGTCGGGGCGGTTACCAAACAGGTACGCTATGGCGACCGCGAGGTAGTGGTTGGGGTTCATCAGGCCGCTCGAGCGGGCCACGATCCCGTGCCGATCGGCGTCCGTGTCATTGGCGAAGGCGACATCGAATTCGTCGCGCATGCCGATCAGCCGTGCCATGGCATAGGGCGACGAGCAATCCATGCGGATCTTGCCATCCCAATCGACGGTCATGAACCGGAAGGTCGGATCAACCGCGTCGCTGACGACCGTCGCCGCAATGCCATAACGTTCGATGATCGGTTGCCAGAAGCGCACGCTGGCGCCACCCAATGGATCGATCCCGATCTTCACTCCGGCCGAACGGATCGCGTCCATGTCAACGACGTTCGCGAGGTCGGCGACGTAGGGCCCGATATAATCGTGCTCGTGAACGTGGGAAGATTTGCGGGCGCGATCGTACGGAACCCGGCGCACCCCCTCAAGACCCGCCTCCAGCAACTTGTTCGCCGTCTGCTCAATCCACGTCGTAACATCGGTCTCGGCTGCGCCGCCGTTCGGCGGATTGTATTTGAAGCCGCCGTCCTCGGGCGGATTGTGCGAAGGTGTGATCACGACCCCGTCGGCGAGGCTGCTCTTGCGGTTCCTGTTATAGGTCAGGATCGCGTGGGAAATGACGGGGGTCGGAGTGTATCCGCGATGCTCGTCGATCATTGTATCGACGTCGTTGGCGGCGAATACCTCGAGCGCGCTCGCCAGCGCAGGTTCGGACAATGCGTGCGTGTCGATCCCGATGAACAACGGGCCGGTGATGCCGTTTCGCGTCCGATGATGGCAGATTGCCTGGCTGATCGCCAGGATATGTGCCTCGTTGAAGGCATTGCCGTAAGCGGATCCACGATGGCCCGACGTGCCGAAGGTAACGCGCTGGGACGCGACCTTCGGGTCGGGCTTGCCGGTGAAATAGGCGGTCACCAGGCGTGGCACATTCACCAGCGTCGATGGCTCGGCGGTTTTTCCCGCGAGCGGGCTTATGTGCGCGGTCATCGGCGTTCCCCCAGGCTCAGGCCAGAACCTTGCTCTTGGCGCCGATCGCCTGGAGCAATTCGTTCCAGGACTTGACGAAACTTTTGGCGCCGTCGGACTGAAGCTGCGCCGACAGTGCCGGCAGGTCGATGCCGGCTTTGGCGTGCGACGCCAGCACGCCTTCCGCGTCGCCACCGTCGCGCGGCAGTGCGCCACTCGTCCTGCCGTGATCCGCGAAGGCCAGCAGCGTTTCTTCCGGCATCGTATTGACGGTGTTGGGCGCCGCGAGACCGGAGATATACAGCGTGTCCGACGCGTTCTTGTCCTTGGTGCCGGTGCTGGCGAACAAAAACCGCTGCGCGCGGGCACCGTGGTTCGCCAGGCGTTGGAATCGGTCGCTCTCCAGAATGTCGCGATATGCCTTGTAGGCCTGCCTGCCGACCGCGAGGCCGAGCATGTTGCGCATTTCAGCGGGCACCTTCTGCGACACCGCGACGTCCCACCGGCTGACGAACAGCGAGGCGACGGATCGCACATCCGGGGGCAACCCGGCGTCCAGCCGCCGCTCCAGTCCCTTCATGTAGGCGTCGGCCGCGGCCTTGTACTGGTCGGTAGAGAACAGCAGCGTAACGTTTATCGGCACGCCGGCGAAGATCGACTCCTCGATCGCCGGCAGGCCTTCGGTGGTGCCGGGGATCTTGACGAACAGGTTGGGCTTGTTCGCCTTGGCGTGCAGCGTCCTGGCCTGTGTCACCGTCGCCTGCGTGTCGTAGGCGAGCAGCGGCGAGACCTCCAGCGAGACAAAGCCGTCCACGGTGCCGGTGCGCGCGTGGACCGGGGCGAACAGATCGGCCGCACGGCTGAGGTCCTGAATGGCGAGAGTGAAGAACAGCTCTTCGCCCGACACTCCGGCGTCCAGTTGGCGGCGGATTTCCGCATCGTACCAGGAGCTGCGCGATATCGCGTTGTCGAAGATCGTCGGGTTGGAGGTCAGGCCGGTGACCGACAATTCGTCGATGTAGCGCTTCAGCGTGCCGCTATCGAGCAGGTCGCGGGTGATGTTGTCGAGCCACAGGCTTTGGCCGAGCCGGTTCAGTGTCCTGGGTGCGTCGGAGGTCATGGTTCGGTTCCTTTATCGCCTGGTCAGGTCTGCAAGGTCGCGCCGCAGCAGGGGCCTACTGTGTCCGCAATCCCGGCCGTGCCACCCGCCCTTTCATTTTGCGGGCTTTTTTGGCTCGGCCTTGGTCACTTGCGGGTCGCGCCAGGGCCCGTCGGCGCCGATCAGTTGCGTCGCCTCGCCCGGCCCCCAGCTTCCTGGATCATATGTGTAAAGCGGTGTCGCGTTGTCGAGGATATTCTCCACAACGCGCCATTGCGCATCGACGATATCTTCGCGCCCGAACAAGTGGCCATTGCCCGCCAGCGCGTCGCCGAGCAGCCGCTGATACGGCGGCCGGAACGTCGCCGGCTGCGCGGTGAGAATCAGTTCCATATCGCTGCCGACCATGCGCTCGCCCGGCCGCTTCACCCGCAGGCCCATGCCGATCGCCATGTCGGGGCCGAGCCGGAACCGCATATGCGCCGACCCGCCCGGCACCAGTTCTCCGAACGTTTCGCGTGGCGGACGGCGGAACTCCACCGAGACCTCGGTCGCGGTGACGGGCAGGTTCTTGCCGGCGCGGATGTAGATCGGCACGCCTTCCCATCGCCAGCTTTCGATGAACAGCCGGACCGCGATGTAGGTCTCCACGGTCGAGCCCGGGTGAACGCCGGGGACATCGCGGTAGCCGAGATATTGCCCGCGCACGACATCTTCCGGCTGGATCGGCCGTACCGCCTTCAACAGGTTTGCCCGCTGGTCGCGCATCGCGTCGAATTCCTCGCCGGTGGGCGGATCCATGGCAAGATGCGCGACGACCTGCAGCAGATGGTTTTGCAGCACATCGCGGTTCGCACCGGTGCCGTCATAGAATGCCCCACGGTCCCGTACGCCGAAATCCTCGGCCATGGTGATCTGGATGCTGCGCACATGGTCACGGTTCCAGATCGGCTCGAACATTGGATTGGCGAAGCGCGTGTAGAGCAGGTTCTGCACCGGTTCCTTGCCCAGGAAGTGGTCGATACGAAAGATGTTGCGTTCCGGGAAGTTCTTCCGGAGCATGCTGTTGAGCGTCTCGGCGGATGCGCGATCGTGGCCGAACGGCTTTTCGATCACCAGCCGCGCATCCTGTGTGGCGCCGGACTTTGCCAGGGCCGTCGCCACGGTGCCGAACAGGCTGGGCGGCACGGCCAGGTAGTGCAGCGGCCGCTTCGCCTCGCCAAGTTCCTTGTGCAACTTTGCAAACGTCGAGGAATCCGCATAGTCGCCATCGATGTACTGTAGCAGGGACAGCAGCTTGTCCTGCGCCGGCTTATCGACCGCGCCGTGCAGCGCGAGGCTGTCCTTCGCACGGTCCTTCAGTTTGGCCAGATCCCAGCCAGACCTGGCGACACCGATGATTGGTATGTCAAGCCCCTCGTCGCGGACCAATCCCAGCAGCGCCGGAAAGATTTGTTCATAGGCCAGGTCCCCGCTCGCCCCGAAGAACACCAGCGCGTCGGACGGCAGGATCGCGGGTGACGCTGTCATCAGCGATCGTCCTTCGGCTTCTCGACGTGTCCGCCGAACTCGAAGCGCAGCGCAGAGAGCAGACGGTCGGCATAATCCGCCTCGCCGCGTGAGCTGAAGCGGGCGAACAGCGCGGCCGAGATCACCGGTGCCGGCACGCTTTCATCGATTGCAGCCTGCAACGTCCAGCGGCCCTCGCCGGAATCCGAGACGCGGCCTTCGAAATTGCCGAGATCCGGGCTCTTTCGCAGCGCGCTGGCGGCAAGGTCCAGCAACCAGGAGGCGACAACGCTGCCGCGCCGCCACACCTCCGCGACCTGGCCGATATCGATGTCGTACTTGTAACGCTCCGGGTGACGCAGCGGCGTCGTTTCAGCGTCTGCGGCTTGTGTCTTCAATCCGACATTGGCGTGCTTGATGATGTTCAACCCCTCGGCATAGGCCCCCATCAGTCCGTACTCGATGCCATTATGCACCATCTTCACAAAATGTCCCGCGCCGTTCGGCCCGCAATGCAAATACCCTTGTTCCGCGGTGCCGGGTTTGCCCGTCGCCCCCGGCGTGCGCGGCGCGGCATCGACCCCCGGGGCCAGCGATTTGAAGATCGGGTCGAGCCGCTTCACCACGTCAGGCTCGCCGCCGATCATGTGGCAATAGCCCCGCTCCAGCCCCCATACGCCGCCGCTGACCCCAACATCGACATAGTGCAGGCCCTTTTCGTGCAGTTCCTCGGCGCGACGGATGTCGTCGTGATAATACGAGTTGCCGCCGTCCACGACGATGTCGTCTTTTTCCAGCAATGGCACGAGCGACTTCAGCACCGGATCGACCACGCCGGCCGGCACCATGAGCCATACCAGACGCGGCTTGCTCAGTTGCTTCACGAAGTCGGGCAGGCTGGTGGTGCCTTTGGCGCCCTTCGCGACCAGCGCATCCACGGCTTCATGGTGGCTGTCATAGACCAGGCATTCATGTCCGGCCTTGGTCAGCCGGATCACCATGCTGCCGCCCATTCGTCCCAGGCCGATCATTCCAAGCTGCATTGCTCCGCTCCTTCGTTGTAGAAATTCAGCCGCCGGCAATCGCCTGCTTCGCCGCTGCCATCACATGTTCCACGGTGAAGCCGAAATGTTGTGCCACCACGGCGATCGGCGCCGACATGCCGAAGCTGCGCATGCCCAGCACGATGCCGGTGCGACCCGCATAACGGTCCCAGCCGATCGGTGAGGCTTCCTCCACCGTCACCCGTGCGGTGACCGGCGGCGGCAACACGCTGTCGCGATAAGCCTGGTCCTGGTCATCGAACAATTCCCACGACGGCATGGAGACGACGCGTGCGGCGATGCCCTCGGCAAGCAGCTTCTCGCGCGCCGCCATGCACAGCGACACTTCGCTGCCGGTGCCGATCAGGATGACGGCCGGCTTGCCGTCCGGGGCGTCGGCCAGGACGTAGGCGCCCTTGGCCAGCAGCGCGGCGGGAGCGAACCTGCCGCGATCGATGGTTGGCAGCGGCTGGCGCGAGCACACGATCGCCGCCGGCCGGTGCCGAAGCTGCATCGCCACGCGATAGGCTTCGGTCGTTTCGTTCGCATCCGCCGGCCGGATCACCACCATGCCTGGAATCGCCCGCAGCGACAGCAGTTGCTCGATCGGCTGATGCGTCGGACCGTCCTCGCCGACGCCGATCGAATCATGCGTCCATACATGGATGACCGACAGTTCCATCAGCGCCGACAGGCGGATCGCGCCGCGCGCATAGTCGGTGAAGATCAGGAAGCCGGAGGCGAACGCGCGCAGGCCGGACAGTGTCATGCCGTTCACTGCCGCGACCATCGCGTGTTCGCGAATGCCGAAATGAAAGTTGCGGCCGTGATAATCGCCGATCGGTCCCGCGGCTTCGAAGCTGCCGGCGCCTTCGAATGTCAGGTTGGTCTTGGTGCTGGGCGAGAGGTCCGCGGCGCCGCCGAGCAGCCAGGGCACGCGCTGCGCCAGTGCGTTCAGCACCTTGCCCGACGCGTCACGCGTCGCGATCCCCTTCGCATCGGGTGGGAAGGTCGGCAGGGCGGCATCCCATCCCTGCGGCAGCGTGCCGGCCTGGATGGCGTCAACCTGAACGGCGAGGTCCGGGTAGGTGCCGCGGTAGCCGGCCAGCAGCTTGTCCCACGCAGCGTGTGCCGCCGCGCCGCGTGCGCCCATGCCGGCGGCGAAGTGCTTCGGCACCCCGTCAGGCACGACGAAACTTTGGTCGGGCGGGAAGCCGAAGAATTCCTTGGTCAGTTTCAGTTCGTCATCGCCCAGCGGCTCCCCATGCGCCTTCGGGCTGTCCTGCAGATGCGGCGCGCCGTAGCCGATATGGCTGTGCACCAGGATCAGCGTGGGGCGGTCGGTGGTTTTCAGGAATGCCTGATAGGCGCGGTCCAGAAGGGTCAGATCGTTCGGATCGGCGACTGTCGTCACGTTCCAGCCGTAAGCCAGGAAGCGTGCCGCGACGTCTTCAGAGAAGGCGATGTTGGTGTGGCCTTCGATGGTGACCCGGTTGCTGTCGTAGATCCAGCACAGGTTCGACAAGCCCAGATGGGCGGCGAGCGACGCGGCCTCGCTGCTGATGCCCTCCATCATGCAGCCGTCGCCGCCCAGTGCGTAAACGTTGTAGTCGAACAGGGGGAAGTCCGGCCGGTTGTAGGTTGCGGCCAGCCACTTTCCCGCGATCGCCATGCCGACGCTGGTGGCGAAGCCCTGGCCGAGCGGCCCGGTGGTCGCCTCCACGCCCGACGTCATGCGGTATTCGGGGTGGCCCGGGCAGCGGCTGCCGGCCTGGCGAAAGTGCTCTATGTCGTCCAGCGTCACTGCCGGGCGCTCGGGGCCGCCGTAAACCTCGGGGCTGCCGTTCACGCCGGCGAGATGGATCAGCGCGTAGAGCAGCATGGAGGCGTGGCCGGCGGACAGCACGAAGCGGTCGCGGTTCATCCACTCCGGCGCGGCCGGGTCGTAGCGCAGATAACGCTGCCAGAGCGTGTAGGCGGTTGGCGCGGCATCCATCGGCGTGCCGGGATGACCGGACTTTGCCTTCTGCACGGCATCGGCCGCGAGCAGGCGGATGGTGTTGATTGATAATTGGTCGATATCGGTCGCGTCTTGCATCTTGGTATCCTGGCTCCCGCTTGATCGGACCTTCGGCGATTCTGCCGTCGGTCATCACGCTTGTAGGACCGTCCGAAGTTATTGAACCTGCTCTGCCGATTGTGCCTTGGTTTCCAGCACATGGTAATGGATTCAGCGTCAGGCGAGCCCCCGCCATCGCCGGGTTTCGCATTATTTGATTGGGCCTTCAGGAGATCGAGTGGGTGATTGTCGGCGGCCAAAGCCGACCGAGGCCTGCGTACGCCACAATGTTTCGGACATTCGACCCGCCCTCCGGCGGACCGGCATGGCACCATGATGCGGACGATCCACCGGTGTCGGCCAGCATGAGCATGCCCGGTGGCTCCCGCTGTCCCCCTGCCGCCGATTTCATCAGTGTGCATCAGTGTGCATCTGTGGTTCCAATTCTTGCTTTGGCAGCAGAAAGCAAGAATTGGAACCACAGATGCACACCGATGCACACTGATGAACTGTGCTGACCCAAGGTCGTACCAGGGACCGAAACTCCTGACTCATGTGTCATGGCCCGGCCATGACACACGGGGACGTGCCGTGCAGCCATGCGCTGCCAACGGTGGTGGCGTGCGGGGGGCAGCCAACTGCCACCGCGCTTCGACGGGCGATACCGGCGCTGTCGATGAACGCATCCGATCCGGATTTGCAATGTGCACAAGCCGGCTGTAGCGTTCCGAATATATTTCGCCTCCAGCCGTGCCACCCCTGCCAAGGAGACGTGTTGTGCAGTACTCTCTGCCCCGCCGGCTCATGCTGTTCGCGACCGTCGCCGCTGTCATTCCGGTTCAGGCACGAGCCGATAACGGTATCACGTTTCTATCGCATGACGTTTTCATTGGGCTCCGCGACCTGTTCTCCGGTCTGGCGGATGTCCGTAACGAAGTGGTCAAGGCAGCAGGAGCCACCCAGGAGCGGATCGAGGGCGAAGATACCGCCCTGCAGGTGACCGCGCAGCTTCAGGACATGGCGGAGGCGATGCAGGCCGACCTGCAGGCGTCCGGCGGCGGTCCGATCGACCTCGGGCGTAGTCACACATTGGAGCAATTCGGTAATTTCGGCCTCTGGATAGGGACCCAGGTGATCAAGGCCGGAACGATGACAAATCCCGTCGGCATCGTTGCCGCGATCGGCCCCGAGTGGGCGCAGTTCGCCGGGCGGACGATGGGCGGCGATTTGTCCACCGAAACGATGCTCGTTCTGATGAAGGCCGTCGTCAAGACGGCCGCTTTGTGCGTGGGGTTCCTCGTGGCAAGCGACATTGCCGCGGTCGGCGTGGTACCTGTCGCGGTGGGCATCGCACTGTCGGGCGTCGCCGGTGCCGCATTCGATCTGTTTCGCGGCGGCCTGAGCCAGCCTGACATGGGCGCCCAGTTCGTCGCCGTTTACGACGCGATCAACGCGGGGGTACAGCGGGCTGGCATGGCGTTACTCACGACGATTCAAAACTTCTTCGGCAATGATCCTCGCATCCTGGCCGCGATCAGTCCCGATCAGGCCGATGCAGCCAATGAGCGCTATGCGGGCGGCGGGGTGCAGACTTTGACCCGCACGATCCATGCCTCCTGGACAGAGACCTGCGTCAACGGTTTGTGCGCACGTCATTACATCACCGCGCCGGCACCGGACGACCCATGGGTGAATGGTACTGACGGGCGCGGTCCGCCGCCGTCGTCTTTACCGCTGGCTGCGGCTGGCATCGGCGGAGGGTTGGCCTCGCCATCGTCCGACGGGGCGGTTCCCGGGCCCGTGGGCGGCGTTATCGTCAATGCTCCGGTTCCCCGCGCCACCGGCGGCAATCCGGACGGCCTTGGCGCAGCCGTGCTGAAATCGCGTACCTCGGGCAACCATACATGGAGCGTTCAATGAGGCGCCCCGCCGCCGGTTTGTCGCGCCGCGGCCTTCTGAGTGGCGCTATCCTGACGCCATGGCTGGTCCGGCCTGCCGCTGCCATTGCAGACGGGACGGATTGCACCGCGGCGGTTTCGACGCGCCTGTCAGCACCATCTCGGGCATTGTCGCTGCGCCTGTTGCAGGAAGATCTGGCGGCCTGCGCCGGCGGTACGGCGTGCCGCGGGGACGCTGCAACAATGTACGGACTGACCCGGATCAACGGCTATGTGCTCGATCCGCAAAATGCCGACATCGTACTGTTCGGCGAAGCGAATACCGACGAGCCGGAGTTGTACTCGGAGGATTTTGCAGTGGCGCTGCGCGCGCTGCTGCTGCGTTACGGACATACCGAAGGCAATGTGCGCTACTTCTCGTATCCGGGCATTTCCATCGATCCCCTGCCCGAAACGCTGCGCAGGATCGCGGCTATCGAAAGCGCATCGGCTGGCCTGGCGGAAGAACTGGATGCCCAGGTGACAGCGTGGCGGGAAGCCTGCCAGGCGCCGCAAGCGGTGCGCATCATTGGCGTTCCTCCAAGTCGTTTTGCGGCGACGATGCTGGCGGCCGATTATCGACTCAAGCGCATTGCCGATGGCGACCTGCACCCGCTGCCGGCGCTGCGCGACATCATGCAGCAGGCGATGGAGGAGGCGATCGCCGCGGCGCGGGCCCATCGACCGATACATATCCACACGCTGGACCGGTTCTGGTTCGTTGCCGGAACGTGCGCGAGCAGCAATGGGCGAAGCACTGTGGTACTGGACCGTTGCGACGTTCGGCTGCTGACCGAGCGGGAATTGATGACGCGGAGCGGTGAAACGGCCGGCACCGGCACCCAGGAAGCGCACGCGGCACGGTTCGCGTGCGATGTCTCGCGGCTGTATCCGGAGCTGGCGGCCCAGGACCCGGTCTATGCGCGACTGCAGGCGCTGTACCGGTGGATGGCGCTGGCTCGCCTGCTGATAGACCGCTCCGCCGCGACCGAGGTGCAGCTCGACCTGACGGTGCTGACCGACCAGTACCAACTGGCACCGGTTTCAATCCCTGCCACGGTTGCCGGGCATTTCGCGGTGGGTTCCGCCGATGTGGGCGACACGGCAGGGACCTACATTCTGCGGCTGCCAAGCTGCGGCGGAGTGGAGATGGCATTCCAGAAGGGCATAGTACAACCCAGTCGGCGATACGCCGGCATCGCGGACGACTGGGGACGCCAGGCCGTGACGGCACGTCCCGCCGGAACTCGCCAGCCGGCCTGGACGATAACCTGACCGTTGACGCCGGCTCAGGGCCTCGCTCATCCGGCGCCTGCCGCGCGTCGGAGGCATGCGGAACCCGCCATGAGGATCGTATCAGTTTCTGCAACGGGTTATCCATTGTGGTTGCAATTGGCGCGAAACGATGTTCAAATACCACGGATAAATAGCAAAATGAGGCGTGCCGATGAATGGCAAGGGGAGGGTCGTCACGGCAGCTCTGTGGGCTGCCGTGTTGGTTTTGCTTGCGGCCTCGGTGCACGCAAACTGCCTGCCAACCGGCTCGCCGTTTACACTGACTTCGCAATCGGGGACTTCCCCATCGGGGGACGTGGCACAGTCGAACGGCTCGTTCGGCCGCGCGGTCGTGTTGTCGGATATCTCGGGTTCGATGCGCGGATTTTCCAATCATACTTCCGAGTATTCCACTATCTACCAGACACTCCCAGAAATTCTGCAGTCCATGGGTGCAACAAGCGTGTCGTACTACCGTGTGGGAGTGTCTGTTGAAACGCTGCCGCAACGCTACTTTTACCTTGCTCCATCGGCAATTTTCTACTGCCCGCCGCACTTTGTCTATTCGTCCAAGCTGGAAGCTGCCGAACGGGATTACTTCCGAAGCGTGTGCCAGGATGCGAAGCGACAGCCAAGCGGCTTTAATCTCGAGAGCAGGATCGACCTGGCGCTCGCGCAGGTCGCCCGCGAGCATTCGGCAGGCGACCTGGGTCTCGCGGTCGTCATCACGGATCTCTTCGTGACTGGCCGAGAGCTGGAGGTGGGCTACGGCGCGGGATTTTCAGCCGAGATGGCGGCGCTGCTGCGTGCGGGTGTCGCGATAGGAGTCATCGGGGTCGAAGCTGCGTTTGACGATACCATGTTCGACCTTCCCGGCTATCTCAATGCCAGCAGCAATGGGCCGCACCATACCGGCACGCGACCGTTCTTCATGCTGGTATTCGGTTCGCCCGGCCGCGTTGAGGCATTCGGCGATGCGATCACTACGCTGGTCAGGCACCGCCACGGCATGTCGCTGTTTCGCCAGTACGGTGGGACGCTCGATCTCTCCGGCCGCCTGACGGCTCTGACCGACGTCCAGCCGGAAGGGCAGCTCGACGGCTCGCTCCTCGACCGGTTTCGCAAAGTGGACGATGACCTGCGGCGCATCGGCGAGGCTGGCGGGTTTCCGCGCATGACGTTGCCGCAACCGAACTCGCCGCGTTGGCCCCTTGCCGGAGTTACGGCACGGGTTGACCTGCCGGCAGCGCTGGGCGCACCCGACGCGCCGCCAGGCCGGCTCGAGGTGGTCAACGAGGAGACCTTCGCCTACTCGCCCGGCCAGGCGACGGGGGGCTGCGATGGCCGCTGGGTACCGGTATGGAACAACCGTGAGTTTCCCCTGACTTCGGTGGGCCCGGGCAACCTGGTGGGGATTTTTCAGAACAAAGACGTTGCGGTGCGGTTCCAACAGGTGACCCACGGCGTCGGACCGATCTTCTTGCATCGCGCGCACCTACGCTGGGTGCCGAATTCGGTGCGCGCGTGGTCGCGCCCGATACTGCCGGACTGGGTGCAGGAGTTCGGCTTCACGGAGGATGACGAGGACGCGGTACTCGAACGCCTGCGTTATCCGCCGCGCACGCTTGCCCAGCGCTCGCAAAAGCTGTCGCCGCCGATGCACACTCAGGGCTTCTTTCCGGCACTGAACCTGCCGGAGGTCGTTGGGCGGCTGGACCAGGTCGAACGCGCGACCTTGCGGCCGATCGACCTTGGCTACTTCGTCGTCGCGTGGCGGTTCCAGGAATAGCAGGAGAAAGCCGGTGAGATACTCACGCAGCAAGGACATCGTGAAGAGCCTTGCCACTTTTGCGTTGGTCGAACTGATTCTGTTCGGTCTGCTCTATTATCTTCTCCCTATGCCCCTTAAGCCCGCCTACGTCGAGGATCATATGATCGCGGCAGCGCGCGAATCCCTCAGCTACGACATACTGACCGAGCGCGTGGGGCAGATCGTCGGCTACATCGAGGGAGTTGCCTGGGCGGTGTTCGCCGTCACCCAGGCCATTGCATTGATCTGGCTGGTCTATGCCTGGTCGGTGCGGGTGTACAAGCCGGGCATGGCACGTGGCCATCTGCCGATCCACATTATCGTGTTCGCGCTCGGCGTACCGCTGATCGGCGCACTGGTGGCGCTGGACGGATACGTCTGGTGCTGGTGGATCGATACCGGTCTGCGCGAACTGTTGACCGCAGACCTGCGCTTCTATCTCGCAGGGGGAGTGATCGCCTACTGCATCCTGTGCTGCCTGCTCGCAACCGCGATTGCCGTTCCACCCGTCATGCGCCGCGCCGCCCTGGGTGGGACCGCCCTCGGCAGAGTCACCGATACACTTCGCGTCTGGGAGATCTGACATGCCCCGCAACTTCATAATCGGCATCGGCGGCACCGGGGCGCGCTGCGTCGAATCGGTTATGCATCTATGTGCCGCCGGGCTGGGGCCAACCGACCTATGGGTTGGGTTCATCGACCAGGATTCGAATAATGGAAACCTGAACGGTGCGAGCGATGTATTGCTGAAGCTGGGCGCATTGAACAGCCAGCTTCGCGAGGACGTCGAGGAGCGTGCAGCTCACCTGTCGCTGCTGCACACCGAGCTATGGGCCGGGACCTCGCCTGCATCTCAGGTGACCGGCGACACGTCCTTTCGGTGGCGTCCGGCGCCCCGCGACGAGGACACGTTCGCCGGCGTGTTTGCTTATGACGCGCCGGACCCCGAAGCCCAGTCACTGATGCAGGCGCTGTACTACCGCGGGCCCGAGGGGCTGCGGCCGGAGCGAAGCGAACACCGGATGCCGCTCAAGAAGGGGTTTCACGGGCGTCCCGGCCTTGGGGCCGCGGTGCTGCTGAACAAGGCGAACAATCTGGATGACCCGTTCTGGCAGGCGCTCCGTACCTGCGTGCGGCCATCCGCGGGCCAGGTCTCGACCGATCCGGTCCGGATCATGCTGGTTGGCTCGGTGTTTGGCGGAACCGGCGCCGGGGGGCTGCCGATACTCGCGCGCTTCCTCCGCAGCATGGCGGACGCCCAGGAGAACGGCTGGCGACTGCGGCTTTCGGCCCTGCTCATGGGGCCCTATTTCAAATACACCCAGCCGGACACAGACCTGTCGCTGAGCGCCGATCCGGACAACTTTCCGGCCAAGTTGCGCGATGCGTTCCAGTATTACGCGACACTGCTGGAAACCCCGACCACGTTCGATCGCGTTTACCTGGGCGGATGGCACGACCTCATCGACTTTCGGGGCGATGCGAAAACCGACCGTACCGGCGGCCCCGATCAGCGCAATCCGGCGACACTGCCGGAGCTCTATGCGGGTCTGGCGGCGACCCATTTCTTCAATGAACCGGAGACCGCGTTCGACGAAATTCACGATCGCAACCGTCCGTGCGGCGTCTTTGCAACGAGCATTCTGGGTGACGAAATCACCGACAACCTCGACCGGCAGACGCGACAGCGGAGCCTCACCTGGGCTGACCTTCCGGGCGACCCGGCGGCGATCCGCAAGGCACTCGGCCGGCACATACGCTTCTGTCATGTTTATCATTCGTTCTTTCATCATGTGCTGCACGAAGACCTGCTGCGCCAGGGGATACGTCTGGAACGGTGGTATCAGCGCCTGGCCCGCAGCGCGATGGAAGAGCAGCGCACGCGCGATCCGAAACAGACGCTGGCGACCCTGGATGCTTACTGTCAGCACGTGCTGACCTGGTGGGGTGGGATCGACCAACTGCTGGCGCCGGGCGATCTGCCGCGCGCGCTGATTGATTCCGGCGCGTTTGCCCGCGCCGAGGTGATCAACAACTATACGCAGATCGTCCTCAAGCCGAATGTCGAGGATACCGACTCGTGGAATCGCTTCACCTACATGGTCAAGGGTGACGAGGCGCGCGAGCTGGCACTGGATGATATCTTCCGCGCCCTGAACAATGCGCGTCCGAATACCAATACGCACGGTATCGGACGATTCATCGGTGGGCTGTACGACGCCTGCGACGCATAAGCTGCCTGACAGGAGGCCATGATGGCGCAAGTCCCGACTGGAGCGGCCCGGAACAATCCGCAACCACAAATCCTGTTTTCAGAAACGCCGCAGGATTTCGGCCAGACGCCGGCACGTGGCCAGTGGAACAACATCGGCGGCGTGAACGTGCTGCGCAGCGCGACGAATATTCCACGCGAAGCTGCCGCGGCACGGCGGATTTTCGGGGCGGACAAGGCCTCCGAGACCGACTCCCTGCCGGATGTCTGGTCGCAGGTCGAGGGCTTCGCTGACGCGTTGTTTCAGGAGAACCACGAGCGGCATGCCGCGGCGGTGCGGGTCTGGCGGGGCCTGCTGGCCTGTCTGGCCCTGGCCGGCGACACGCTGCCCAATCTCTATGTGCGCAAAATCGATTTGACCGCAGCGAAACCGTTCATGCGTACCGCGAGCACGCTGCCGCTGCGGCTGCCGTTCCTGTCTTTCATGTACAACGAGCGGACCAACGCCCCGGTCGCGCTGGACGAGGTCGGGACGCTGCACCTGCATCGCGATCGCCCGCCGCTGGCGATTCTTGAACCGATCTCATTTGTCGCACCATCACGCTCGATGTTCGAAGCGCTTGCGGCGACTGGAATGGACGATCGCGCGACGTGGCTCACCCCGCGTGGGATCGAGGATCCGACCATTCACAAGCCAACCGAAGATTGGCTGTCGCGTGGCCATTACGAGATCCTGGCGCGTTACATCCAGCGGTTGTTCGTCTTCGTCGCCGGCAGTACCGCGGTAACGGCGGTAGGCGGGCAGAACATCGCATCGATGAGAGGCGTGGCAGAACGGCTGTCTGCCGCTGGGTCGGTTGCCCCTGAGGCGGCGAAGGCGCGGGTAACCGCCCTGTCGGGATTGCTGCGCGATTATTGGCAGAACGCTCGGGATGCGGCGCAGAGAAAAGGCGAGCTGCTGGCCGATCAAGCCATTGTTTATGCCTTCGAGCCAGCGCCCAGGCATACCGTTACTCCGTTCGCCGATCCGCTGTATGGAGCATTGCGGCTGCAGGATTTCGAAGTCGCGAAACAGACCGACGCGACGATTGTGCATTCGCACACCCAGATCGAAACCCGCCGAGAGGCCGCGGGGCTGTTTGATGCAGCGGTGCTGGCGGACCCGCAGATCGCGCTCGGCGACCCGCAATACGTGGCGGTGCTGGACACTGCGACCGTGATGCACCTGCAAAAGCAGTCGGACCTGGCCCTGAACCTGCAACGCAATTCCCATAGCCGCAACATCCTGGTGGTGACGCCGGACGACCTGCTCACCGATACCCTGGTGCAGATCAGCAACGGCACGGTCCCCGGCCACGCCCGCCGCGGGTTCACCGCCGACACCGAGCCGCTGGAACAATACGTGCTGCCGCTGACCCCATTGGCGCTGCTGTTGCTCGACAACCTGGCAGGGGACCATCCGCGCCTGCGGCTGGTGCGCCAGAGTCCGGGCGAGGTTCAGGCGATCCTGACCGTTCCCCTGAAGCCGGTGAACGGCCAGGTGAACCGCAGTCACGAGGTTAAGAAGACCTACCAGTCGAGCGGCGCGCGTGGCGCCATCGGGATGCTGACGAACGCCACTCAGGCCGAAACCCTCGCGCTGTGGCCCAATCTGGAAGACCGCGACTGGAATGCCTTCCACATTTACAGCGTGGTCGCCGTGCAAAGTGTGGCGACGGATCGCACGGTGTTGCCGCTGTGGCCGATCCAAGGGCACGCGCTGGCCAAGATGATGGGAGCCTCGGACGGCGGCGCGGCGACGCCGGCCGCGCGGGTACTGACATCCCTGAAGTCCTGGACGCAGATCCGCGTGGCCGACGAGTCACTGCCGGCGACCCGACAGATCGTGATGGATTCGATCGGACAGGAAGACGGCGGGCGCGTCCAGGACCTTCGATTGCTGCAGATTGCCACTCGGCCGGAGGCCTACATCGTTGCCGCACCGCGGCCCGGGGAATTGCACAATCGGTCCATCGAGGAAATGAGCCCGGCAGGCATCGTCCTTGTCCCTCCGGCGCCGGTGAACCGTTCGGCCCAGGGCGAAGTGCTGGAGATTGCGCTGGACTTCGGGTCCACCAACACCACGCTTTACATGAAGGGCGCACGCGATGCTGCGCCCCAGCGTGTCACTTTCGCGGCGCGGCGCCTTGACATCTTGCGGACGGGCGGAGAGCCGGCACGTCAGCATGAATTTGCCCCGATCGATACCCGCCCTGCCCCGGTCTCCACGGTGCTGGAGCGGCGGCCGCGCATTTTGTCCGATCTCGCTGCCGCCGAAGAAGTCGGTGGCGGCCGCGCTTTCGTGTCGGATATGCGGCAGGTCGGCGATTCGATCCTTCTGGCATCGTCCGGGGGCAACAATTATGATTTCAACATCAAATGGCTGCCGGCGCAGCTTGGACTGTCCCGCCTCTTCCTGCGGCACATCGCTCTGCTCGTGCTGGCCGAGGCTGCTGCCAGGTCGGTCAATGTCGCCGATCCGGCTTGCGTGAACTGGTCGATTTCCTACCCCAGCGCCTATTCGGGCAACCACTACCGGCAGTTCATCAACGGCATTCGGTGGGTGCTGGGCTATTTCCTGCCGTCGCAAATCCGTCCGCTGGTCCGGCCGGAAACCGAGAGCGTGTGCGCCGCGCGCTATTTCCGCGCGCGCGGTCAAGGTGCCGAAGGCGGCACGACCATCGTCCTCGACATCGGTGGCGGCACCTCCGACATCGCAGTGTGGCAGCACCAGTCGGAGACCAACGCGCCGCTGATCTGGCAAAGTTCGGTGCGCTTTGCCGGCCAGCAGCTTGTCGTCGAACCGATCGCACGCAATCTCGTTCCGGCTGGCAATCAGCCGGGCGGCGGCTCGATCGGGCCGTCCATCCTGGGGGTCCTGGCGGGAAAGCCAGGGCGTGCTCAGACGCAGGCGGACTTTAGCACTGCGGTCGCAACGCTCGGTACGCACGCCGCCGATTATGCCCGTGACGGCAATGCGCGTTGGGCCGAGTGGCTCAACCTTGTTGGAATCGCGATCAACTCCGAGCATTTCGCGGCGACGATCAGCGGTGCGTTCGCCGATCTTGGTGTCAGTCCGCGCAATGCCCGCGTCTTCGATGTGGTCGCATTGGGCTTCGCGGGCCTGCTGTGGTTCGTCGGCCGCCAGTTGCATGGCATGGCACCGCCGGCGGACGGTGGCACCAAGGAGGCGGAAACGCCGGCATCCCGGCTTGACCCGAATTTGGCCGGTCACGTGGCGGTTTGCCTCGCGGGCCGCCCGAGCCGGCTGCTGCGCGACATGATCGAGAATCGGCAGGGCTATGAGGAGGCATTCGCCCGGGTCCTGCGCGAGGCGGCGGGGTTCGGACCTGAGGTGAGGGTCGTCATCCACTACACGGACCATCCGAAGGAGGAAGTGGCCTTTGGCCTGCTGACCCAGAATCTGTGGTCCGACACCGATGGCAATCCGGTCGGGACGATCCTGGGGGAGGCGGTGGCCGGCGCCGGCGGTAGCGTAATTCCCGCCAATCATGTCCTGCCGCGCAACAGCCAACGCTTGCGTATCCATAACTCGGCGCCCGAGATGCGGGCGTTCCTGCGCTGCGTGACTGGCATCGTCACGGATCCCAGCAATGGCATGCGGTTCATCGACCTGCCGCGGATCGAGGCAGCGCTGCCCGACCTGGTGAACAGCGCGAACGGCGCGCTGATGGCGGCGGCGGGTCCCGCCGCAGCGGTTGGCCGAATCGATGCCGATGCGATAGACGATGCAGCCGTTGCAGGACCTGCGCCGCTGACCATGGAAGTTCAGCCGCCGTTCTTCGCGCTGCTGCATCAATTGATGCGTGCCGTGCAGGAGAAGGTTGGCTGAGGGCAGAGGTCCGATCGGAGCCGGCAGCGGCCACGAGACCGGGGTCGATATGTTCCGCAAACCAGGTGCACTGCGCAATATCGTTTTGGCTGTGTGCCTGCTGTGGGCGGTCGTCTTTGCCGTTGGGGGCGCCGTCGTATGGTTTCGGTCCGGGCCGCCGCCCGGGACCGCAGCCACGGAGAACCACGCATCGGGGACGCCGACCGACGACCAGCGCTGCGTTAGTGCGGCACAAACGACTCTTTCGACTTACCTTGGCGATGAAACACCGGCAACGGGTGCGAAGATCGCCTTTGTGTTTAACCACAACGGTGAGCAAGCACTTGACGAGTGGTCAAAGGGGGACAGCTTTAAGTGTTTACAGTCCCCTCGGAAGGCGTTTTTTTCCCAACTGTCGGCGCAGAAACTAACAATAAACGATCGCCTGGCGCAAGCCTACAGCAAAGGTCTCATTACACAGTTGCAGAATGGGAATGGAGAATGGACCATTCCGGAGCATCCCGTGCCGCCTGCTAACCTGCCGTCGCCTCCGGTCGGTACTCTGCCAGTACCGGCCGCTTCCGCCCCACCGCCGGCAGGCGAGGGCGGGGTGAAGCCTGCTGCCTCTGCCGCGGCGCCGACGACGACGCCGACGCCGACGCCGCCGGACGATCCCTGCATTGCCAAAGCCGAGACCGACCTGGTGAAATCGAATTTACAGATTAGCGCAACATCCAAAACCGCGGTTGGATGGAAGGGCAACAAAGTCACTCAAGGCGAACCGGCAACATACGAGGTGCTCAACAAATACGAAAAATGCCTGGCGGAACACCGCCCGGAATTTTGGAAGATCGTGAAAGGCACCTCTTCTGTTAAACTGAAAGAGCGACTGAATTCAGCGCACGAAGCACATCTGCTCGAAGCGGGGCCGGAGAGTACGGTCCTGCTTCCGGCATCGTCGCATGTCCCCGCCGGGACCGCCGAGCTTGCCTGCGCCAAGCCAGGTAGTTGTCCAAAGAGCGAATCGGGAAACACCGGAACCTCGATTGCACCTGCAAAGACACCAGCGGCAAAGCCAACGCCGACGGAGCTGGCACCCCTATTGGCCAAGCTTGACGGGATGGACAAGCGCCTCACCACCATGTCGGTCAAGCTGGATCAAGTCTCTCGATCGGCAATCCCACGCATCGCCGTTTTCCTTCTGATCATTCTGCTGGGCCTTATTCTTGTCGTTCTGTTCGTTCACCTGTTGAGTGGACTGGCCGGTGGTCCCGGGCGGACGCCCGGCAGCCCGCGTTGGGGATTTTTTAATCAATTTAGCGGACATACGGCCAGAACCCAGGCAACGACGGACGGTGATCGCCAGATGCTCTCGGCCCAGAGTCAGACGGAGTTGCTGACGCAACTGCTTCGGCTCACCGGGGAGGTGAAATCCAGCCTTGCCAGGCAGGAAGAAGCCTTGGCCAGACAGGAAACGATTTTGCTGCGGTTCCTGGAGTCGCGGCAGGACTATCCATCGCAGAGTCACGGCGCGACCGGCGCCTCATCGAGCAATCATTCCCCCGGCGAAGGCGGCGCGAGTCAGAATAGCGCTGGCAACGCTCAGGGGTGGTCGCAGACTGGCAAGACCCTCGTGCTGGGGAACGACGCACTCGCTGATTATTCTCGTCTGGCGAGCGCCTTCTTCTCTCCTTCCACCCAGCGAGAACAGTTCGAGCGTCGCTGGGCACCGCGTGCGGTTAACCAGGTGACTGAAAACGGCCAATTTGTTCTACGATCCAGCGGTATCGACGACGAAGCCATGCTGTGGGTCCTGGTCAATGCGGAGGACCGAGGCAGGTATCCGGTCGTTCTCGCACCGACGGCGTACGACAACCGGATGACCGAAAATAGCGGCCGGCCACTGTATTCGGCGACGCATGCCTTTTTCACGATGCCCGGCCAGACCGGTGCCCCGGCAAAGGTGGTGGAACCGGCCTGGGTGCAGCGCGACGGTTCGGTTTATGTCTGTCTCGAAAAGGGCGTACTGAGCGCGTGACCGATGTGAACTGGCGTGCGGTGCCGCATCGGGCCCCCTGATGCTCCGCGCAAGCGTTCCATATCGACCGGCGTAGTTCGCCTGACGCCACGGACCGGCCGCAAGCAGTGACGACGGGGAGGCGCAAGTCCACATGGCCCGCAGTAACGGCGCAGTACGCACGATGGTCGCCGGAGTGGGCCTGCTATGCACCATTTTGCTTGCCGGTCTCGTTGGCGGCGGCATTTTCTGTTTTCGCATGACCGCGCCCGCCCTCGCGCAAGTCATAAACGTCGGCCTGCCGACAGATCCGTCATGCGTAGCCGCTGCCGAAGCGACACTCTCACGCTACCTTGGCGACCCACGGCCATCCGGCGATGCGAGCGCCACCTTTGCACATGGCGCGAGCGGCGAGGCAGCATTCGCCGCGTGGTCAAAGGGGGACGGCATTGCGTGTTTAGCAGCGGTGCGGCCCGAGTTTTCGCGTGTGCTATCCTCGACCGGACTGCCGATAACCGAACGCCTTGCCATGGCTTACAATCGAGGCCTCATCGCGCTGACCGATTCCGGAGACTGGATCATCCCGGAAAGATCCGTCCCATCCGGGCGGCAGCCGCCGCAAGCGACGGCCATGGCAATGCGGCCAGCCCTTGCAAATTCAACGCAAGCTGCCGTCACTCTCGCGGTGAAACCTGAGATCGGCATCACATCACGGCCACCATCTAACACGGCTGCCGCTCCACAGCACGATAGCTGCATTGCAGGGGCAGAGGCGGCGCTGGCAAATGAATCGCACCTGCGTTTGCGAAACAAGGTCAGTCCTGCCTTCGGGCGGATAATGATCGACATCCCTGATGGCGAGAGCGCCGTCTTTGAGGTGCTGCAAAAATTCGGAAAATGCCTGCGGATCTATCGTCCGGAGTTTTGGGCTCTCGTCGGGTCTGACCCCGTGGGTCTCAGAGACCGTCTGAACCGAGCCTACGACGTCAGCCTGCTGCTTCCGGATAAGAATGGCAGCCTTCGCATTCCATCGGCGCCACTTGGTGCCAAGCCCTCCGCCACGGGCGCATGCAGCAGTCCGAACGGCTGCGAGGCTGCAATTTCCGAAGCAGACAAGCCGCACGCCGACGGCTCCAGCATGGCGACGACACCCCGTCCGAGCGAATCCGCACCGGCGTCAGCGCCACAACGCGAGATCTCTCTTGCGGACATCAGCAAACGCCTCGATGGCATATCGGCGAAAGTGGATGCAGCATCGCAATCCGATACCCTGCCCAGGGCGTACTTCATTCTGATCCTTCTCCTGACCGCAGTCGTTATCCTCCTCGTCGCACAGCTCTGGTTCGCCTGGAGGAAGCGCACCGATCCCGCCATCCACAGACTCCGTCCATCCGAATGGTCAGGGGAGGTCAGCACCGACTTGCACACTCGTGCCGACGGCGGCCCCGGGCTCTCCCATCTGGTACCGATGATGGCGGCATTGTCGGACGCGCTTCGAAGGATGCAGGCTGATCTGGCCAGGCAACAGGATATGTTGGTCAATCTCGTAGAGCGTGCGGCACGCTCGGATCATGTACAAGATCGCGCCGAGGCACTATCATCCTTGCACAGACGGGACTTCGGCGATCCGTTTGATCGATCGACCACCCGGATGAGTTCTCCCGAGCCGCAGGCCAGAGTTCTGATTCAAGGGATCGATGCGTTGGCCGACTACCAATCTCTTGCCGCTGCCGGTTTCCCTTCGGACCAATGCCGCTTGTTCCAGGACCGCTGGCAGGCCGACCCCGTGGTCCAGCGCGCCGAAGCCGGGCGGTTCGTGCTCAAACCCGCCGATGCGCCTGACGAAGCGGTGATGTGGCTGCTCATTGGAGCGGAGGACAGGGAAAGCTATCCGGTCGTGCTTGCCCCGGCCGCGTACGACTCGCGCATGGCTCTCAGCAACAGCCGGCCGCTGCACGCCGCAACGCATGGCTTCTTCAACATGACGAGCCCGAGCGGAAAGCAAGCCGTGCTCGAGTGCCCCGCGCGGGTGCTGCGCGAAGGGCCGCAGAAAACATTCGCCTGTATCGAGCGAGGGATCCTGCGGGCATAGCTGCGAGACGGTGCGGCCGCACGTTGTGGCAAGGCGACTGGCCGCTTCACCGCTCCTTAACCCAATCTGCGCTAGGAAATGCGGATCGGCGTACCGCAGGACCCGGCCTTGAGCGACCGCCACCTTACCGCCTCGCCATCTCATCTCGAGCTGCTTCGCCAGATCGCGGGGCTGCTCGAACAGATCTGGCGTATGCAGCAAAAGCACGACGCCGATCTGGCAGAGATCGCCCGGCTGCAGCAGATACTACTGGCCGGCGCGCCGGCGCCCCCGCCGAGGCCACCGGCCAACGACCCGATCGTTGGCCACAAGGCGCTGGAGTGTTCTGGTTTCCCACTCGCCGAGCAGGATGGGTTCATCGCGCGCTGGCAGGCGCGTCCCGTCATCCGGTCCGCTTCGGCGGGGCGCTCGGTGGTTACGATGCACGGCGCGACAGATGGCGCGATGATGTGGATTCTGCTGGCTGCCAACGACGCCGACCGGTATCCGATCGTCCTGTCTCCGGCGGCCTATCGCCCGGGGGCTCGCGGTCAAAGCCGTGCATTCGCGGAGGCCGTGATGGGAATATTCGATGTGGCCTCCGCGGCGGGGCAGCACGCCGTCATGGACCGGCCGGCCCTGGCGACGCCGGCACACAACGACCTGGACACATTCGTCATCGCCCGCGCCGGGGTGGTTCGGGCATAGGCGCTGCCGGAACTCCACCCTACCAAGGCTGTGCGCTGCGAACCAATGTCAGCAGTGTTTGCCGGTGCAGGATCGAGATGTCGCCCGAGAAACGGTGGGGCGCGCGATTGCGCCCATCGGTCGGGTAAACGCGCGCGGCGCGGCAACCGCGTTGGGCCTGCCAAACCCGGCCAGACCACGTCCGCCGGGATGATATTGGTTCAGATGCTGGGCGTATTGCTGGGGCGCATGGTGCCAGCGGTGATAGCCATCCCAGTAGCCCCAACCGGTGACGCCGGCATAGACAAGGAAGACGGTCTCGCCGCCGATGACCGCGGTCGGCTGACCCGCCATGTAGGCCACGCCCCCACCCTGGTCGCCTGGCGCGTAAGCGGGTGGGGCTGGCGCTACCTGTTGCATGCCGGCCGAGGCGACCACCATGTCTGAGTCCGGGTCGGACCAGATGCCGCGGCGATTGGCCAAGGCCTCGCCCTGCTGCTCGCGATAGTTGTCCGGCGCGTCACCCGACACCCGGGCCGCACCGTTCAGCAATGCGGCCATGGCCAGGTTGGTCCCATCGGGCAAAATGCACACGTAGCTGCTGTCCTGGCCATGCTTCTGGCAGCTCAGGCTGTTGCCTTTCTGGACGATGTAGCCGAGCAACTCGCGAGCGGGGTCGCCGCCCACGCCTTGGATGCCGAACAACGGATAGGTTTCCCCGTTGCCAATCACCGTCGCGCTATCGCGCATCGTCGGGTTGGCGATGACAACAGGCGGTCCTTGAAGGTTCGCCCAAACGCCAAGATGTGACGCCCGCGCGCTCTCTTCCTGGTCGCGGTAGGCGGACGGGGCATCGTCGGTGGCCTCGGCGGCGCCATTGGCAAGCGCGAGCAATGCCACGTCCAGCCCATTTGGCAACAGGCACAGGAAGCTGTCGCTGGCCGGCGCCTGGCCAGCGGCAGTCTGCGGCTGGCAGGTGACGCGGTCACCCGCACCGGCAATGTAGCTCTTCAGGCGTTCGGCCCAGACCCCGGGATAGCCGCGGATACCGAACAGCGAGACCGTTCGGCCATCGCCCTCCAGGTGCGCGGTATCCACCACCACCGGATGGTCAATTGAAACCGCCACCGGATGCTCGCTTGCAACCGCCACGTTTGGTGGCAGCGAGGACTGATGCTGGGGGGACACGGGAGTGGACGGCAGCTCGGCCTTGGTCGGTGCGTCGGATGTTTTGATCGGCGGCGGTTCGGGATTTTGTATATGAATGATCGGCGGCTGCACCACCGATATATCGGTCGGCGGCTTCTGGATGGCGTGCATGATGATGAGCGCCGGGATCGCGCCCACCAGCAGCCCGCCCCCCGCAACGAATACCGCCGCCTTCCACGGCGAGTGCTGGGAGCTATCGGTCAGACGCGACACACCGAGCCATGCCATGACTACCTATCCTACTCCGTCTTGGTGGGCGGCACCGATCCTGCGGCGGGAGGCGCACCGCCGGCCGGCGGTGTGCCGGGAGCAGTCGCATCCGAGTTCGACGGCGCCATCACCGGCGTAACCCAGCCCTTGGGGGCCAATGCGGTCGTCGAAGATCCCACGCCGGTTGGCGTTGACTGCAATTTGGCCAGCAGCATCGACGATGGGCTGCCGTCAACTGCGATTCCGTGAGATCGCTCGAAGTCGCGGATCGCGGCACTGGTCTTCGGGCCCATGGCGCCGTCGGCCGTGTCATTCAGATAATTCAGACGAATCAACTCCGTCTGAACGTGGCGCACCAGCACTGGACTGGGCCCGGCTGCAACTGGTCCAGGCGACGGCGCTTCCGCAAGCCGCGGCGCGAACCCGGGCACATTGTCGTTCTTCGAATACATGCATTGTGAGAATGCATTGTCATATTGCTGCTGAATTCCCATCTGCGCCATGCTGCTCGACTGGGCGCCGACAGCGGCGCCCACCAGGCCGCCGGACGCCGCGCCAAGACCGGCGCCCTGGCCTGCAACGCCGCTAAAGCCGCCGGCCGCGGCGCCAAGCCCGGCCCCGAGCACGGTTGTCAGCACGGCAGCCCCGACCGCCTGCTGGTTCGCCAGGTCGGCCTGCCCCTTGACCTGATCGGCGGCATACGCCTTGCAGCCCGCCTGATCGGTCTGGAACGCATCGAAAGATTTGCCGGGACCCGGCATAACCATGACGGTCGGCCCGAGAGGCGTCTGCGCGCATCCCGCCAATATAACACTTGGCAGCAACACACTGATTGTTAGGTATTTCTTTCGGGCGGCGCGGATCATGGCTGTGTTTCCCCTTGACGCAACAGCACGATCATACGCAATTATCCTCCCCAAGTAATAGAGATTTCACGCCAATCATCGAAGAATCTGGCGGGTCAAACACCAACGAACGCCGGCTGCAAACCGGGGTGGGTCGTAGGATCGGAAGGCTGCCGTTCAGGGCTCCCGCCGAAGCGTGAACAATGTGCAGTTCGCCGCGAGAACTCGCCCGCTGAACGTAAGTCCGCCGTCGTCCGATCGCCCAGCCAGACCAACTTCCGTGTAGCCCTCCGGATGCGACAGCCACGCACCTGGGGTCAGGTCAAGACCGCCCCCGTCGAGATCGAGACGTCCCCGAACGATGAACGACCCCCGCGGCACATCTGGATTGGTTGGCGTTGGGCCAAACCCGAACACCAGGCGGCTCGGCGTGCCCGCCGGTGTCCGGGTAATTGTCAGCGACAGGCTGGTGGGCCGCGGGCCGCAGAAGAACGCACCTTGAAACCGCGTCACGGGAGCGCCGGCCGTGGCGGCGGGGGTTCGCGCATAGTCGGAAAATTCAACAGGCGGCGATTTTGGCGCCATTTGCGCCTGGACGGTGCGCCATACCGTCGCCAGAGGTGTGAGATCATTGATGATTCGGACGTTCATCGAGGCCAGATCTGCATTGTTCAGCCATTCCACCTGCCCCGCAGAGGTTTCCACCATCTTGCCGACGATCGCCGCAGGCACGCCGAATGCGGCCGCGAACCGAGCCATTGCGGTCGTGGCGGCCAGGGCGGTCGTGGTCTCTTCACCGTTCTCGCTCGCGCCGTGCACGCCGATCTTGGCATCGCTCGCGGCGAAGCGATGGGGCGCCGCTGCCAGAAGCAGAAAGCAGGCCGACGCGCAGGTGCCGTTTGGCGGCACCACCACGGACAACGCTGCCTGGCGGATGGCTTCGGCGAGATGCTCGCCCTCGGCGACATTCCCACCGGGACTATTGACCGCGACAGCGATCACCGACCGGCCGCGTGGGACCGCCGCCAATTCCTGCCGCCAGCGCGCCAGATCGCCGACCACGATGGGCCCGTTGACCGCAATGATCAGATCCGTCGGACCGACAGCGATCATTGCGAACTGCAGCGCGTGCGCCTGGCTCCAGGGCATGCCGATCCACAGCAGACAGCAAATCAGCGAGGCGACCCATCCGCGCATCACGCCCTCCAAGCGCAGAGTCCGCACGATGACGCCAACGCTTAGCACGTCGTCGCGCGTCTGATCCAGGCAATCAAGCGAATCTTCCAGCCACCCTGGCAGGCGAGCGCTGCCATGCCTTCAATTGGGGCTGCCGCCGGCGAATGGGGGACGACATGGGCTCAGTACTTCAGCGTGTCGCAGTGCCCTTCCCTGCTTGCGGTTGCCGGACGCAGGCGCTTGTTTTTCTTTGGCTATTCAGGCAAAAGCGTTACAAATCGATTGCGGTCCATTTGTTCGGCCGCAGAATGGGGGAGAAATGATCGGTCCCGGGTTGTCCTGGTTGTGTTGTGCATCTGGGCATTCGCATACCTGCGTTCGCTGAACCTGCTGCTCAAGCAGATTGAACGTCTTCTCCCGCCCGTTCGCCGAGCTCGCGGTACTGTTCCGGCGTGCGACGACGGATGCCCTGAACGCAACGCGGGCCATCGCCACCGGCCAGCGGGAGGGCCGTGAGGAATGGCAGGCAGCCGCACGAACATGGGCCACCTGCACTACCGAATTCAAGACAGTCTCTGGGTTGTTCGGCACCACCGTCAGACGCTACATGAGCGCGGTGGATGTCGGCCAATCCGGATTCAGGCCGGCGCGGAGCGCGCCAGCTTCACGAGATCCGGCTTGAACAAATCCGGGAACTTCGCAATGACCCCGGCGGTCGCTGCCTGGAATGAAGGAATGTCCGGGGACAGGTTCACCTGCATTCCCTTGGATTTGAGGAAGCCATAAGAATCCGCCTCGTCCTTCTGCGTGTAGGTGCGCAGCCATATCGTGGCGTCGTCGCCGGCCGCCAGCACCGCGGCTTGCTTGTCCTTGTCGAGCCCGTTGAAGAACGCCGGATTGACGATGCCGTAGGCGTTGGTCAGGATGTGATCCGTCTTGGCGACGTATTTCTGCACTTCGTAGTATTTGTTGGACTTCACCACTGACGGCGGGGTGTCCTGGCCATCGGCGACATGCTGGCTGAGGGCGAGATACAGCTCGCTCAGGTCCACCGTCACCGTCGTGGCGCCCATCGCCTGCATCATCGCAATGTAGGACTTTGCATCGGGCACCCGCATCTTCAGGTCATGCATGTCGGCGGCCTTGTCGATCGGATGCTTGCTGTTGGTCATGCAGCGCATGCCGAGATCGGTCCAGCCGACGATGCGGAATCCGCCGGCCAGCGCACGCCGCTTCAGCTCCGCGCCGAGTGCGCCGTCCAGGGCGGCGTAGGCCTGCTGGCGGTCACGGAACAAGAACGGCGCATCGGTGATGGACATGTCGGGCACCCAGTTCATCAGGCCCACACCGACCGCACCCATTTGCAGCGAGCCGAGGCGAACGGCCTGCGCGATATCCCGTTCGTTGCCCATCTGCGCGTTCGGATAGATCGTGACGTCTATCTTGCCGCCGCTGCGTTTCGTAACCGAAGCCTTGAATTGTTCCGCCCACAAATTCCAGCCATGTGTCGCCGGCGCGCTGTGCGCCAGCCGGATGTGCGTCGCATCGCCGGCTGCGGCGGCGGCACGGCCGGCCAGCAGCGCGGCGCCGCCCGCGAGCACCAGCGTGCGCCGCGTCGCGTGCGGCGAACGCTCGGGGCCGATGGCATGTTGCTTCATTGTTTCCTCCTGTTTGTTGCGAATTTGGTCAACCCGAGAAGCCGAAGGCGCTGGGCAGCACGATCGTGATCCACGGAATCGCCGAGACCACGACAAGGCCCAGGCAGAGCACGAACAAGTAGCCCAGCACCGGCCGGAACGTGTGGTGCATCTCCGTCCGGAAGATCGCACAGGCGATGTAGAGTCCCAGCCCGACCGGCGGCACGATCGAGCCGATGCCGAACGCCTCGATCAGCACGATGCCGAATTGCAACGGATCGACGCCGAGATGCATCGCCACGGGCAGCAGCAGCGGCCCGAGGATGATCACCGTGACGATGCTTTCCAGCACGGCGCCGAGCACGATGGTGATGGCGCACACCGCCAGCAGGAACATGTGCGGCCCCAGCACGCCCAGCGCGCCGGCGACGGCGTCCGGCACGCCTTCCAGGGCCAGCGCCCAGGAGAACAGCGTCGCACCGGCGAAGGTGAAGAAGATCATCCCGCTCAACAGGTTCGCTTCGGTCAGCAGCTCCCACAGCGAGCGCGGGCCGACCAGACGATACAGGCAGCAGGCCAGCAGCAGGCCGTAGATCACGGCGAAGGATGAGATCTCGGTCGGTGTGCCGATCCCGTCGATGATGCCGCCGATCAGCACGACCGGCATCAGCATCGGCAGGATCGCGCGGCGGCCGGCGGCGAATTGCGTGCGGAACGTTGCGCGTGGGCTCGGTTGCCACCGTGCGTAGCGCGCGCGCAGGTACACCACCGCCATCAGCAGGGCGGCGATCGTCGCCGCGGGCAGCAGCCCGGCAAGGAACAGCGCGCCGGTGGACAGCGATGTGACGGAACCGAGCGCGAGGATGGCGATGCTCGGCGGGATCGATTCGCCCATGGCTGCGGAGGCGGCGAGGACCGACGCGGCTTCGGCGCTGTCGTAGCCTTGCCGGCGGAAACTTTCGGTCATCGGGATGCCGACCGCGGCCATGTCGGCGGCCTTGGAGCCGGAGATGCCGGAGGCGACGTACATCGCGACGATGGAAACCTGCAGCAATCCGCCGCGCAGATGCCCGAGCACAGCGGCCAGCAGCGCGACGATGCGCTCGCCGATGCCGCCCTTGTCCATGATGAAGCCGGCCAGGATGAAGAAGGGCAGCGCGAGGAAGATGAAGCCGCCGGTGCCTCGCTGCGCGGTCATTGCGATGGCGATCGGCGGCGCGCTGCCGGTTTCGACGATATAGACGATGCCGACGGCGGCCAGCACGAAGCCGACGGGCAGGCCGAACAGAATGAGCACGACGAAGCCTGCGGCGAGCACGATGTAGAGCGCCGGGCCGGCGGTCCAGTCGCTGCCCACCGACAGCAGCAACACCGCGACGCAGGCGAGCACCAGCGCGCCGGAGCCCAATGCCAGCGCGCGCGGCCGCCGCCACAGGGACTGGCCGGCGTGCAAAATAAACAGCAGGCTTCCCAGCATCATCGGCAGGGTCAGCCAGAAGAAGCTGACGCCGAGCATCGGCGTACGCTCGGCCGCATTCATAAGCTGCAAGGGGATCGTGGTGCCGCCGATCGCCGCGGCGATCGCGATTACGGTCCAGTCGATTACCGATGCCACGGCGAGCCGCGCGGTGCGCGGGAGTTTCTCGACGACGGCGGTCACGGCCATGAAGCGGCCGCGGCCATAGGCGACGCCGCCGCCGATGAACGCAACGTAGATCAGGAAGAGATGCGCGGTCTCCTCCAGGCCGGGCACGATCTCGCGGTGCACCGCGCGCGCCACGGTGTTGGCGAAGACGAGGCAGACCTCAACCGCGAGCGCGACGTTCAGGACGCCGATACCAGCGCTGTCGGCCGCCTGCAGCCAACGTGCGTTGCCCTTGGAGCGCGCGTCGGACAGACGGCGTTCCGCGTCCATGGCGGCGGGGGTTTGCATTATCGTTGCCGTTGCCGGGGGAACACCTGGATCCGGGCGTGCATCAGTTTGGCATCATCGACGGGCCGGGATTCGCGTGCGGCGGGCAACCGACATGTCGGTCCTGGACATGGATGCGGTCCGCCCCTAAGGCACTGTTGACGAATAATCGCTGCAGTTGACGCACGGTCGCATAATGTCGTCATGCCGACGAAGGTCGGCATCCACGCCTTCCTCCGCTGCGGCACTGCAAGACGTGGATGCCGACCTTCGTCGGCATGACGGGGCAAAGGCCGGTGCCTCATTCAACCGATTCGATTATTCATCAACAGTGCCTAACCGGCGATCGCGCCGATCTCCGCGCCCGACAGCCCGAATGCCGCCAGCGTTTCTCGTGCATCGACCGAGCCGGGTGGCCGCGGCTTCTCTGTCCCACTGCCGGGGAAGCGCGGGGCCGGACCGGGTTGCGTCACACCGCCGACTTCGATGAACGCGCGGCGGGCCTGGTTGTGCGGGTGGCTCGCCGCCTCGTCCATCGACAGCACCGGGGCGAAGCATGCGTCGGAACCCTCCAGCCGCGCGCACCATTCGGCGCGGCTGCGGGTGCGGAACTTCGCGGCCAGGATCGCCTTCGCCTCCGGCCAGCGGGCGCGGTCGTGCTGCGGCGGCATGCTGGCGGGGTCGATCTCCAGCAGGCGCAGGAGCTCGGCGTAGAAGCGCGCCTCGATCGCCGCGACGGAGACGTATTCGCCGTCGGCGCATTGGTACACCTCGTAGAAATGCGCGCCGCTGTCCAACTGGTTCTCGCCGCGCGGCGCGGTGAAGCGGCCGCCGGCCTTCATCGCATAGGGCGGCGTCATCAGCGACAGCGCGCCATCGACCATGGCCGCATCGACCACCTGTCCCTTGCCGGTGGCGCGCGCGTGGATGATCGCCGCGAGCACTCCGGTCACCAGGTACAACGCACCGCCGCCATAGTCGCCGACCAGGTTCAGCGGCGGGGTGGGCGGCTGGCCCTTGCGGCCGATCGCGTGCAGCGCGCCGGTCAGCGCGATGTAGTTCAGGTCGTGGCCGGCGGCGTGCGCCAGCGGACCTTCCTGGCCCCAGCCGGTGACGCGGCCGTACGTCAGCTTCGGATTGCGCGCCAGGCAGACGTCGGGGCCGAGGCCGAGCCGTTCCATCACGCCGGGGCGAAAGCCCTCGATCAGTGCGTCGGCGCCGGCGATCAGCCGCAGCGCCGAGGCGACCGCCGCCGGCTGCTTCAGGTCGAGGCCGATGACCGCGCGGTTGCGCTTGGTGAAGTCGACATTCGCCGGCAGTTTCACGCCGAGATCGACGTCCGTCACGCGATCGATCAGCAGCACCGTCGCACCCATGTCGGCCAGCAGCATGGCCGCCATCGGCGCGGGGCCAATGCCCGCAAACTCGACGATCTTCACGCCGGATAGAGGTCCCATGCCGCGCCACCTCGCAATGCATCGGGACGGTGTCATTGCGGGCGCAGCGAGGCAATCCCCCGGGGTCGGCGCCAATACCCGGGGTCGGCGCTAACACGAAGTGGCGAAATGGCCGACGCTTCGGCCGCGCCCCACCGTCGTGCCGAAGTTCCTGCGTCGCGCCGAAGTTCCTGCGTCGTGCCGACATCCCCACCGTCATGCCGACATCCCCACCGTCG
>DASXFW010000088.1:0-4320 GCA_036489395.1 Acetobacteraceae bacterium | reverse complement strand
CACCATGACGGTGTTTCTCATTGATGTGCGCTACACCACGCGCATGACGGAGCTTCGCCACGAAATCTTCGGCAAGGATTTCCCGGCCAGCGCCGCCATCACGGTCGCCGGCTTCGCCCAGCCGCAAATGCTGCTCGAAATTCAGTGCGTGGCAGTAGTTTGATCATGGCCGTGGGGGGTTGAAGGCGACGTGGCAGAGAAGGCAGGAGCGTGCTACCATCACTGGCGCGACGCCGACGGCGAAGAATTTGCTCGAATTTCGAATTTATCCGCCGCAATCCTCAAGCCTCAGAAAAGACGACCATGGGCGGCGTGCGCGTCAAGACAGTCAGGAAATATCGATTCAAGGTATTCACCGGGTTGAACGGTCGGATGTCCAATCGAAATTGTTGACGTGCGTCATACATCTCGACGCCCGTGGAGCGGCGGCGACGGCTGAGAATGCTGACGACCCCTGACGGGGCGAGAATTTGCTGCAGTGCGCGGGCGGCGGCAGAACGGCATGGACATGATAACGGCAGGCAAGCTCTCCGATGCGAGCCAAGCGGGCCGTCCCGGCGGCCTGCGCGGCCGGCTGACGCGACGGAATCTTCTGGCCGGGTCGCTCGCGTCGGCATTTGGCGGCGCAGTGCCGAAGATTGCGCTGGCGCGGGCGCCAAGCAGGCCCAGTGAAGCCGCGTGGCGGCATTTGGCGGCGAAGCTGTCCGGACCCGTGTTGCGGTCGGACAGCTTCAACCTGAGACGGTTCGCAAGGCCGGTCAATCTGCGCTACGCGTCCGATCTTCCCGCTGCGGTCGCGTTGTGCCGCACCGCCGACGATGTGGCGTTTGCGATCGGTTGGTGCCGCGAGAATGATTTTCCGCTCGTCGTCCAGTGCGGTGGGCACTCCTATGCGGGTTTTTCGATGCGCCGAGGCGCCTTGCTCATCGATCTCCTGCTGATGCAGGACGCGCGTTACAGTAACGGCACCGTGCGGATCGGCGGCGGTGCGCGCAATCGGGCGCTCTACACCCTGCTCGAGCAAAACAATCTGGCGATGACGCACGGCCGCTGCTCCAGCGTCGGCGCGGCGGGCTTTCTGCTCGGTGGCGGTATCGGTTTCAACATGCGCGCTCATGGCGTCGCCTGCGATGGCCTGGTCGCCAGCGAAATCGTGACAGCCGACGGCAAGATCAGGACGCTGACGAATACGGCCGGCAAGGACGATGCCGACCTGTTCTGGGCCTGCCGCGGCGCCGGCGGGGGCATCTTTGGAGTCAACACCTCCTTCACCCTCGCCACCTTCGAAGCGCGGCCGGTGACGGTCTTCGATCTGACCTGGAACGCTGCACAGCCTTCGCCGCGAAAGATTTTCGGTGCGCTGATCAAAGCGCTCGATGACGGCCCGATCGAGCTTGGCACGCGGGTATCGCTTCGGGCCCCTAGCCCCAGAGATCGGGGGCGCGGCGAGGACGTCACGATCAGCTTGCTGGGCCAGCTCCAGGTCCAATCGGCAAAGACGCTCGACGACATCCTCGCCGATGTGTACGCGATCGCCAAGCCGCGGCGTTCGCTGATCTGGCGCCAGTCGAATTACTGGGACGCGCAGAGACTCCTCGATGAAGACGGTTTCCCGGTGTATTTCCAGGAACGTTCCGCATTTCTGCAGTCCAGGCTTGACGACGAAGCCATCGACCTGGCGTTCAGGCATCTGCATGCATGGCCGGGAACAAGCGAGGGTGCGGACCTGCGGTTTTTCCAGACCGGCGGCAAGATGAACGAGCCGGCGGCGGACGCAACCGCATTCGTCCATCGCAGCAGCCGCTGGTTGCTGGACGTCGGCTTGAACTGGAGCGCAGCGGACCGCGCTGACCTGGTTGCCCGCAATCGTATTTGGCAGGATCGCTTCTACGAGGCGATGCGAAGGTACGCCACGGGCGCCTACCAGAACTTCGCCGATCCGTCGCTTGGCGACTGGCGCACGGCATATTACGGGGACAACCTGGCGCGGCTGCAACGCATCAAACGCTCGGTCGATCCGGAGCGCGTGTTTGATTTCGCGCAGGCGATTTAGCCGGCCGAGACTTTCAGGCTTGCTCTGCGCGGCGGTTGTTTGAGGACAGCCGTCCTCAGACGGCCGCGGCTAGTTCGCGATCCCGCAAGTTCCAACCGCGGCCGATGAACAGCACCGCAAGCGCGGCCAACAGGCACAGCAGTCCCGATAGCATGAAGGCCTGCAGGTAGGTGCCGAACTCGATCCGAAACAGGCCGGCGAAAAACGCCGCGGAGGCGCCGCCGATCTGGTGCGCGGTGAAGACCCAGCCGTAGACGATGGCGCTGCGCTCGCGGCCGACCGCATTGGTGACCAGCCGTATGGTCGGCGCGACGGTGGCAAACCAGTCCACGCCGTAGAAGACTGTGAACAGGCTCAGCACGTAAAAATTGGTGAACGCGAACGGCAGGTAGAGCAGCGACAGACCGCGCAGCGCGAAATAGACGAACAGCAGCAGCCGATTGTCGCACCGGTCGGTGAGCCAGCCCGACGCCAGCGTGCCGAAGAAGTTGAAGATTCCGATCGTGGCGAGCAGCGTCGCGCCAGAGACCTCGGAATAGCCGTGGTCGATGCAGGCGGGGATCAAGTGGGTGCCGATCAACCCATTAGTCGAGGCCCCGCAGACGAAATAGGTGACGGCCAGGAGTCGTATGTCGCGGTTGCGCACGGCGTCGCGCAGCCCCGCAAAGGCGAGCGCCACCGGATTGCCCTTCGGGGCGGGTACCGGCTTGACCTCGCCGGTTTCGCCATAAGGCAGGAGCCCGACATCCTGCGGTCGGTCGCGCAACAAAAGCGCAACGAGCGGAACGATCGCGGCGGCGATTGCGGCGATTGCGATGACGGTCGTGCGCCAGCCATAGCTTGATGTGATATTGGCCATCACCGGCAGAAACACCAACTGGCCGGTCGAGGAGCCGCCCGAAAGAATGCCGATGACGAGACCGCGGCGTTTTGTAAACCAGCGCGTCGCGACCGTCGCCGACAGCACGCTGGCGAGAAAGCCGGTGCCGCTTCCGACCAGAAACCCCCACATCAGGATGAGCTGCCACGGAAACCGCATCAGCGCGGTCGAAGCCACGCCGACGGCGACCAGAACAAGCGCGCACACGACCGAGCGGCGGACGCCGAACCGCTCCATGACCGCGGCAGCGAATGGACCGATGCAGCCATACAGGATCAGGTTCGTCGACACCGAAAGCGCGATGGTGGCGCGCGACCAGTGAAACTCCTGCTCAAGCGGCACCATCAGGATGCCGGGCGTCGAGCGGATGCCGGCGGCGGTCAGGAGCGCGACGCAGGTCGTTCCGACAACGATCCATCCATAATGGAATTTGCCGCCCGGCATGATCTGTCTGTTGTGCGGGAAAGCCGGTGGCCGATCAAGGGGACGGCCCTGTGTCAGGCTCCCCCCAACCGGAAATGGTGGTTGAGGCTGGGCACGCGGCGGCAATTCGGTTTGATGTTCGTTGCAAACGGCGCCCAGACATGCGATGCGCCAGCAAACCTGCATGCAGAAGCGACATGGGCATGCAGAAGCGACTGGGGAGAAGGCGTCGATGAAGTTGTCGAGGAGAGATTTTCAACGGGGCGCGCTCGGATTGGCGGCGCTGCCATTTGCGGCGCCGGCGCTGGCCGACGATTACCCGAGCCGGCCGATCCGGCTCATTGTCGGCTTCCCGGCCGGCAGCGGACCGGACATCGTCTCCCGCATCATCGGCCAGGGCATGTCCGCAAAGCTCGGCCAATCCGTCGTCGTCGAGACCCGGCCGGGCGCCGGCAGCAATCTGGCGACCAGCGATGTCGCGCATGCCCCGCCGGACGGCTACATGCTGATGCTACTGACCACGGCGAACGTCATCAACGCGACGCTCTACAAGAATCTCAACTACGATCTGCTGCGCGATATCGCGCCAGTCGCCAGCATCGACAATGAGCCGTTCGTTTTCGAACTCACTCCGTCGTTTCCGGCAAAGACGCTGCCGGAGTTCATCGCTTACGCCAAGGCCAATCCCGGCAAGATCACGATGGCGTCCGCGGGCATCGGCAGCGCACCGCATATATTCGGTGAGATGTTCGAGAGAATGGCGGGGGTTCAACTGACGCACGTGCCGTATCGCGCCAATCCGATACCCGATGTCATCAGCGGCCACGTCGATTTCTTCATCGGCCCGATGCAGTCGGCGCTGGAATTCATCCGTACCGGCAAGCTGCGCGCGCTCGGTATCACGACGGCGCAGAGATCTCCCGGCCTGCCGGACGTGGCGCCGGTCGCCGATGTGGTGAAGGGT
>DASXFW010000058.1:0-15012 GCA_036489395.1 Acetobacteraceae bacterium | reverse complement strand
AGCCGCCCGCCGTCCGCCCCCCCGCCCGCCGTCCGCCCCCCCGCCCGCCGTCCGCCCCCGCCGTCCGCCCCCCCGTCGTCCACGGCCGGCGCCGTCATCGCGCCGCGCTTGTTCGACGTCGTCTGCGCCGCCGCCGGCTTGACGCCGCCGCCGGCGCGCCGCACGCCACGGGGCATGAGCGAGACCGAGCCTGACGTCCGCGCCGGCGCCGTCATCGCGTTGCGTTTGTTCGACGTCGCCTACGCCATCGACCTGACCCGGGCGGAAGCCCTGTGGGCGGCGCAGGCGCGCGCTTCCAGCCGGCTGCGCCTGACCGCCACGCCGCCGAAGGCGATGGCGTTCGGCGTCCCGCCGCTCACCCTGGCGCTGGACCCGATCACGTTCGAGCTTGAAGGAGAGGCCCAGTCGATCGGCGTTACCGCGCGGGTGTACGATTTCGGCGCGATCTCCATCGCCTTGCGCGTGCCGGTCGCCGGACTGCGCTGGGTCGCCTTTGTCCAGCGGCTGAACTCGGTCGATCGGACGCTTGGCGGCAACGCCTCCGCCGACTTGTGGGCCCGGTTGCTGGCGCAGGTGCACCGTCCGCTCGCCGGTGCGATGGAGCGGCCGGACAAATCGACTGTCGAGGAAGACTATCTGGTCGGCCTGGTGCATGCCTTCGATCAGCCGCTGACCGCCGCCGCGCTGCAACAGCGCGTCGATCTGGTGCCGCTGCTGTCGGGCGAGCAACGTGCGTTGTCCGACGGCGCGCGGCAGGATCTGCTGCGGCAGCGGTTCTCCTGGTACACCGACGATCTCGTCGTGCTGACCTGGGACCGCGCGTTCATTTATGAACCGCGCGGCGATTCCGACGTGCTGGACGTGCTGGAAGTCGCCAACGCCCAGCTATTGGAAATGCGCTACTACGACGAGCTGCTGGATGCCGAGCTGCCGCGCATGTACGACCTGGTGGAAAGCGCCCGCCGGACCGCCACGCTGTTCGCCTCGCGCCGTTTCGCCGGGCTGGCGCGCGGGCTATACACCCAGGTCGCGGAAGTGACCGAGCTGACCGAACGCATCGACAACGCGCTGCAGGTGACCGAGGACGTCTATCTCGCCCGCATCTACGCCGCCGCGCTGGAGCTGTTCCGCGTGCCGTCGGTGAACGCCGCGGTGGACCGCAAGCTGTCGATCATCCGCGACACTTACACGGCGCTGCACGACGAGGCGTCCGCCCGGCGCGCGGAACTGCTGGAATTGCTGGTCGTGGTGTTGATCGTGATCGAGGTCGTGCTCGCGCTGATACCGCTGGTGCGGCACTGATCGGCCCCCCTGTCATTGCGAGTTCCCGCCAGCCTGGCGACTGACCCGCCCGGGATGAAACGGCAGCCCCACCCTGTCATTGCGAGACCGCTTGGCCGAAGCAATCTCGTTCGTGACGAGCCGCCGGCAACACGTCACGAACGGGATTGCTTCGGCCAAGCGGTCTCGCAATGACAGGGTGGGGCCGAGCCCATTGCGACAATCGTGTTGCACGATGGACCGCGCGACCACCGTCCCCTATGCAGCCGCCGATGCACGCTGGGAGATACCGACACATGGCGAACGCCGCCATTCACGCCCGCATCGACGGCCCTCTGGTGATGGTCGGCTTCGGCTCCATCGGCAAGGGCACTCTGCCGTTGATCCTGCGGCACATCGAGGTGGCGCGCGATCGCATGGTGATCATCGACCCCGACGATTCCGCCCGCGCGATCGCCGAATTCGCCGGCATCCGCTTCGAGAAGGCGGCGCTGCAACCGGACACGCTGCGCGGCATCCTGTCGCCGCTGCTGGAACCGGGCGGCTTCCTGGTCAACCTGTCGGTCGGCGTGTCGTCGGTGGCGCTGATCGAGCTGTGCCGCGACCATGGCGCCCTCTATTTGGACACCTGCATCGAGCCGCCACCCGGCGGCTATACAGACCCGAACAAATCGATCTCCGAGCGTTCCAACTACGCCATGCGCGAGGCCGCACTGGCGCTGCGCCGCCCCGGCGAGCACCCCACCGCCGTCATCGCGCACGGTGCCAATCCCGGCTTGGTCAGCCATCTGGTCAAGCGCGCGCTGCTGCACCTTGCGCGCGATCTCGGCAGCACTGTGAACCCCAGGACGCGCGAGGATTGGGGCGGCCTGGCACGCGATCTCGGCGTGAAGGGCATCCACATCGCCGAGCGCGACACGCAGCGCGCCAGCGTGCCCAAACAGAAGGACGAGTTCGTCAACACCTGGTCGATCGACGGCTTCCTGTCGGAGGGATTGCAACCGTCGGAACTGGGCTGGGGCACGCACGAAAGGCAGCTTCCGCCCGAGGCCGCGAGGCACGCGTTTGGCTGCGGCGCGGCGATCTACCTGACGCGCCCCGGCGCCGGCACGCGGGTGCGAAGCTGGACGCCGATGGCCGGGCCGATCCAGGGCTATCTGATCACGCATAACGAATCGATCAGCATCGCCGACTACCTGACGCTGCGCGACGGCGATCGCGTGGTGTATCGGCCGACCTGCCACTACGCTTACCACCCGTGCGACGATGCGATCCTGTCGCTGCACGAATTGCAGGGCAACGCGTACCGCGCGCAATCGCGCTGGCGCCTGATGAACGACGAAATCGTCGATGGGATCGATGAACTTGGCGTGCTGCTGTACGGCCACGCCAACAATGCGTACTGGTACGGTTCGCAACTGTCGATCGAGGAGACCCGCCGGCTGGCGCCATATCAGAACGCCACGGGCCTGCAGGTGACGGCGGCGGTGCTGGCCGGCATGGTATGGGCGCTGGAGAACCCGCGGCGCGGCGTGGTGGAAGCGGATGAACTGGACCACGAACGGGTGCTGGGAATCATGGAGCCGTATCTGGGTCGCATGACCGGCGCCTACACGGACTGGACGCCGTTGCACGGGCGCGGGGGATTGTTCCCGGAGGATATCGATGCCGGCGATGCCTGGCAGTTTCGGAATGTGATCGTACGATAGAGATTGCGTCCTGTCGTTGCGAGGCGCTGGCCGGCGGCCGCCCCGCCCTGGATGAAACGGTGACGGCGGCTTGACGTAGGTTCCCCCTCCCTCAAGGGGAGGGGGAACCTTAGTTTCTTGTTAGGCGGCCTCGCCGTGACACTCGCCATGACGGAAGCAAGTTTCATTCGGTGCTGTTCGGCCGTTGCGTCGATACCACCTCACATGACAGACACAGCCCGGGTGTGAACGCATGACCCACGCTCCAACCTTCGCCGCTTCGTCGAACTTCCTGTCCGTCACCCGTACCAATCGTGACGCAGCTTACGTCGTGGCCGGCATTCCGCTGGATATCGGCACCACCAACCGCGCCGGTACGCGCGACGGGCCACAGGCGATCCGCCGCGCCAGCCGCATGCTGACGGACGGCGACCATCCGACGTTCTGGATCGAACCGGCCTTGCTCGATCTTGCCGATATCGGCGACTTCCGGATCGCGCTTGGCGACATTCCGGCCAGCCTGCAACATATCGAGCAGCAGGCGGGGGGCGTCCGGCATCTGCTGGCGCTGGGGGGCGAGCACGGCATCACCTTGCCGCTGCTGCGCGCGCTGGCGAAGCGGCTCGGCCGGCCGCTCGCGCTGGTGCATTTCGATGCGCATGTCGATACCTGGCCGACCAATTTCGGCCAGACCTATGCGCACGGCTCGGTATTCTATCACGCCATCGAGGAAGGCCTGGTCGAACCGCGCCGCATGATCCAGATCGGCATCCGCTCGGCGGTGCAGCGCGACGTGTGGGATTGGACGCGGAACGCCGGCGTGACCATCCTCACCGCACAGGACGTCCACGCCGGCAATCCCGCCGCTGTCGCGGAAAGCATCCGCGCCGTCGTCGGCGACGCTCCGGCCTATCTCAGCTTCGACGTGGACGCGCTCGATCCGGCATTCGCGCCCGGCACCGGTACGCCGGAAATCGGCGGCCTCGCGTCATGGCAAGTGCAGGCGATCCTGCGCCAACTGCGTGGCGTGGCCTTCGCCGGCATGGACGTGGTCGAGGTCGCGCCGGCTTACGACGTGGCGGAGATCACGGCGCTCGCCGCGGCGACCGTGGTCTGGGAGTACTTGGCGTTGCTCGGCACGGCCGAGCATGCAAGCGGAGCTTAGCTCATGCTCCAAGAACGCATAACACCCCCGCGTTCATAGCCCCTATATGCGCGTCCCCGCTGCGTCCTGGCTTGGGCGCGGCGGTGTCTTGACGCATCGCACGTGCCGCGAGCCCGGAGACGGGCACAGCAACGACGTAACGCGTCCTTTTCGGTCGGGCCGGTCCATGCGTGGGGCCGGGGTCGCAAGGGAACCGCCTATGTTGGCTGATCGTTGGGCCGCGATGCGAAGTCCTCGCAGCATCGGCTGAGTTCCCCGCCGCCGCGGCGCATTGGCGCGTGGCGTCGGTTTCCTCCGCTTTTGGCGTTGTCGCCGGGCGCGTTCCAGACGCGCCCGCATGCTCCGCGAGGGTATTCCGATGAACGATGTGCGTGTCCGTTCTGCTGTCTCGCCGCTGCGCCGCCGCTTTGCCGCGGTACAGCCCGTCACGCTGCCCACCGTCGATCGCCTGGTCGCGGCGCAGCGCCCGGAGGAGCCGATGCACTGCCTGCGTCCAGCGACGGTCACCGCCACGGCGCGCGATTTCGTCGGCGCGTTTCCAGGCGTCGCGATGTACGCGGTGAAGTGCAACCCGGAACCGGCGGTGCTGCGGGCGCTGCATGCGGGCGGCGTGGCGCACTTCGATTGCGCCTCGATCGGCGAGATCGCGCTGGTGCGGCAGATGTTCCCCGACGCCGCGATTCATTTCATGCATCCGGTCAAGGCGCGCGGTGCGATCCGCGAGGCCTGGGCACAGCACGGCGTGCGCGACTTCGTGTTGGACAGCACGGCGGAACTGGCAAAGATCCGCCAGGAGATCGCGGCAACCGGCGTTGACGGCGCGCTCGGCCTGATCGTGCGCCTGGCACTGCCCAAGGGCGGCGCGCGGCTGGACCTGTCGGGCAAGTTCGGTGCCGCGCCGGATGCGGCGATTGCGCTGCTGCGCGATGCGCGCCCGCATGCCGCGCGGCTCGGCGTGTCGTTCCATGTCGGCTCGCAGTGCATCGATCCGCTGGCCTGGCGGGACGCGCTGGCGCTGGCCGGGGACGTGATCCGCGCGGCTGGAGTCGCGGTCGATATCGTCGATGTCGGCGGCGGTTTTCCGGTCGCGTATCCGGACGTGGAGCCGCCGCCGCTCGGCGCCTTCATTGCCGAGATCGAGGCCGGGTTCGAGGCGCTGGGCCTGCCGGATGCGGAACTCTGGGCGGAGCCCGGGCGCGCGCTGGTCGCTGGCGGCACGTCGGTGGTGGTGCAGGTGCAGCAGCGGCGCGGCGATGCGCTGTACGTCAACGACGGGGTGTATGGCAGCCTGGCCGACGCCGGTGCGCTGGGGTTCCGCTATCCGGCGCGGCTGATCCGTCCCGACGGTGGCGCATCGCAGGGGTATGAGGCCGGCTTCTCGTTGTTCGGGCCGACCTGCGACAGCGCCGACGCGATGCGCGGGCCGTTCGTGCTGCCGGCGGACGTTGCAGAGGGCGACTGGATCGAGATCGGCCAGCTCGGCGCCTACGGCGGCTGCTTCCGCACGGCGTTCAATGGCTTCGATCGCGCGCGGCTGGTGGAAGTGAGCGATGCGCCGTTGTCCGATGGGTGCGACGCGGTGACGGAGCCTGTCCGGTTGGCGGCCTGATCGACCGGCGAGGGAGACCGGCCAGATTGCGTGTCATTTTGGGTGGTCACCGGCCTTCGGCCGACCGCCCTGGATGAAACCGCGTTCTTCTGTCATTGCGAGTTGGCCACCGGCCGGGGGCGGACCCACGACCGGATGAAACGCGCGGCAGTACCTGTTGTGTCATGCCCGGGCTTGGCCCGGCCACCCACGACTGTGCCCCGGCCGGCAAAGGAAAGACGTGGGCGGCTCGTCACGAACGGGATTGCTTCGGCCAAGCGGCCTAACAAGAAACTCAAGGTTCCCCCTCCCCTTGAGGGAGGGGTTGGGGGAGGGGTGCGTACATCCGCGGTCGGTGGATGAACGCACCCCTCCCCCAACCCCCTCAAGGGGAGGGGGAACCTACGTCAAGCGGCCGACGCCGTTTCATCCAGCGCGGGTCGGCCGCCGCCGGCCGGCGGCCAACTCGCAATGACAGGGGGCTCCAGTTTCTTGTTAGGAGCAAAGCGACGAAGCAACCTCGTTCGTGACTGGCGTTCCTCGGCTCGTCACGACCGGGATTGCTTCGTCGCGTCGCTCCTCGCAATGACAGATTCTACACGGCCAGGCCCAGGGCGCGGATCGCGTTCTGTTTCAGGATCAGCTCGTGCACCTCCGGCTTGAAGCCGGCGGCTTTGAATTCGGAGATCCAGCGATCTGGCGGAATCAATGGCCAGTCGGAACCGAACAGGATTTTGTTGCGCAGGGGACCGTTCGAGTATTGCACGAGTTGTGGCGGGAAGTATTTCGGCGACCAGCCCGATAGATCGATATACACGTTCGGCTTGTGCAGACAGACCGACAGCGCCTCATCCTGCCAGGGCCAGGAGGGGTGCGCGATGATGATGGTCATGTCGGGGAAATCCACCGCCACGTCGTCCAGGTGGATTGGGTTGGAGTATTTCAGCCGCAATCCCCCGCCGCCCGGCATGCCGGTGCCGATGCCCGAATGGCCGCTGTGGAAGATCGCCGGCAGTTTGTGCTTCGCGATCACTTCATACAGCCGATACGCCATGCGGTCGTTGGGAAAGAACCCCTGCATCGTCGGGTGGAACTTGAAGCCGCGGATCACGCCGGCCTGGATCAGCGATTCCGCCTCGCGCGCGCCCATGCGGCCCTTGTGCGGATCGATGCTGGCGAAGGCCATCATCATGTCGGCGTTTTCCGCCGCGGCGTCGGCGACTTCCTGGTTCGGGATGCGGCGGTTGCCGACCTCGAATTCGGAATCGACGGTGAACATCACCAGGCCGATCCTGCGTTCGCGGTAATACGCGATCGTTTCCGCGATGGTGGGGCGCTTGCCGACCTTGAAGTACTTGCTGGCGGCTTCTTCGTACGGCTGCCACAGCGCGTCGGCCGGCTGCCGGCAGGAGACTTCGGCGTGGGTGTGGACGTCGATCGCCACGAGGTCGTCAATGTTCATATCGTCATCTCAGCGAGTTTATGATCTGCCGGTACGCTTCCTCCGGAAACGCCTTCAGCGACGTGGTGCGCACGTTCCCCAGCTTTTCCAGCAGCAGCGTAAACCGCGCCGCGACCGCGTCGTCCGGCGCGTCATAAGTGATGATCAGGTCGTACACGCCCATGGTCATATGGACGGACAGGAAGCGCCCGCCCATCTCCTCCAAATTCTTCCGCGCCGCATCGACGCGCTTCGGGCTTTCGTCGATGGTGCGGACACCCTGGTCGGTCCAGTTGGCCAGCATGACATAGGTCGGCATGGCTCACATCCTTCCTCAACCTGGGGTAGTCTGACGACGGAATGAGAGGAGAAGCAAGCCATGATCGTCCCGGAAGGTTCGCGCAACGTCAGCTTCGTCGGCCACACCGACCAGGGGGGCCACGGCGACGGCGTGCAGGTGATGGTGTCGCGCGGTCATGCATACGTTGGTACGCGCGTCAGCCGCGGCATCATGGTGACGGACGTGCGCGATCCGCGTAACCCGAAGCCGGTGAACCTGGTCGCGACGCATCCGAAATCGGTCAGCATGCACCTGCAGACCGCGGAGGATTTGCTGCTGCACATCCAGGAGGCGGATCAGCGGGCGTTGCTGTCGGCGCAGCAATATTATAGCGGGTCCGGCGCGGTGGACAGCAGCCGGTTCGGCAAGCGCGGCGAGGACTACGCCGCGGGCATGAGCGTGTATGACATCAAGGACCCGGCCAATCCGCGTAAGATCGGTTTCCTGGAAGTCGAAGGATTGGGCGTCCACCGCATCTGGTGGATCGGCGGGCGCTATGCGTATGCCTCGGCGTTGCTCGATGGCTACACCGATCACATCCTGATCGTCATCGACATGAACGATCCGACCCGCCCGTGCGAAGTCGGCCGCTATTGGATTCCCGGCATGCACGCCGCGGGAGGCGAAACGCCGAGCTGGAAGAATCGCCACGCGTTGCACCATGCGATCGTGCGCGACGACTTCGCCTACGGCTCGTGGCGCGACGGCGGGCTGACCATCCTCGACGTGAAGGACAAGAGCGCGCCGAAGCTGATCGCGCATCGCAACTGGTGCCCGCCCTATGGCGGCGGCACGCACAACGCGGTGCCGCTGCACGACCGCAATCTGCTGGTGGTGGCGGATGAGGCGGTGCTGAACATCGACGTGGAGGGCCAGTTGAAGCGCACCTGGGTGTTCGACATCCGCGATAAGAGCAACCCGATCAGCATCGCCACCATGCCGACGCCTGATGACCAGGACTATGTGAAACTCGGCGGCCAGTTCGGTCCGCACAATTTGCACGAGAACCGGCCGGGTTCGTTCCAGTCCTCCACAACGATCTTTGCCACCTGGCAGAGCGCCGGGCTGCGCGTGTTCGACATCGTCGATCCGTACCGCCCGTCGGAGGCCGGCTATTTCGTCCCGCCGCAGCCCGCCAAATGGACCGAGCCGATGCGTGGCCGTGCGAAGATGCGCCACACCGCGGATTTGTTCGTGGCGGAGGACGGGCTGGTCTATCTGACGGACTATGATGCCGGGCTGTATATCGTGCAGTGGAACGGCTGAGGCCAGGACTGGCGTTTGCTTGCCTCAGCCGGCCGCCACCTTGAAGCGCTGGTCGTCATCGGCGGCCATCTGGTTGACCAGATCGATCTCCCAGGCGAGGTACGCGCGCATCGCGTCCTCGACGCTGCCCGCCTGTTCGCGCGCCCGCAAGCGCATGTCGTCCGGCGGGCAGGCCATGCGCGTCGCCCCGTGTTCTACGGGATAACCCGCCGCGCGCCACGCCGCTGTGCCACCTTCCAGCGCCAGCACAGGCACTGGTCCGGCGCCGCTCCATTCCGCTGCCGCAAGTTTTGCTAACGTGCCGTCGCCGGAGGTAAACACCGTAACGTCCGCTTCCGGCACACTGGCTAACGCGTTAGCCAACCGGGACCGGATCGCATAGAACGCGCCGGGAATGTGGCCGGCGATGTAATCGCGGCTCCAGTCCAGATCGACCACCACGGTGTGCCCCGCTTGCAACCGTGCATGCAGCTCCGCCGCGTCGATCGTCGGCACGGCCACGCCGTCCAGGCCAAGTACGCGCGGCACGTACGGTCCGGTCGGCGGGTCACCGCTGCGCAGGTCCAGCGTCATCGTTGCGACCTCCCAGCCCATCTGCTTCATCCAGTGCGCAGTCATCGTCGCGCGTACGCGATCGTCATCCATCAGCACGACGCGCGCGCCCCATGTCGCGACATGCCGGTCGGTTTCCTGCACAAGCTGGCCGCCCGCGATATGCTTCGTTATCGGCACATGGCCTGCCGCGTATTCCTCTGGCGTGCGCACGTCGAATATATACATACTGCGTGTGTCCGATTCGGCCTGCCAGTGCCCCAAGGTTCCAGGATTGATCGAGCGAATTCTGAACCGCTCGGCGAGCTGTCGTGCCAAGGCGCGGGCCGCGGCCAGGCCCTCCGCGGATATTTCGGGCGGACGCGCGGTCGCTCCCTTCTGCACCTCATATCCGGACAGGTGCCACGCCTGCGTGCCGTTCTTCAGCGACACCACCTTGTTCGGCACGCCGGCGTCGATCAGCGACTGTGCGCCAATGATGCTGCGCGTGCGGCCGCCGCAATTGACGACGACCATGGTGTCCGGTGACGGCACCAGATCGGCGAACCGATAAACCAGTTCCGCACCCGGAACGCTGATCGCTCCCGGTATACTGTTCGTATGATATTCTTCGTACGAACGACTGTCAAAGATCGCGATGTCGGCTCGTGATTCGATCAGCGCCTGTAATTCCTCGGCACTGATGCACGGAGTTCCCGCCGCATGTTCTACCACTTCGGCGAACGCCTTGCTGGGTACGTGCACGCCGCTGTAGAGGCGGTAACCGGCCGCCTCCCATGCGCTGATACCGCCGGTCAGCATCGACACGTCGGAGTACCCAAGCTCCGCCATGCGGGCTGCGGCGCGTGCGGCCAGGCCTTCGCCATCGTCGCACCAGACCACGCGCGCCGAGCGCCGCGGCACCGCATCATCCACCAGCATTTCCAGCCGGCTCAGCGGCATGCACGCCGCCATCAGCAGATGGCGCGCATCGAACGGCACTTCCTCGCGCGCATCGAGCAACGCGATCTCGCCCTTATCATGCAACCACGCCTTCAGCGTCTTCGCGTCGATGGTACGAACGGCGTTGTTCATGGTGCCACCTCCCCAACATCTGACCGTCACGCTACACCAGCCAGCCGACGGCGCCACCGTCCCGGGTTGCGCCAATCCCACCACGCGCGAAAGATGTGCCAACAGCCGCGGGAGGATGCCATGGACATGCCGGAACAGGCCGGCCGCGTTCTGACCTGGGACCAGGCCATGCGCCTGGTGCAGGACGTGGAGGATGCGTTTGGTGCCGCCGATCTTGCGCGCATCGAGCAAGGCTTTACCGAAGATGCCATCGCCTTGTTCGCCGATTTCCCGGAAATGCACGGGCGCGACGCGATCATGCGCTTCCTGCGCGCGCGCTTTACCCGCACCAAAGGCTATCGGCTGAAAAAGCAGCTGCGTCTGATGATGGGCGATCTGCTGTCGAACACCTGGGACGCGACCTGGGAAGACGCGCAGACCGGCAAGCAGATGCAGGGCCGCGGCACGGAAATCTGGCGCGTGCGCGACGGACGCATCGCGCTGTGGGACGCGACGTTCAACGTGTGGGAGAAGGGCGGCCCGCCGAGCACGCCCGTGGTATGATCGCTGCGATCAGCCTGATGCGGCGGCGCGACGATGTGCCGCTGCACGAATTCCGCAGGCACTGGCTGGATGTTCACGGGCCGTTGGTATGCGCGTTCCCCGGATTGCGGGATTATGTGCAGTGCCATGTGCTGGACTCGCCGGCGACGAACGCCACCGCGCGGGCCATGCGGATCGACGGCTTTCCGATCCTCACGTTCGACAGCGACGAGGACCGCGCGCAGGCGCATGGATCCGCGGCGATGGCAGCCTGTAACGAAGACTCGAAGCTGTTCATTGGCGCCGTTGCGCGCATCATGGCGGAACCGGAGGACGACGTGCCGGTGGCGGACGACGCGGGACGAATGCGGCTGATCGTGCTTTATCCGGAAGCCGCCACTGCGATCGCCATCGCACGGCATCTCGATCGGCTGCGTGCGATGCCACGGTTACGCGGACTGCGGCGGTACCGCGTGCTGCAGCAGGGCAGGGCGCCAAACAGCGTGATTCCGCATTTGCAGGTAAATGCCGCGGCGATGGCACAAGCGTGGTTTGAGTCGCTGGTCGATCTGGAATGTGCAGCGGGCGACAGCGATGTCAGCGGTGTCGCGCAGTTTGCCGTGGAAGAACACCGGCTGGGCTGACACATGTCATTGCGAGTTGCCACCGGCCTGGCGGCTGACCCGCTCTGGATGAAACGGCTGTGATCGAAGCCCGAGGCGTCCCCCCTCCCCTTGAGGGAGGGGGACAGGGGGAGGGGTAAATACAGCCGCAGGACCTCGGAAGTACGCACCCCTCCCCCTGTCCCCCCTCCCTCAAGGGGAGGGGGGACGCCTCGTTGCTTGTTAGGCCACTTGGCCGAAGCAATCCACCGCGGGGATTGCTTCGGCCAAGCGGCCTCGCAATGACAGGGGGTGGCTGCGCCTTGAGAGCCGCCCACACAAGTCGCACACTGCATCCCGAACACCGACCGGAGGGAACGCATATGAAGATCGGCTTCATCGGACTCGGCATGATGGGTGCCGGCATGGCCAGCAACCTGCAAAAGGCGGGGCACGAGCTCGTCGTGCACGACCTGTCGCGGCAGGCCGCGTCACGCCATCTCGCGAACGGCGCCAAATGGGCGGAAAGTCCGCGCGCGGTCGCCGCGGCTGCGGACATCGTGTTCACCTCGCTGCCGACACCGACGGACGTGGAAGCGGTCGGCTCGGGCGAGGACGGGTTGATGGAGGGCTTCCGCAAAGGCTCCGCCTGGTTCGATCTGTCCACCAATGCGGTCAATGTAGTGCGCGCGCTCCACGCAAAGTTTGCAGAGCAGGGCGTGGATTTTCTCGATGCGCCGGTCAGCGGGGGGCCGAGCGGGGCGAATAGCGGCCGGCTGGCGATCTGGGTCGGCGGGGACAAGGCGGCATTCGACAAGTACAAATCGGTGCTGGACGCGATGGGCGATGCCGCGCGTTATATCGGTCCGATCGGCGCCGGAACGGTTGCCAAGCTGGTGCACAACGCCGCCGGTGCGGCGGTGAGTACGGTGCTGGCGGAAGTGTTCACCATGGGGGTGAAGGCCGGCGTCGAGCCGCTGCCGCTGTGGGAGGCGATCCGCCAGGGCGCCGGCGGCCGCGCCCGGTTGTTCGATCGGATGTCCCGCGGGTTTCTTACCGGCACGTACGATCCGCCGGATTTTGCGTTGCGGCTGCTGCACAAGGATGTGTCGTTGGCGTGTCAGTTGGCGCGCGACGTCAGCGTGCCGATGCGGCTGACCAATCTCGCGCATCAGGAATTGACCGAGGCGTTGAATCGCGGCTGGGGCCAACGGGATTCGCGCGTCAGCATGCTGTTGCAGCAGGAGCGTGCGGGCATCGACAAGATCTCGGTAGCGCCGGACAAGCTGCGGGCGGTGCTGGAAGCGGATAAATAACCAAGAGAGTAGAGGGTCAAGAGTCCCCCCTCCCCTTGAGGGAGGGGGTTAGGGGGAGGGGTGCGTACAGCCACCTGCATCGCGGATGCACGCACCCCTCCCCCAACCCCCTCCCTCAAGGGGAGGGGGAGCGAGTCATACAAGCCATCCAAGCCATCCACGCCATCCACGCCATCCACGCCACACAAGCCAGCCATCCATACCATCCACGCCATCCATACCATCCGCGCTATGCAAGCTATACTCGCACCGGACGGGCCAACCACAGGGAGACTCACCATGCAGATCGGCGCACTGATGCCACTTGGCGATATCGGCGGCGACCCCGCCACCGTGCGCGAGTACGCGCAAACCATGGAGACCATAGGCTACGACTTCATCGAAGCCCCAGACCACGTGCTCGGCGTCAACGCCGCGTCCCGCCCCGGCTGGGACCGCAACGACAACGACGACTTGTTCCACGACCCGTTCGTCTTGTTCGGCTTCCTCGCCGGCTGCACCACGCAGATCGGCTTCTCCACCGGCGTGCTGATCCTGCCGCAACGGCAGACGGTGCTGGTGGCGAAGCAGGCGGCGTCGCTCGACGTGCTGTGCGGCGGGCGTTTCCGCCTGGGCATCGGCGTCGGCTGGAACGAAGTGGAATACGTCGGCCTGAACGAGAACTTTCATAACCGCGGCCGCCGTTCGGAGGAGCAAGTGCAGGTGATGCAGGCGCTGTGGGCCAACCAGCACGTCGCGTTCAAGGGCCGCTACCACACGATCGACGATGCCGGCATCAACCCGCGCCCATCGACCGGCCGCGTGCCGATCTGGTACGGCGGCCACCACGACGCGACGCTGCCGCGCATTGCGAAATGGGGCGACGGCTGGATGCCGAACGCGTATCCGCCGGACGACACCGCACTGCCGATCTTCGAAAAGCTGCGCACGCTGACACGCGAAGCCGGCCGCGACCCCAGCGCGATCGGCATCGAGGTATGGACCTCCTGCGGCAGCGGCACGCCGGCCGACTGGGCGAAGGAGGCCGCGTTCTGGAAGCGCGCCGGCGCGACGCACATTGCGCTGACCACGACGTTCCATCGCCGCCACCATCATCGCATCGCCGGCCATTCGCTGGCCGATCATCTCGACGCCGCGCGCCGTTATCGCGACGCCGTCGGCAGCGCGTTGTAAGGGGAACTAACATGCATCTCGGTGCGTCACTGCCGATCGGCGACATCGGCACCGATCCGATCGTGCTGCGCGATTATGCGCAGGCGGCGGAGGGGCTTGGTTACGAATACCTGGTGGCGCCCGATCACGTGCTGGGCGCCAATCCCGCCAGCCACACGGGCGACCAGCGCGTCGGAACGTCGCAGACGCCGTATCACGATCCGTTCGCGTTGTTCGGCTACCTCGCGGGCTGCACGCAGCGCATCGGCTTTGCCACCGGCGTGCTGATCCTGGCGCAGCGCCAGGCGGTGCTGGTGGCGAAGCAGGCGGCGTCGCTGGATGTACTCAGCGGCGGGCGCTTCCGCCTGGGTATCGGCGTCGGCTGGAACCAGGTCGAGTTCACCGGGCTGAACGAGGACTTTCATAACCGCGGCGCACGCTCGGAGGAGCAAGTGCAGGTGATGCAGGCGCTGTGGGCGTCGCCGCATGTCACGTTCAACGGCAAGTGGCACACGATCCAGGATGCGGGGATCAATCCGCGCCCGGTCTCGGGCCGCGTGCCGCTGTGGTTCGGCGGCCATGCCGAGGCGACGTTCCGCCGCACCGCGAAATACGGCGACGGCTTCATGCCGTTGGCCTATCCGCCGGACGACACGGCGCTGGCCGCGTTCGACAAGCTGCGCGGGCTGATCAGGGACGAAGGCCGCGATCCGGCGGATGTGGGAATCGAAGTGTGGGTGTCGCCTGGCGTGGGCGGCGAGGACGACTGGCGGAAGGAAATGGACTTCTGGCAGCGTGCCGGCGTGACGCATGCGACGGCGCACACGACGTATCCGGGTGGTCATCACAAGCGCATCGCGGGACGCACGCCGGCGGATCATCTTGCAGCGATCACGCGGTTCAAGGCTGCGGTGGGATGATGCCGCTCGGCGGCCGTCAGGGCCGGCCTGCGCGCCGTGCGGCGGCGGGTTGACGTAGGTTCCCCCCTCCCCTTGAGGGAGGGGGTTAGGGGGAGGGGTCGATGC
>DASXFW010000042.1:0-18920 GCA_036489395.1 Acetobacteraceae bacterium | reverse complement strand
CTTCAGCCGTCCGCCGTCGCGCAGTTCCGCCGCTGCCATTTCCATGACGCACCCTCATCCACGAAGTTCCCCGATCTGGTAGGGAATCGGTGCGAATCGGCGCAAGATCTGGGTAAGATGAAAATGAGGGGAGTCGTGAGGCCTCAGCCAGGTGTATGGCTTCATCAAGCAGTCCAACGGCCATGTCAGCATCTACAGCGAGACCGGGCACGGCACGGTCGTGAAGCTTTACTTGCCGCGTTTGGCGGCGGATGCCGCGCTTGAAATCGCGACGGAAGCCGCGCAACCGGCACCGCCAATGGGCAACGGCGAACTGATCCTGGTGGTCGAAGACGATGAAGCAGTACTGAATTACAGCACGGACTCGCTGTTGGAACTGGGCTATCGCCTGCTGGTAGCGCCGAACGGCCACGCCGGGCTCGATGTGCTGGCGCGCAATCCGTCCATTCGCCTGTTGTTCACAGATATCGGCCTGCCCGGCGGAATGACCGGGCGGCAGCTCGCCGATGCCGCGCGTCGTATGCGGCCTGAACTGCCGGTGTTGTTCACCACGGGCTACTCACGCAACGCGATCATCCACGGCGGCATATTGGATCCCGGCACGCATGTACTGCCGAAGCCGTTCACCTACGCGGCCCTGGCGACGAAGATCCGCTCGCTGCTGGATGCGTGACAACGACCGCGTTTGGGATCCCGGCTGCAAGCCGTATTGTTCTGCGGCGGGCACAACAGATAAGCTTCGTTCCCTGAAGCCAAAGGATGGCCGCAATGCCCCTCCCCGCCCTCTCCCTGGTTGCCGTCCCGGGCCGTCGGCGCCTCACCATCGACCTGGCACGCGAGATCGAGCGCCGCGGGTTCGCCGGCATCTATTCGCCATCGATGTTCGGCAACATGTCGCTGTGCGAGGCGCTGGCCTGGAACACGCAAACCATAGAGTTCGGGACTGCGATCGCGCCGATCTATGCCCGCACCGTCGGTGACTTCGCGCAGAGCACCGCGTTCATGCACGAGATATCCGGCGGGCGTTTCCGCCTGGGCATCGGCGTCGCGCACGGACCAAGCCACGTACGGATGGGCGTGACGCCGGGCAAGCCGCTCGCCGACACGCGGAGTTTCGTGGAACGCTTCCGCGCGCAGGAGGGCCTGGGCGCACTGCCGCCGATCGTCATCGCCGCTTTGCGCAAGAAGATGGTGGCGCTGGCTGGGGAAATCAGCGAGGGCGTGGTGTTCGCCAATGCATCCCTGTCGCACATGCGAGAGTCGCTGTCGGCGCTGCCCGCGGCGAAACGCGACGATCCGGCGTTCTTCATCGGCAACATGCTGCCGACCTGCATCAGCGAGGACATCGAGGCGGCGAAGGCGGTGAACCGCCGCACGCTCACGAACTATGCGTTCCTGCCGAATTACCGGAATTACTGGAAGGAAGCAGGCTACGTGGAGGAGATGACGGCGATAGAGCAGGCGATCGCCGAGGGTCGGCGCGATGAAGTGACCCGCTACTTCACCGACAAATGGCTGGCCGACAACACCCTGTTCGGTCCGGCCAGCCGCGTGCGAGAGGGTGTCGCGGCATGGCAGGATGCGGGCGTGCGGACACCGATCGTCGTGCCGTCATCAGCATCGGGCAATCAGCTCAAGGCGATGGAGGAAGTGTTCGCGGCATTCGGGTAGCCGCTCCAGTGTCGTTGCGAGGAGAGGGAGACGGTCCATGACGCGATCAGCGTCATTTGCCGGCGCAGCAGCATCGGGCTGACGTCGATCTTCACGTCGCCGCCCCGCCGACAAAGCACATCGTGCCCCAGACCTTGGTGCTGCGGGTGGCGTTGGCACGCGCTTCGGGATTGCTCGACGTGGACAGAAAGCGACGCACCCATCGAAAGGGTCAGCCTGCCGACCCTGGCGGATCGCTCCGGCTCAACTGGTCCCGCAATAGCATAAACGCTTCCCCATCGCCGTGGGATTGCCGTTGCGCGGCAACGTTCCGCTCCCTCCCGGCGGCCACGTCGAGCACATGATCGGCGGACTGGATGCGCCCGGCCGCTTCAAGCTCACGCGGCAGATCGTCGGTCGAAAGCGCCATCACCCGTTCCGCCAGCGCGCGCACGAACCGGCGCAACCACCTCGATCGCGGCGCGCTCGCCGAGATCGCGAACGGGCCTGTGGCCGGCATTTTCCCGCAGCGTCATCTCGTCCTGAAATGTCTGGGTCGGCTCCACCCGCACCATGTCTGTATGCGCGCGGTACCAGTCGAGAATCTCCTGTGCGCCGAGCTTCCCGGCGGCGCCGGTCGCCTCATGAAACACCGCATCCGGAATGAGGACCGGAAGTCCCGGGTATAGCAGGTAGTCGAGGCTTTTCGCCGCAGCGAGCGTGATCAGCGGCGGCGCATCCGTCACGATGATGACGATTTCAAGCGCCATGACGCAGACGCGGCTGCAGAATCGCGCGCGCCTGTGCCAGGTGCGCATCATGCCTGGGCGTCGCTGCGGGTTTCGGAAAGTCGAGGTCATGCTGCGCCAGAGCGATCACCAGCTCGGCGTAGTCATGCAGGCCAGTGCGTTCGATCGTCTCGCGCGTGCCGAGCCGGCCGGCGGCGTAGGCGCGCAGCGTCTCGAGCTGCTCGGTGGTGAGGTCGAGGGACATGCTTTGTTCCTACCACGGCACTTCGGAGGGGGAAAGAATTATGCATAATGACGGAGATCGTTGGATATAGCGCTGACCTTTCCGAGCGAGCTCCTCGATGTTATCGAGGCCCGCTGCACCATAACGATCCAGCCAAAGCCGTCGCCGCGGATCCGGTTCGGTCAGATACCCGGCGCGGGGCTCGTCGGCCGCGAACGCCTCCAGCACCAGCGCCTTTGAAGACCGCCGCCGGTGCCGGCGAGCCGGACGGCGAGATCAACGGCAATGCGAACGGTCAGATTGATAGGGGCGGAGCGATGGTGACCGCTCGGTGGTCAAGGTCAGTGCAAATCACTCCGCCACAGTCAACAACTCATCCAGCGTGACAGGACAGGCCTCGGGCACCGTCAACGGCGGCACCCCGTCGAACGCCTCCGGCAGCGCGCGCAACGCCTGACGGTAAAGCAGCGCCACGTCGATCTTCTGCCGCATGGACGGCACGAACCGGCGCGCCGCCTGCTGCCGGAAGTCGATCGCGTCGGCCCGCCAGACCGGCGCATCGCGCACCTGCGGCCAAGCGTCGGCCTTCAGCATGTGACGCAGCGCCTGACCGAGCAAAGATTCGACCGCGTGCAACCGGTTGCTGCCCACGTCCTCGATCTCCTCTGCGATATTGGCCCAGTCCAGATGTCGATCGTTGACGCGCTCGCCGGCCGCCAGCCGCCGCAGCAGCGCCGCCTGCTGCTCCGACCACTCCAGGATGTCCGTCTCGTAGAGGTCGCTCATGCCCCCACCTCCGCGGCTAAAGTCGGCGGGATTTGCGGCGGGCGCAAGGCGTGGATGGCCGGGACAAGCGCGGCCATGACACATGGCGACCTACATCAGGAACACGCCCTTACCGTCGCTCTGCCTGTCGAACAGTTTGTACGCCTCCTCCGCCTGATCCAACTTCCACCGGTGCGTGAACAGCTTGTCCACGTCGATCTTGCGCTCGACGCAGAAGCGCGCGCACTCGGCCTGGATGATGTTGGAGAACGTCCACGACGCGATCAGCGTCATCTGCCGGCGCAGCAGCATCGGGCTGACGTCGATCTTGACGTCGCCGCCCTCGCCGACGAAGCACATCGTGCCCCACACCTTGGTGCTGCGGATGGCGTTGGCGCGCGCTTCGGAATTGCTCGACGTATCCAGCGACAAATCGGCGAAGCGGCCGTGCGTCAGGTCCTTGATCGCGGCGACGGGGTCGTTCGATCCCGGATCGACCACGTCGTCCGCACCGAACTCCTTCGCGCGTTGCAGCCGCTGCGGATTGACGTCCAGCGCGATCACTCGCGCGCCCATCGCCTTGGCGAACTGCGTGCCGGCCAAACCCACAGGCCCCTGGCCGTAGATCGCGATCGTATCGTTGCCGGACAGGTTCATCCGCCGCAGCGCGCTGTACGCGGTGCCGGAGCCGCAGGCGATCGCCGCGCCGGCGGAGAACGACAGCTCGTCCGGCAGCGGCACCATCGTGTTGGCCGGCACGCACAGATACTTCGCGTGGCCACCATGCGAGTTGCTGCCGTACACCTTCACCGGCACTTCCTGGCAAAGCTGCTGCCAGCCGGAGCGGCAGTGGTTGCACTGCGTGCAGCCCTGGTAGTGGTGCACCATGATGCGCTCGCCGACGCGCGCCTGGCGCGGATCGACGGCGGAGCCGACCGCGGCGACCACGCCGCACGGTTCGTGTCCGGCGATGACGGGATTGGGGTTGGCGGGCAGGCCGGTCGCGTTGGCGCCGCCGCTGGTCTTGGGACGGCGGTACTGGTGCAGGTCGCTGCCGCACATGCCGGAGGCTTTCATCTCCACCACGACCTCGTCGGGGCCGGGGGTGGGATCGTCGAACTGCATGATTTCGAGATCGCGACCTCCGGTGAACACGACACCGCGCATGGTTCCCTCCGCTTGCGTTATGGACGTGACGGGGAAGTTAGACCGGTTCCGGGCGGGGGAGTAGGCGGCGCCGGTCTGTCATGCCCGCCTCCCCCCTACTGTCATTGCGAGGCCGCTTGGCCGAAGCAATCCCGTTCGTGACGATGCAAAGGCGGCTCGTCACGAAGGGGATTGCTTCGGCCAAGCGGCCTCGCAATGACAAGAGGCTCGCAATGACAGGAGAGAGGGGGCGGCCTGACGGCGACATGTTACGCTGCGCGCAAGGACGCCAGGTCGGCCGCGCCAACGACGCGCAGTGTGGCGTCCTGCAGCAGCAGCACCGCGCCGTGGCCCGCTGATATTGGCGGGAATCGCAAGGTGGCCGCCGTACCTGGCGTGATTTGCTGGCGCTGCGTTGCCGTGACGATATGGTATTCGCGCAATTGGCGACCGGAGTTTTCGCCTGCGCCAACCGCCGTATCGTGCTGCGGTTCATACGCGGCAAACAATGCGGTCAGCGGTGCGGGTAATGCGCCCACGGTCGCGACGACGGCGTCCGCATCACGCCGCAACGTCACCGGCACGGAAAGCGGCGGCACCTCAGTCATCGCCGCGGCGACCGCCGGCTGATCCGAGCCGACGACGATCGCCGCACCGTTCACCACCAGCCCGGGCGTATAAACCTCGCCGTGCAGTTGCGTCGCATAGGCCTGCTGGCGCTGCGTGGCGAACGGCGTCGCGAACGGATCGCGCCAGCCGAGGTAGTTCCAGTAATCGACGTGCCAGGCCAGCGCGATCACGCCCGGCTGGCCCACCAGCTCGCCCAGCAGCGCGTCGGCGGGCGGACAGGACGAGCACCCTTGGGAAGTGAACAACTCCAGCACCACGGTGGGGCGGGCGGCATGGGCCGGGGTGATCAGCGCGCCGGCTGCCGCCAGCATGAATCCTCGACGCAGCATATCGTCCGCCCTTTCGTTCCACGCGCCGGTGTGACTCGTGGAACGGCTCGGCGTTACGCGGCAAGCCCCGTGGCGGCCGCACACGCTGCGCCGAGCGGCAGCATGCCGGTTGCGCGGCCGCCCTCGTGCCGCAGCAGCCACGCCTTGCGCGGCAGGCCGCCGCCATAGCCGGTCAGGCTGCCGTCGGCGCCGATGACCCGATGGCACGGAACCACCAGGGCGACCGGGTTGGCGCCGTTGGCCAGGCCGACGGCGCGACTGGCGGTGGGCGCGCCGATGGCGGCGGCGAGACGGCCGTAGGACGTGGTGGTGCCGGCGGGGATCTGCCGCAGCGCGGCCCAGACGCGGCGCTGGAAGTCGGAGCCTCCGGTGCGCACCGGAATGTCGTCCAGCGCCGTCAGTTCGCCGGCGAAGTAGGCGGCGATCCGCTCGGCGGCGCCGCCGGCGGCACGGCCGGGCGTGAGCTCGCACTCACCTTCGTAGCGCCGCAGCAGGACATGCATGCGGTCGGCGAAATCCTCGAAATCCAGCGCGCGCAGGGCGTCGCCGTCAGAGATCAGGAGAATGGTGCCGATCGGCGACGGGACGCGTTCGACGAACAATCGCATGGGGAGGCTCCTTGGTTGCGGGGCGCGGGGCGGCGGCGTCGGATGCCCAGAGATGCAGCGCGGCGTAGGCGCGCCAGGGCCGCCAGGCTTCGGCGTGGGCGAGCAATTGGGCCGGCGTCGGCCGTGCGCCGTCGCGCGCCATCGCGCGAAGCAAGCCGATGTCGGCGGCGGGAAAAGCGTCCGGCTCGCGCAGGGCGCGCATGGCAATGTACTGCGCGGTCCACTCGCCGATGCCAGGCAGGGCGCACAGACGCGGGATGGCCTCGTCCAGGCCGCGGCCCGGTTCGAACAAGCTGGCGTCCGCCGCGGCGGCACGAGCCATGCCGGTGATGGCGGCGGCGCGGGCACGCGGCATGCCGATCGCCAGGCCAAGGTCCTCGATCTGCGCCACCACGTCGGGGGACGGGAACGCGTGCGTCAGTCCGGCCAGCGCCGGATCGTCCGCCGGCGGCAGCGCGGTGCCGCACAGCGCCACCAGCTTACCCGCCAGCGCGGTCGCCGCGCCGACGGTGATCTGCTGGCCGAGGATGCCGCGCACCGCCAGCTCGAACCCGTCCCACGCGCCGGGGACGCGCAGGCCGGGGCGGGCGGCGACCAGCGGCGCCATGACCGGGTCCTCGGCCAGGTGCGCGCCGATCACCGTGGGGTCGGCGCCGAGATCGAATACGCGGCGGATGCGCGCGACGATCGCCGGCAGCGCGGTGACGACGGGGAAGCGGATGGTGGCCACCAGCGCGTTCGGACGATCTGCCGGGCGCACCACGATGGTGCCCTGCGCGCCGCCGAGCGCGATGCTGCGGGCGTAACAATCCGGCCGCACCGCTTCGACGCCGCGGATCGCCCGGGCGGCGAGGAAGCCGATGATCGCCCCCCAGTCGTACGGCGGCTTGAACGGCAGGGTCAGGGTGATGGCGGAGGCCGGCGTGTCCTCGCCCCGCGCCCGGCGCATGCTGCGCGGCGAGCGGCCATACAGCGTGCGGAACGTGTCGTTGAAGCGACGCACGCTGCCGAACCCGGCGGCCAGCGCGACCTCGGTCATCGGCATCGTCGTGTCGGTGATGAGCTGCTTGGCGAACAACACCCGCCGCGTCTGTGCCACGGCCTGCGGCGAGGCGCCGATATGCTGCTGGAACAACCGGCGGAGCTGGCGCTCGCCCAGGCCGAGCCTGGTGGCGAGCTCATCCACGCTGGCGGCGTTCAGCGCGCCGCCGGCGATCAGCGCCATGCCGCGGCTGACGGTGGCCGCGGTGCCGTGCCAGGCGGCGAGGTCGGGCGAGGTCTCCGGCCGGCAGCGCAGACAGGGCCGGAACCCCGCGGCCTGGGCCGCCGCCGCGCTGGGCAGGAAGATCACATGCTCCAGCTTCGGCGTCTGCGCGGGGCAGATCGGCCGGCAATAGATACCCGTGGTGCGGACGGCGACCAGGAACTGCCCGTCGAAGCGGGGGTCGCGGGTCAGCAGGGCGCGGTAACAGACGTCACGATCGAGGTTCATGGCCGGACATATGTACCCCAACGCGGCGGATTTCTCGCCAGATTCGGACGTGGAGGATACCGGCGGCCGGATGGCCGTGCCGGCAGATCGCCTGGAACCGCGCTGTAACGTTCCGCCAGCTACTTTGTTGCAGGACCTTCCAGCAAGAACCGGCCCGGGGGAGCAATACTCGTGCGTTCTCGATACACCTGTACCCTGCTTTGCGGTGCGTTGGCGCTCGGCGCCTGTGCCAACCACACGTATATGCCGGGACCCGGCAAAACCCTCGCGCAGTACGGCCCCGACTCGGGACGCTGCCATCTGTTCGCCGAGCAAACGCGACCGGATACGTCGTTCGGAGCGTCAGGCTCGCCAAAGGCGGTGGCGATCGCGGCCGGGGTCGCGCTGCTGGTCGGCGGCATCGCAACGGTGGTGCATGACAGCCAATCCTACGACAATTGCATGCAGGCGAGCGGCTGGCTGGTGAAGGACAACGGCGGAACAGGCGCGGCCGTCGCACAGCCCGCCGTCGCGGCAGCCGCCGTGGGGCAGCCGGCCTCCGGCGTCCCGACGCTGCCGCAGCCGGTGATGCAATCCGCGCTGCCATCAGCGGACGGACCGGTGCTCCCTGGCGAGCCGGTTGATCCCGCGCGCGCCCAGCATGTCGCGCAGGCACAGCAGGCGGCGCAGTCCTGGCTGGTCGCGCAGGGCATCCTCGATGGCCCTGACACGGTGCAACGGCGCAGCCTGTATGCCGCACTGTGCCGGGCGGGAGACCAGTCGTCCTGTCTGATGGCCGGGATGTGACACGCGGCGCGCTTTGCGCTGTCGCGCGTTCTTTGCGTTAGGCACTGTTGACGAATAATCGAATCGGTTGAGCGAGGCACCGGCCTTTGCCCCGTCATGCCGACCACCGGGTCAAGTGCCCGGTGGCAGGCTCCGGTTGGCATCCACGTCTTGCAGTGCCGCAGCGGAGGAAGGCGTGGATGCCGACCTTCGTCGGCATGACGACATTATGCGACCGTGCGTCAATTGCAGCGATTATTCGTCAACAGTGCCTTAATTCCTCCCTGGTTCGCAGCGTGGCGGTGCTTCGCCGCGCCCGACGCAACGGGAGGGAAACGCACGCATGGCCACTTACCTGATCTGCCATGGCGCATGGTCCGGTGGCTGGTCCTGGCAACACATCCGCACTTTGTTGCGTGCAGCGGGGCACGAGGTGTTCACGCCCACTTACCCGGGGCGGGCGAGCGCGCACATCTGACGCACCCGATAGTCGATCTGAAGACGCACATTGCCGGCGGTCATTGGTGACATTCGTCATATTGGGGCAAATCGGGGCGACGACGAAGGGCGTGGTTGAACCAAACGTGGTGATGCCAGGTCAATGAGGGTTGCGTGGCGGCATTGCCTCGGGGCATGAGCACCGCGCAGCCACTCCAATCTGCCCGTATCCCCAGTCTGCCCGTATCCCCAGTGTGCACGTATCCCCAGCCTGCCCGTATCCCCAGTCTGCACGTATCCGAGGTGAACAACACATGCCGTCAATCCAGAATCTCGTTGCCGACCTGAACAATGGGTCGATCGTTGGCGTCGGCGCCTCGCCGAGTTCCGACGACGAAAACATGTTCCGGGTGATCTCGGCCACGGACAAGGTCAAATATTCGTTCGTCCACATGAAGGCGTCGATTTCGGGGACGAACAAGCTGGTCATGGCCTCGGCCTTGAGGAGCATCGATTTCAACGGCAGCTATCTGCATTACGATGCGTCGTGGTCAACCATCGCCAACATGGACGTCAACCGGCGCATCATCGTCAGCGGCAATTTCAGCGGCTGCATGTTCAAGGTCTATAAGGCCTCGCCCGGCGTGTTCAAATGCGCGCACATCTCGCGCCCCGGCACGGATTCGGACCGCCTGGTGGGGCTGATGGCCCACTACGCGACCAGCGAGGGCTGGACCGAGATACGCGCGGTACCGACGGTGGGATTGATCGGCACCGGCGGCTGCACCGGCATCATTTGCGTGTCCTATCTCATCACCAATACGCAGATCCAGACCATCCGGCTGCAGATCAACTCGCAGGGCCTGATCGTCGGCAAGACGATGTGGACCGACGCCGTGTGAGAGCACGCCGCACGCGGAGCAACCGAGGCCCCGCCCAGGCGGAGGTCGGACGGCCGGCGGACGAAGCGGGCGAGGCGTGGTCGGCTGCCGGTCCTTGCGTTGAATTCGTCTCCTGTTCAAACCGTAGCGGTCGCTCGCCGGATTCCGCCGCAACGGGAAGGAAACGCACGCATGGCCACTTACCTGATCTGCCATGGCGCCTGGTCGGGCGGCTGGTCCTGGCGGCACATCCGCACTTTGTTGCGTGCAGCGGGGCATGAGGTGTTCACCCCCACCTACACCGGGCTGGGCGAGCGCGCTCATCTGACGCACCCGATGGTCGATCTGGAGACGCACATTCGGGACACGCTGGCCGTCATCGAATACGAGGACCTGGCGGACTTCATCCTGGTCGGTCACAGCTACGGCGGCATGGTGGTAACCGGGGTGGCGGACCGCGTGCCGGATAAGGTGCGGCACCTGGTGTATCTCGACGCGTTCGTGCCGTCGGACGGGCAGTCGCTGGACGATCTGACCGGGGCGGCGCGCGAGGGGGTGGAGGGCTGGCTGCTGCCGCCCAACCCGCCGGCGCCGGATACGTCGGCCGAGGACCTGGCCTGGAACCTGCCGCGGCGGCGGCACATGCCGGCGCGATGTTTCAGCCAGAAGCTGCGGCTGGCGGGCGGGACGCCGCATTTTCCGCGCAGCTATATCCATTGCACGAAGAAGGCCGGCCCGGACGTGTTCCTGCAGTTCGCGGATCGGTTCCGGGAGGATGCGGACTGGCGGTTCGTGACGATGGACGCAAGCCACAACCCGAACGTGACGCAGCCGGAGGCGCTGGCGAAGCTGCTGCTGGGAATGGAGCGAGACCAGGGCTGACGCGGTGGCCATTCGCCGCTTTGCCTCCCGCGTCGTGCCGACCACCGGGTCAAGTGCCCGGTGGCAGGCTCCGGTCGGCATCAACGACTTGCCGTGCTGCCCGCTCGCTCGCCGCCTCGTCATGCCGACCGTTTCATCCAGGGCGGATCGGCGCAGGTTCCCCCCTCCCCTTGAGGGAGGGGTTGGGGGGAGGGGTCGAAACGAATGCATCGACCCCTCCCCCTGGCCCCGTCCCTCAAGGGGAGGGGGAACCTTAGTTTTCTAGCCCGCGTGGCGGGACACCGGACCTACCAGCCGCCATCCACGCCGATCGCCTGCCCGGTCACGAACGACGCCGCGTCCGAGGCGAGATACGCAATCATCGATGCGACCTCATCCGGCGTCCCGAACCGGCCCACGGGAATCGCCTTCGACCGCTCGCGGAAGCCGACTTCCAGGTCGTCGCCGAACTCCCGCCGGTTGGTGCTGATCGCGCGCGAGGTGCGGATCGGCCCCGGCAGCACCGCGTTCACCGTGATGCCGAATGGCGCCAGGTCCAGCGCGAGCGACTTCGTAAACCCGACGATCGCCGCCTTCGACGCGGCGTACGCGGCGCGGCGCGGCCCCGGCCGGAACGCCGCCTTCGACGACACGCAGACGATCCGCCCCCACTTCGCCTTGCGCATCGCCGGCACCGCGGCGCGCGACATCAGGAAGGCACCCCGGGCGTTGACGCCCATCGTCAGGTCCCAGGCCTCGACGGGCACGTTCTCGATCTCGTTGCGATCGGCGCCCTGCGGTGCGCCGGCGTTGTTCACCAGCACATCCAGCCGCCCGTGCCGGCGCAGCACCTCGTCCACCATGCGCGCGGCGTCGGCCTCCTGGCTGACGTCGCCGAGTGTGGCTGACGCAGTGCCGCCGGCATTGCGGATGTCCACCACCAGGCTGTCGATGCCGCGCCAGTTGGGGTCCGTGTCGCCCTGCACATTGTGCTCGTTGGCGACGCCCGTGGGTGCCACGTCCGACACCACCACCGCCATGCCGGCGGCGGCCAGCGCGCGAGCGGTGGAATTGCCGATGCCGATCGATTTGCCGCAGCCGGTGATCAGTGCAACGCGCTGCATGGCGCCCTCCCCCCAATTTGGCGCGAGGCTACGCTCCGGCCAGTTGCCGCACCAGCGCGATGGCCGCGGGCGAGGACCAGTCGGCCGGGCCTTCCAGGCGGCCTCGCACCATGCCGGCCTTGTCGATGATGAAACTGCTGGGGATGCCGGGCACATTGAAGGCGCGTTCGGCGTCGCCGTCCGGGTCGAGCAACACCGGCAGGCCGGTGATGTCGTGCTTGCGGAAGAACGCGGTGACGGCGGTAACGCCGCCGTGGTCCGCCGACAGCGGCAGCACCGCGATGTCGGCCGGCGCCACGGCCTTCGACAGGACGGCGAGCGACGGCATCTCGGCGACGCAAGGCGCACACCAGGTGGCCCAGAGGTTCACGACCATGCCGTGGCCGCGGAACTCCGAGAGGTGGTGCTTCTGTCCCTGCGCATCGAGGAAGACGATGTCCGGCGCCGGCTTCGGCGGATCGGCGCGCACCAGGGACGTGGCCAGGTCGTGCAGCGTTTCCTGCGCGCGCAGTTTGCGCGGCCATGACGCCGCCGCTAGGGTCCCGCCCGCCGCCAGGACCGCCCGGCGGCTGATCAACGCCATGCTGGATGTCCTTCCGTGACCGATGCGCCGGATCGCCGCAACGAGCCTGCCAACCTCCAATGGGGTGGGCGCTTTGCCGCCGGGCCATCGGCGATCATGCAGGAGATCAACGCCTCGATCGGCTTCGACCGGAAGCTGTGGCGGGCGGACATTCGAGGCTCATTGGCGCATGCGGCGATGCTGGCGAAGGTCGGCGTCATCAGCGCGGAAGATGCGGCGTCCATCGGCGACGGTCTAGCCGCCATCGCGCACGAGATCGAGACCGGCGCGTTCCGCTTTGACGCGGCGCTTGAAGACATCCACATGAACATCGAGGCGCGGCTGACGGACCGCATCGGCGACGCCGGACGCCGGTTGCACACCGCGCGCAGCCGCAACGACCAGGTGGCGACGGATTTCCGCCTGTGGGTGCGCGACGCGATCGACGGGCTGACGGCGCAGATTGCCGACCTGATGCGCGCTCTGGCGGCGCGCGCGGCGCAGCATGCGAGCGATCCGATGCCGGGATTCACTCATCTGCAGACCGCGCAGCCGGTGACGTTCGGCCACCACCTGCTGGCCTATGTGGAGATGCTGGAGCGCGACCGCGGGCGGCTGGCGGACGCGCGGCGGCGGCTGAACGAGTGCCCGCTGGGCGCGGCGGCGCTGGCCGGCACGTCGTTCCCGATCGACCGGCACATGACCGCGACGGCGCTGGGGTTCGACCGGCCGGCGGCGAACTCGCTGGATGCGGTGTCGGACCGCGACTTTGCGCTGGAGTTCCTGGCGGCGGCGGCGATCTCCGCGATGCACCTGTCGCGGCTGGCGGAGGAGATCGTGATTTGGTGCAGCGCGCCGTTCGGCTTCATCCGGCTGTCCGACGCATTCACCACGGGCAGCTCGATCATGCCGCAGAAGCGCAACCCGGACGCGGCGGAGCTGGTGCGGGCAAAGACCGGGCGGGTGACGGGCGCGCTGGTCGGGCTGCTGACGGTCATGAAGGGCCTGCCGCTGGCCTATGCGAAGGACATGCAGGAGGACAAGGAACCCGTGTTCCAGGCGGCCGAGGCCTGGGCGCTGTCGCTGGCCGCGATGAGCGGGATGGTGCGGGACATGATGCCGGATACGGCGCGGATGCGTGCCTTCGCGGCGGCCGGTTTCGCGACCGCGACGGACCTGGCGGACTGGCTGGTGCGCGTGCTGCGCCTGCCGTTCCGCGACGCCCACCACGTGACCGGGCGGCTGGTGGCGATGGCGGAGGCGAAGGGTGTGGACCTGGCCGGGCTCGGCCTGTCCGAGATGCAGACTGTGGAACCGCGGATCACCGATGCGGTGTTCTCGGTGCTGACGGTGGAGGCGTCGATCGCCTCACGCACCAGCTTCGGCGGCACGGCGCCGGCCAACGTGGCGCGCGCGGCGGCGCGCTGGCTGGAGGCGCTGGGATGATCCGCCTTACCCGTCATTTCGAGCGAAGCGAGAAGCAGAAGCAGGAATTCCCCCTCCCCTTGAGGGAGGGGATTAGGGGGAGGGGTGGATACAGCCGCGGGGCCTGGGAAGGACGCACCCCTCCCCCTGGCCTCGGTCCGCTTCGCGGCCCAAGCCCTCAAGGGGAGGGGGGACTGCCGTTTCTCACTTCGGTCCTGGTGCTCCTTGCGCTGGTGGGCGTCCTCGCGCTGGGGGGCTGCGGCAAAAAGGGGCCGCCGTCGCCGCCGGGCCCGCCTGCGCAGATCACCTGGCCGCGGGCTTATCCGACGCACTGAGCGCGCCTCAGGCGGGCAACGCGACCACCGGCAGGGCATCGGTTTCCGAGAAGTCGTTGCCCTTGAACAACAGCGGCAGGTTACGGACCTTCGCCAGGGCGTAGGAGAACAAATCGCCGAAGTTGAGCGCGGCGGGGTGGCCGCTGCCCTTGCCGAAAACGACGAATGCGTCGAACGCGGCTTGCAGGTCGGCCGGGCCGGGCGGAGTGATCTCGAACACCGGCAGCCGCAGCATGTCGTCCACCAGCACGACGGCGCGCGGGCCGCGGCGGCCGTAGAGGACCATGCGGGTCTCCAGCACCGATGCGGTGCTGATCAGAGCCTTGCCCGCCTGCATGATCGCCTGGCGGAAGATCGCACGCTCCGGCTCGTTCAGCGCGATGGCGACGATGGCCGAGGTATCCACCGCGATCATCGCGGCAGGCCATGTTCGTCCCAGTCGAGCGCCTCGAACGCGCCGGGGCGATCGGGGACGCGATCGAGCTGCGCCAGGATTGCGTCGAGCCGCTTCCAGGAGGTGGCATCGTCCGGTGCGTGCGTCCGCGTGTTGCCGGCGACCGGAGGACGCAACGGCTGATGCGCCGGCGTCCATGCGGGCGGCGGGCGGAGCAGCGTTCCCGTGGCGTCGGCCATTCCGGGCGGGAGGTCCAGGGGTGGGGCGTCCCGCAGCGGGAGGGGCACGAACGGGGGCAACGCGGCAAGGTCGATGCCGAGGTCTTCCAATGTGGTGTACCAGACCGGGTAGCGCAGGTGGCCGGATCTTGCCCAGATGTTCGGCAGGTCGCAGGCGATAAAATCCGCGATCTTGATCAGCCAGCGATCAGGGCGTTCCGCAGATGCGACGACGCCGGAAATGCGGCCGATCAGGAAGCCGTGGCCATGCTCTGTGGAGGGTGCGCCGAACCCGGCGTTATTGCGGTTCTGCGTGCAGATCAGGAATTCGCAACGGCGCGCGCGATCGGCGTCGAGCCGCCAGGCCTGGGATCCGCCATCCCGCAGGATCCAGTCGCGGTTCCTGGCGGTGAAGGTGACGATGGCGCTGGTTGGCATGGCGCCCTCCACAGGGGGTGAACATCACAGGTGTTTGTCACGAATATTCGCAGGAGTCAAGAAAAGATGTGTTGCCGGAACGTCAAACATCCACCTCCTCGACCGTCTTCGCCCTCTCCTGAATGAACGCGAAGCGCAGCTCCGGCCGGCGGCCCATCAGGCTTTCCACCAGCTCCGCCGTCGCGGCACGTTCCTCCGGCAACGCCACCACCTTCAGCAGCGTGCGCTTCGACGGGTCCATCGTGGTGTCCTTCAACTGCGCCGGCGGCATCTCGCCCAGGCCCTTGAAGCGGCTGACCTCGACCTTCGATCCCGACTTGAACTCCGACTTCTCCTTCCGCTCGCGGTCCGCGTCATTCATCGCGTACACAGATTTCGCGCCCTGGGTCAGGCGGTACAGCGGCGGCTGCGCCAGGTAGATGTGGCCGTGGCGCACCAGCTCCGGCAGCTCGCGGTAGAAGAATGTCATCAGCAGCGACGCGATGTGGGCGCCGTCCACGTCGGCGTCGGTCATGATGATGACCCGGCCGTAGCGCAGCTTCGCCCGGTCGAAGCGGTCGCCGACGCCGCAGCCGAGCGCCTCGATCAGGTCCTTCAGCTCCTGGTTGGCGCGCAATTTGTCCACCGACGCGCTGGCAACATTCAGGATTTTCCCGCGCAGCGGCAGGATCGCCTGGGTTTCGCGGTTGCGCGCCTGCTTGGCGGAGCCGCCGGCGCTGTCGCCCTCCACCAGGAAGATCTCGGTTTCGGCGGTGTTCTCCCTGGTACAGTCGGTCAGCTTACCGGGCAGCCGCAGGCGGCGGGTGGGCGACTTGCGCGCGGTGTCCTTGCTCTCCTTGCGGCGAATGCGTTCCTCGGCGCGTTCGATGACGAAGGTCAGCAGGTTGTCGGCGGACGTGGGATCCCCGGCCAGCCAGTGGTCGAAGCGGTCGCGCAGGGCGGTCTCGACCAGGCGCGACGCCTCGGGGCTGGTCAGCTTCTCCTTGGTCTGGCCCTGGAATTGCGGTTCGCGCAGGAACACCGACAGCTTGGCGGCCATCGGCTGCAGCAGGTCCTCGGCGGTGACGGCGGCGGCGCGGCGGTTGCCACGAGCCTCGCCCCAGGCGCGCAGGCCCTTCAGCAGGGCGGAGCGCAGGCCGGCCTCGTGGGTGCCGCCGAGCGGGGTGGGCACGGTGTTGCAGTAGGTGTGCAGGAAGCCGTCCTCGCCGCCGTCCAGCCAGACCGCGGCCCATTCCATGCGGCCGGTAGATTCGCCGTTGGCGGCGGTCGGCAGGTCGGCCTCGCCCGACCATGGCAGCGGCAGCACGCGGCCGGAATCGCCGATATCGGCTTCCAGGCTGTCGCGCAGGCCGCCGGGGAAGTGCAGCACGGCCTCGGCGGGAGTGTCGTCCTTGGCGCCTTTCAGCAACGCCGGGTCGCAGGACCAGCGGATTTCCACGCCGCGGAACAGGTAGGCTTTCGAGCGGCAGAGGCGGTAGAGGCGGGCGGGGACGAACTGCGCGGCGGCGAACACCTGCGGGTCCGGCTTGAAGCGGATCGAGGTGCCGCGCCGGTTGTGCACCGGGCCGGCGTTGATCAGCTTCGAGGTCGGCTTGCCGCGGGCGTAGCTTTGCTTCCACAGGGTGCGGTCGCGGGCGACCTCCACCTGCATCGCCTCGGACAGCGCGTTCACCACGGATGCGCCGACGCCGTGCAGCCCGCCCGAGGTCTGGTAGGCCTTGCCGCCGAACTTGCCGCCGGAATGCAGCATGGTGAGGATCACCTCCAGCGCGCTGAGGTGCTTGAACTTGGGATGGGCATCCACCGGCATACCGCGGCCGTTGTCGCGGACGGTCAGCCAGTTGCCGGGTTCCAGCGCGACCTCGATGAAGCTGGCGTGGCCGGCGACCGCCTCGTCCATGGCGTTGTCGAGGGTCTCGGCGGCCAGGTGGTGCAGTGCGGTCTCGTCGGTGCCGCCGATATACATGCCGGGACGGCGACGGACTGGCTCCAGGCCTTCCAGGACCTCGATGTCCTTGGCGGAGTAGTCGCTGTTGCCCTGAGAAGCGGCGGGTTGGGCGGCGGCGGGTTTGGCACGCTTGCCGTTGCCGCCGGTGCCGAACAAGTCGTTCATGCTGTGTTCCGATCGGTGCGCTGCGGGGTATAGCCGGTGGGGCGGAGTCCGGGCAACCGGTCAGTGGAGGGGTCGCAATGCTGCGGGAATAGTTGGTTGAAAGTGGCGCCCGCGTAGCTACACTTGGACCACAGATTGATGAAGCCTCGCCATGCCCGCCGACAGTATCGTTCGCTCCCGCATCGACACCGCCACCAAGCAGCGCGCCGCCGCCGCCCTGGAGGCAATGGGCCTCACCATCTCCGACGCCATCCGCCTGTTGCTCCTGCGAGTTGCCGACGAAAAGCGCCTGCCCTTCGACGTCAAGGTGCCGAACGCCAAGAGCCGCCAGGCCATGCAGGAGCTCGCCGAGGGCAAGGGCAAGCTCTCCGCCTCCGCCGCCGCGCTGTTCAAGGACCTGGTCATCCGACGTGCTCACGCCGGTCTGGTCCGGCCGGTTCAAACGCGATGTGCGGCGCGCCCAGAAGCGTGGCAAGGAGATGGACAAGCTGAAGGCCGTCCTCTTGCTGCCGGTGGAGGAAAAGCCGCTCCCGGCCACCTGCCGCGATCACCCTCTCAAGGGTGACTGGCACGGCTTCCGCAGGATCACTTCCAGCGCGCCGAGGTGTTCGAACCTGGGACGGGCATCGACCGGGATGCCGCGTCCGTTGTCGCGGACAGTCCGACAATTGCCGGGCTCCGGCGCGACCCGACGCTGCGAAGATGGCCGGGGTCAGGCTCCGCCATGACGGTGGTTGCGCAACCGCCTCGGAGCGTCAGCGCGGCAGATGCAGCCGCTCCGCGAGCCGCGGCAATCCCCACCCGCGTACGAGTTCCGCGGCCGCTTCCCAGGCCGGCGTCTGATCCGGCACATCCGGCAAAGGCGCCGTCGGGTCCATCGTTGCGATCCTCTTGAACAACCGCAGGGCCTCGCCTTGATCTGGGAACCTGTCGCCTTCCAACGCCTTTTCCAGACTTCCGTACCGTTGCAGCAGCGTCGCCGCTGTCTTCGCACCGATGCCCCGCGCGCCAGGCAGCTTGTCGGATGGATCGCCGCGCAATGCGATGAAGTCGGGCACCTGCCGCGGCTCGACGCCATAACGTTCGCGCACCTCGGCCGGCCCGATGCGCGCGAGTTCGCCCGCCTTCACGGGATGCAGGATCGTCGTCGCCGCCGAGGCAAGCTGGAACGCGTCCCGATCCCCGGTGGCAACCAGCACCGAGCCGCCGCGGCCTTCCTCATGCGCGACCGCTGCGGCAAGGAAATCATCGGCCTCGAATCCGGGCGCCTTGCCATTCGCGAAGCCGCAGGCATCCACGAACTCCGGAAGCATCGCGAGTTGTTCCAGCAGGTCCGCGTCGAACACGCGCCCGCCTTGATAGGGCGGGAACAAGCGCTGTCGGAAGTTCGGCACGTCCAGCGTGTCCCAACCCACCATCACCGCGCGCGGCTTCTCTTGCCCGTACAGGCGGAGCACGAAGTTGGCGAAGCCGACGATGGCGCCAGCCGGGCGCCCGTCCCCGCGCCGGATCGTCTTCGGCAGTCCGTGGTACGCACGGTGCGCGAAGTTGTCGCCGTCGATGACCAACAGGGGATCGGTCATGGACGCAGGCTCCGTAGGTCTGTCATTGCGAGTTGCCGCCGGCCGGAGCGTAAGTCTCCCCTCCCCTTGAGGGAGGGGTTGGGGGAGGGGTGCGTTCATCCACTGACCGCGGATGTACGCACCCCTCCCCCAACCCCTCCCACAAGGGGAGGGGGGAACCTTGAGTGTCTTGTTAGGCCGCTTGGCCGAAG
>DASXFW010000035.1:0-4058 GCA_036489395.1 Acetobacteraceae bacterium | reverse complement strand
TGGCGACGCACATGCCGCGGCCGCGTGCCCCCTCCCGCCCATCCAGCGAAGTAAAGGGTCCCAAGGGCAATGCCCTTGGCGGGGATCCAAGGGGCAGAGCCCCTTGGCGGGGTCCAGGGGCGGAGCCCCGGCCTTCCTTTGGTTCACCCGATTGCCCTGCGCTTGTGCCAGGGCCGCCTTGCCCGGCCGCCTGCCGCATGCCAGCTTCGGCCGCATGGTCAGCCGCGCCGATATCGCTGCCGCCGCGCTGCGTATCCATTCCCACGTCCGGCACACGCCTGTGCTGCGTGTTGCGGGCGGCGAGTTCGGCGCATCGTTGCCGATCGCCCTGAAGCTGGAGCTGCTGCAGCACACCGGCAGCTTCAAGCCGCGTGGTGCCTTCAACCGGTTGTTATCGACAGACCTGCCGGCCGGCGGCGTGATCGCCGCGTCCGGCGGCAACCACGGCGCGGCGGTGGCCTATGCCGCCCGCGCGCTGGGGGTGCGCGCCGAGATTTTCGTTCCAGTCCTGACGCCGCCGGCCAAGGTCGCGCGCATCGCCAGCTATGACGCGCGTGTCGTCCAGACCGGCGAAACCTACGCGGAGGCGTTGCTGGCGTCGCGCGCGCGCCAGGCGGAGACCGGCGCGCTGGAAGTGCACGCCTACGACCACGCCGACGTGCTGGCCGGCCAGGGCACCGTCGCGCGCGAATTCGAAGCGGACGCGCCGGAGCTCACGCACGTGCTGGTAGCGGCCGGCGGCGGCGGACTGATCGGCGGCATGGCCGCGTGGTACGCCGGCAGCGCGCAGGTGATTGGCGTGGAGCCGGAATCCTGTCCCGCGCTGCATGACGCACTGCGCGCCGGCAAGCCGGTCGATGCGCCGGTGAGCGGCGTTGCGGCGGACAGCCTCGGCGCGCGCCAGGTCGGCACGCAGATGTTCGCGGTCGCACAGCGCTTCATCGCCGCCGCGCTGCTGGTGACGGATGCGGCCATCGTTGCCGCGCAGCGCGCGCTGTGGGAACACTGCCGCATCGTTGCCGAACCGGGCGGCGCGACCGCGCTCGCCGCGCTGATATCCGGCGCGTGTGTTCTGCCGGTGGGTGCACGGGTCGGCGTGCTGGTCTGCGGCGGCAACACCGATCCGGCAAAGGTGGGGACATGAGCAAGGAACCGATCAAGGACCTCGTGCTGCTGAATATCGACGCGCGCGGCGTGGCGACGGTGACGCTGAACCGCCCGGAAGTCGGCAACGCGTATAACGAGGACCTGCTGGCGGAGCTGATCGCCGGCCTGGAGAAACTCGCGCCCGATCCGTCCGTGCGCTGCCTGTTGCTGCGCGGCGCAGGGCGGCATTTCCAGGCGGGGGCCGACATCAACTGGCTCGGCCGCGCGGCGAATTACGGGCCGGAGCAAAATTATGCCGCGTCCATGGCAACGACGCGCGCGATGCAGTTGTTGAATGAGTTTCCCAAGCCGACGATCGCGGTGGTGCACGGCGCGTGCTTCGGCGGCGGTGCGGGGATGGTGTGCTGCGTCGATGTCGCGTTCGCCACTCCGGATGCGATCTTCGGCCTGACCGAAGTGCGGGTGGGCGTCGCGCCAACTCCGATCTCCACCCACATGGTGCATGCGATGGGGCTGCGGCATACGCGCCGCTATGCGCTGACGGGCGAGCGTTTCGATGCGGCGGAGGCTCTGCGCATCGGCCTGGTGCACGAAGTCGTCCCCGCCGATCGCATGGAGGCGAAGGTCGCGGATGTGCTGGACGCGGTGTTCCTGAGCGGGCCGGCGGCGATCGCGATGACGAAACGTTCGTTCCTCGGTGCGAACGGGCTGCTGCTGGACGAGCGGCAGATGGCGATGCTGGCGCACGAAAGCTGGACGCAGCGGTATTCGTCGGAAGGGCATGAGGGCACCACGGCGTTCCGCGAAAAGCGCAAGCCGAGCTGGTATCGCCCGCCGCTCGGGTAACGCCGCCCCACTGTCGTTGCGAGTTGGCCACCGGCCTTCGGCCGCCCCGCGACTGGATGAAACGGCGTCGGCGGCCTGACGTAGGTTCCCCCCTCCCCTTGAGGGAGGGGTTGGGGGAGGGGTGCGTACATCCGTGGTCCGTGGATGTACGCACCCCTCCCCCAACCCCTCCCTCAAGGGGAGGGGGGAACCTTGTTCCTTGTTAGGCCGCCTGGCCCAAGCAATCCCGTTCGTGACGCGCTGCCGGCGGCTCGTCGCGAAGGGGATTGCTTCGGCCAGGCGGCCTCGCAATGACAGAATGCTGCTGTTTCGTCCACGGCCGGTCGGCCCGGCGGCCGGTGGCAACTCGCAATGACACGCGGCCAACGTTCCATCCGCGGCAGTATCCGCCGCCGGCGGCAATTGGCGATGCGGCCGATGCTCGCAACGCGCAGGGTCGTGACCGCGCTACGGCAACGCTCCGACACAGGGTCGCGTTACCGGCCGGACGTTCTCGCATGGGAGGAGAAGCCAATGGCCGACCCGGTTTACAAGGTGGTGGAAATCGTCGGAACCTCCGGCGACAGCATCTCGAAGGCGATCGAAAATGCCGTGAGCAAGGCGTCCGCATCGCTGCGCAATCTCGACTGGTTCGAAGTGGCGCAGGTGCGCGGCTCCATCGGCAGTGGCAAGGTGCATCGCTACCAGGTGACGCTGAAGGTCGGCTTCACCCTCGAATAGACGAGCAGCAGAGGGCTGCACGGAGGTTCATGGCTCCCGCGGCCGCGCTGGATCTGTCGGTGGTGATACCGACGCTCAACGCGGCGGCTCGGCTGCCGACGACGCTGGAAACGATCCGCGCCGCCGCGGAGGTCGTGGTGGCCGATGGCGGCAGCACCGACGGCACGGCGGATGCGGCGAGGCACTTCGGTGCGCGTGTTGTCGCGGCGCCGCGCGGCCGCGGCAGCCAATTGGCGGCGGGAGTCGCCGCGGCGACGCGGCCCTGGCTGCTGTTGCTGCATGCGGACACGCGGCTGAGCCCGTCCTGGGAGCATGCCGCTTTCACCCACATGCACGGCAACGCGCAAAGCGCGGGTTATTTCCGCTTCCGCCTGGATTGCGCCGATCCACCGGCGCGGCGGCTGGAGCATGTCGTTGCGCTTCGCTGCCGCGTCTTCGCGCTGCCGTATGGCGATCAGGGCCTGCTGGTGCATCACGATCTGCTGCGCGAGGCGGGCGGCATCCGACCGCTGCCGCTGATGGAGGACGTGGATCTCGTGCGCCGTCTCGGCCGCCGCCGGCTTGTGGCGCTGGACGCGGACGCGATCACTTCCGCCGAACGCTGGCAGCGCGATGGCTGGCGGCGCCGTTCCGCGCGGAACCTGCTGTGCCTGTCGCTGTGGTTTGCCGGCATGCCGCCGGCACGCATCGCGCGCCTGTATCGATGAAGGACACGGTGGTGGTGTTCGCCCGCGCACCGCGGCTTGGTGCGGCGAAGCGGCGGCTGGCGCGCGACATCGGCGACCGTGCCGCGCTGCGGTTTCATGTTGGTACGCTGACCCGGCTGCTGCGTTCGCTGGCTGCCGACCGACGGTTCCGCACGGTCGTTTCGGTCACACCGGATCGCGCGGCACTGCGACTGCCGCACCGCGTTGCGCGTATCAGGCAGGGACGCGGCGACATTGGCGCGCGCATGCACCGGGCTTTCTCCCGCTTTCCGCGCCGCCGTGTCGTCATCGTCGGCAGCGACATTCCGGACGCGAACGCTGCGGACATGGTCGCGGCGTTTCGTGCGCTGGGCGCTGCACAGGCTGTGTTCGGGCCAGCGGCGGACGGAGGGTACTGGCTGGTTGGCCTGCCGCCTCGGCGCCCGGCGCGGCCGTTCGCCGATGTGCGATGGTCCTCCGCGCATGCGCTGGCCGATACGCTGCGGAACTTCAAGCGGCGGCGTGTGGCGCTGCTGCGCACGCTGCACGATGTGGACACCGCGGCGGATTGGTATGGCTGTGCCGCCTCGCAATGACAGAGCGGCCCCGGTTTCCTGTTGGTTGGCACCGTTCCTAACAAGAAACAAGGTTCCCCCCTCCCCTTGAGGGAGGGGTTGGGGGAGGGGTGCGTTCATCCAC
>DASXFW010000397.1:0-32071 GCA_036489395.1 Acetobacteraceae bacterium | reverse complement strand
CGACCGCGGACGTACGCACCCCTCCCCCAACCCCTCCCTCAAGGGGAGGGGGGAACCTACGTCAAGCGGCCGACGCCGTTTCATCCAGGGCGGGTCGGTCGCCGCCGCCCGGTGGTCGACTCGCAATGACAGCAGGTGCATGTCCTTCGCCCGCCAGATTGAACCGACGCCGACCTGGGATAGGATCGGCGCCGGCGGCGTGTTCGCCGCCCGAGCCTGACTTTCACGTACCAGGGGAATTCGCCGTATGAGAACCAAAATCGCGACCGCATTCGCGGTCGCTGCGTTGCTGGGCACCTATGCGCTGCCGGCGGCAGCCAAGGATCTGCCTGGCGTCACCGCCACCGAAGTGAAGATCGGCAACACCGTGCCTTATAGCGGGCCGGCGTCGTCCTACAGCGTGCTCGGCAAGCTGGAGAGCGCGTTCTTCAAGATGGTCAACGAGCAGGGAGGCGTGGCCGGCCACAAGATCGACTATCTGTCGTACGACGACGGCTACAGCCCGCCGAAGACTGTGGAACAAATCCGCCACCTGGTGGAGGAAGACCAGGTTGACTTCACCTTCGCCACGCTCGGTACGCCAACCAACAGCGCGATCGAGCGCTACCTGAACATGAAGAAGGTACCGCAGCTCTTCGTCGCGACCGGCGCCGACAAATGGGGTAACTACAAGCAGTTCCCTTGGACCATCGGCTGGCAGCCGAGCTATCGCACGGAAGCGCAGATTTACACCAAGTACATGCTGCAGAAGATGCCGAACGCCAGGCTGGGCATCCTGTACCAGAACGACGATTTCGGTAAGGATTACCCGGCCGGCGTGAAGGACGTGCTGGGCGCGAAATTCGACAAGATGGTCGTCACTGCCAGCTATGAAACGACCGACCCCACCGTGGACAGCCAGATCGCCAGCCTTCAGGCGTCCGGGGTGAACGTCATCCTGGTGGCGGCGATTCCGAAGTTCGCGGCGCAGGCGATCCGCAAGGTGCACGACCTGAACTGGCACCCGATGTTCTTTATGTCCAACGTGTCGATCTCGGTCGGTGCGGTGATCAAGCCGGCGGGGCCGGAGAATGCGGTCGGCATCATCAGTGCGGCATATCTGAAGGATCAGAGCGACCCGAGCTGGGCGAGCGATCCGGGCATGAACGAATGGCGCGCTTTCATGACAAAGTACATGCCGGGCGCCGACCTGTCCGACGGCGGCTATATCGCGGCGTACGGCCTGAGCAAGACGATGCTGCAGGTGTTGCAGCAGTGCAAAGGCGACTTCTCGCGCGCCAACGTCATGAAGCAGGTGACCAACCTGCATGATGTGTCCAGCCCCGTGCTGCTGCCAGGGATCAAGATCAACACCAGCCCGACCAACTACCACCCGATCCGCGCCATGCAGCTTGAATCATGGGACGGCAAGAGCTGGAAGTTGTTCGGCAGCGTGATCCAGGGCAGCGGCTCGTAGCGTCCGTCAGTCACGCCACCTGTCGTTGCGAGGCGCATAGCGACGAAGCAATCTCGGTCAGAGCAAGGGCCGACCGGGATTGCTTCGGCCAAACGGCCTAACAAGAAACAAGGCGTCCCCCCTCCCCTTGAGGGAGGGGGCCAGGGGGAGGGGTGCGTACATCCACGGTCAGTGGATGAACGCACCCCTCCCCCAACCCCTCCCTCAAGGGGAGGGGGACCCTACGTCAGGCCGCCGACGCCGTTTCATCCAGTGCGGGTCGGCCGCCAGGCCGGTGGCAACTCGCAATGACAGGATTCCGGCGCGTCGCAATGACAAAGTCGTCGCGCGCCTCAATGACATAAAGGGGGATGGTGGGCGCGACAGGGATTGAACCTGTGGCCCCTGCCATGTCAAGGCAGTGCTCTCCCGCTGAGCTACGCGCCCATCCGCAGCGGAACGTGCGATTTCTAACGCGCCGTCCCCGGTTCCGGCAAGCTTGCCGCGTGACATCGCCGCGCCGCCCGGCTTGAATACGGCCATGGACATGCCCGTTGCCGCCGCGCCGCCCGAAGCAGCACCCGTCGAGGTTCTGCGGCCGGCCCGGCAGACAGTGCCGGTCGTGTTCGCCTCACCACACTCTGGCCGCACCTATCCGGCCGATTTCCTGGCCGCCGCGCGGCTCGATCCGCTGAACCTGCGGCGCAGCGAGGATAGCTTCGTCGATGAGCTATTTGCCGCCGCCGTGGACCACGGCGCCCCCCTGCTTTCCGCCACGTTCCCGCGTGCGTTCTGCGATGCCAACCGCGAGCCGTGGGAGCTCGATCCGGCGATGTTCGCCGATCAGTTGCCGTCCTGGGTGAACACCACCAGCGCCCGCGTCGGCGCCGGGCTGGGGACGCTGGCCCGGATCGTCGCCTCGGGTGAGGCGATCTACCGCGGCAAGCTGGCGTTCTCGGAAGCCGAGCGCCGCGTGCAGGATTTCTGGCAGCCGTTCCATGCCACCTTGCAGGCGCTGATCGGCGGGACTCGGGCGATGTTCGGCGTCTGCCTGCTGATCGACTGCCACTCCATGCCGTCGCATGGCAGCGGGCGGCCGGGCGGCAAAACGCCGGATTTCGTGCTGGGCGACGCGCACGGCACGGCCTGCCACCCCGCGGTCACACAGTATGTGGAGCGGCGCCTGGTTGAGTTGGGCTACACCGTGCGGCGCAACGACCCCTACGCCGGCGGCTATATCACCCGCCACTACGGCCGGCCGCGCGAGGGCGTGCACGCGATCCAACTGGAGATCGCGCGGGAACTCTATATGGATGAATCGCGGATCGAGCGCCTGCCGCGCTTCGCCGCGGTCCAGCAGGACATGGCGGGCCTGATCGAGTCGATTGCCCGGGAGGCGTCCCTGCTGCTGCGCGGGTGACGGCGGGGCGCGGCGGATGCCGGAAAAAAAGATGGCGGCCCTTTTGGGGCCGCCAAGTTTAGGGAGGAAACGTCCAAGAAAGCAGACAGCGCGGCCAGGGGCCGCATTGCTGCGATGCACAACGTAGTCGATCGGTCATTCGTCTGCAAGCGATTTTTTGCAACGCAGCATTGCAGCCGGTTACCCCCGCGGAACCGGCCATCGCCGCCCCTTTCCGCCCTCCTTCGGCCCCCCCGGCAACACTCTGTTCATCAATTCGGCCTAGCCTGGCGGTATGTGGCGAACCCTGCTGGCCGTTCTGGCGCTGTCCTGCCTCGCTCGCGTCGCGACGGCGGAACCTGCCGTCAATCCCGGCGCGTTGTGTCAGCGGGCGGCCGAGGTCGCGGCGCAGGCGCGCGGCGTGCCAGCCAGGCTGATGGCCGCAATCGGGCGAGTGGAAAGCGGCCGGCGCGACCAGCCTGGCGCCACGGTGGTCCCCTGGCCCTGGACAATCGACGCCGAGGGACAGGGCACGTTCTACGACTCGGAGCCGCAGGCGATCGCGGCAGCGCAGGCGCTCCAGGCGCGCGGCGTGCGCTCGATCGACGTAGGATGCATGCAGGTGAATCTGATGCACCACCCGCATGCCTTCGCGGATCTGGCACAGGCGTTCGACCCGGCGGCAAACGCCGATTATGCCGCGCGCTTCCTGCACGAATTGTTCGGGCAAACCGGGACCTGGCCGAAAGCAGCAGCGATGTACCATTCGGCCACGCCAGAGCTGGCGGCGGATTATCAGCGGAAAGTCATGGCAGCCTGGACAGACGTCCCCCCGCAACAGAGGCCGGCACCGTCTCCGGCGTTCGCGGGTGGCTGGGTCGGAGCGCTGAACCCTGGTGGTCTGCTGCCGCCGCGCCGAACCCTGGGCGGGCGAGCACTCCCGCTTGCACCGGGCGGCGCGAGGGAAGCCAGGGGACTGGCATCCTACCGTGCCGCGCCGGTGATGTTGCGCACGGCCGATGCAGGCATCAAAGATTCCGTAACCCCTTGAGGCCGGTCTTCGACAAACAGGGATCTTCGCTTCGCCTGCCGCGGCCCATCGCGGGCAGCTCGTCCGCGGTTCAGCCTTCGCTGACGCTGGCCACCGCGCTGTCGGCCCAGCTCTCCAGCGCTCGTGCTTGCTGGTTCACCGCGGCAGCCTGCGATCCCACGCGGTCGAGATTGTCGCGGTACTGCGAAAGGCTATTGCCCAAGCCACGCATCGTCGTCTGTAACTCGGCCAGCGACTCGCGCCATGCCGCCACGGCCTGACGCTGTGCCGCCACGGCTTCATCGAGCGCGGCAACGGCGCGCCGCAATCGCTGCTGACCATCCTCGATTGGGGTCGCAGCGCATCGATTCGGGAAGGCGATAATCTGCGCGGACATACCCATGTCCTCCTCCGCAGGAATGAAAGTTAACAAACCATGAATCGGCATCGAATTCCAGAAAATTGTATCATAATACGATCGTCTGTCCCAGCAACCGCAACGTCAGCACGGTGATCAGCATCGCCGTGGCGATCACGGTGAACCCCGTACGGAGCCATAGATAGCGCGGCGGCAGCATATTGCGCCGTCCGGCTCGGTGCTCCGCGAACAATGCGCCGATATAGCCAATGATCAACATCAGCAGAGCCAGCCAGGCCGGCGCAACCAGCGGCAGCACCAGCGCCAGCCACCCGATGATGAGTGCCAGCACCGACAGGCTTATGCGGGTGCCCTGCCACGGCGACTGTGGATTGCTTTCGCGCAGGCCGAAGCCCCAATGCACGCCACCGGCAAACGCCAGAACCATCGCCGACCACGCGATAAAGCCGGACAGCATGTGGTTCGCCGATGCCACGTGCGGGCCGAGCGCCACCAGACCCAGCAGCACATAAGGCAGCAGTCCCAGGATACTGAACAAGATAATGAGCGGCGGCATGGTGGGTCCTCGGGCGGTCCAGGATAAAGATGGTGCGGCACCCGCCCGGGTGAGGCAACGCGACGCAGCGGAGCCGGCGCTCTGCCCTGGATTTCCCTGGGTTGCCGCCTGCGCTCCGATGACGTAGTGCGCCGCCGGCCGCCGTGACATGTCGTAGAGGAACCCGCCCCATGAACGCCCCGATGCAGCGCCCCTCCGGCTTTCTCTATTCGCCGATGTTCCCGCTGGCGCCCGGCCGGACGGCGTGGAAGGCGCTTCCGGTCGGCGGCGTGCGCACCGCGACGTGCGACGGCGAGACGGTGCTGCGTATCGCTCCCGACACGCTCTCGGAGCTGGCATTCCAGGCGTTCCACGACGTGTCGCATTTGCTGCGTCCCGGCCATCTGGCGCAGTTGCGCGCGATCCTGGACGACCCGGAGGCGAGCGCGAACGATCGCTTCGTCGCGCTGGACCTGTTGAAGAACGCGAACATCGCCGCCGGTGGCGTGCTGCCGATGTGCCAGGACACCGGCACCGCGATCGTGTTCGGCAAGAAGGGCCAGCGGGTCTGGATCGACGGCGACGAGGAGGAGGCGCTGTCGTGGGGCGTCCACCGCACGTACACCGAAACGAACCTGCGCTACTCGCAGATGGCGGCTCTGACGATGTTCGAGGAGGTCAACACCGGCAACAACCTGCCGGTGCAGTTCGATATCGCGGCGTCGCCGGCGGGGCATCACGACGATGAATTCCACCTCATGTTCGTCGCCAAGGGCGGCGGTTCCGCCAACAAGTCCTTTCTGTTCCAGGAGACGCGGGCGATCCTTTCGCCGGCGCGGCTGATGAGCTTTCTCGAAACGAAGATGAAGACGCTGGGCACGTCGGCCTGTCCGCCGTACCACCTGGCGATCGTCATCGGCGGCACGTCGGCGGAGATGACGCTGAAGGCGGTGAAACTCGCCTCGACGCACTGGCTGGACACGCTGCCCACCAGCGGCAGCAAGGCGGGCCATGCATTCCGCGACCTGGAGATGGAAGCGAAGGTGCTGGAGCTGTCGCGCAACATCGGCATCGGCGCGCAATTCGGCGGCAAGTATTTCTGCCACGACGTGCGGGTGATCCGCCTGCCGCGGCACGGTGCGTCGCTGCCGGTGGGCATCGGCGTTTCCTGTAGCGCCGATCGCCAAATTATGGCGAAGATTACTCCGGATGGGGCGTTCCTCGAGCAACTTGAAACCGATCCGGCTAAGTATTTGCCGGAGACGACGGATGAACATCTGGGCGCCGATGCGGTCGTCGTCGATCTGAACCGGCCGATGTCTGAGATCCGGCGGCAGTTGTCCGCCTATCCGGTGAAGACGCGGGTGATGCTCACCGGCACGATGGTGGTGGCGCGCGACATCGCGCATGCGAAGCTGAAGGAGCGGCTGGATCGCGGCGAGGGCCTGCCTGCGTATTTGAAGGACCATCCGGTATATTATGCCGGCCCGGCGAAGACTCCCGCAGGTTATGCGACGGGTTCCTTTGGACCGACCACGGCCGGACGCATGGACAGCTACGTGGCGGAGTTCCAGGCGGCCGGCGGCTCGCTGGTGATGCTGGCCAAGGGTAACCGCTCGCGTGCGGTGCGCGAGGCGTGCAAGGCGAACGGCGGCTTCTATCTGGGATCGGTCGGCGGCCCGGCGGCGCGGCTGGCGCTAGACTGCATCCGCAAGGTGGAGGTGCTGGAGTATCCGGAATTCGGCATGGAAGCCGTGTGGCGGATCGAGGTGGAGGACTTCCCGGCATTCATCGTGATCGATGACAAGGGGAACGACTTTTACGAAGGAATGGAGTGACTCGCCCCGCTGTTCCATCATGGGATGGCCGACCGGGGTTGCGTTGAGCTTGATCCGGGCAACAGCGGTGCCATCCCTCGGATTACCTGGAACGTTGGTCTCCTTCGAGGCACCCTGTAATTCCCTTGCGGGCAGGAATCCGCTACCACCGCGTACGCCAAACCGGGGCAGGCCCATCATGCGCTTCACCATCGACCGCATCGACCATCTCGTGCTGAACGTCGCCGACGTGGAGATCACCGCCGCCTGGTACCAGCGCGTGCTCGGCATGGAACGCGAGGAATTCGGCCCGAAGCAGCGCACAGCGCTGAAATTCGGCGGCCAGAAGATCAACGTCCGTCCCACCGATTCCGAGCCTGGCACCTGGGTCACCGGCGTGAACGACCGCCCCGGCTCGGCCGACCTGTGCTTCATCACCGCCATCCCGCCGGACGAAGTCGTCGCCCATCTGCACGATTGCGGCGTCAGCATCCTGGACGGACCCGTGGATCGCGCCGGCGCGTTGGGACCGATGCGTTCGGTTTATTGCCGCGACCCGGACGGCAACCTCATCGAGATCTCCACCTACCTGCCATCGTGATGACCGAACTCCGCCGGATCGGCCTGGGCGCGCTCGTCGCCTACCTTGGCTCGATCCCGCTGGCCAACTGGATGATCCAGCACGTCGGCACGGTCTGCGTGCCGCATGGTCCTTGCCTGGTGCCGGTCGCACCCGGCCTGCTCGCGCCGTCAGGGGTACTGACGGTCGGAGCAGCGCTGGTGCTGCGCGATGTTGTGCAGCGCTGCCTGGGATTGCGCTGGGGCCTGGCGGCCATCGCACTCGGCACCGCATTGTCAGCGCTGGTAGCGCCAGCGTCGTTGGTGATTGCCTCCGGCTCCGCGTTCGCACTAAGCGAGCTGGCCGACTTTACGGTTTATACGCCACTGCAACAACGGCGCCTGGTGACTGCCGTCGTCGCATCATCCGTTGTCGGGTTGGTTATCGATTCGATCGCGTTCTTGCTTCTGGCATTTGGCAGCCTGGCGTTTCTTCCCGGACAGATCGTCGGCAAGCTGTGGGCAGTGCTGGTCGCTATCCCACTGGTACGCCTGCTGCGCCGCGTGGCACCGACCCCTGCCTGATGGCGCTCGATATCGCCAATTTCGATTTCGTTCTGCCCCCGGACCGCATCGCCCAGCACCCCGCCCGGCCGCGCGACGCCGCGCGCCTGTTGCACGTGGCGCACGACGACATGGCGGACCACGTGGTCCGCGACCTGCCGGGACTGCTGCGGCCCGGCGACATCCTGGTGGCGAACGACACGCGGGTGATTCCGGCACAACTGACGGCGCGGCGCGGGGCGGCACGCATCGGCATCACGCTCGATCGTCCACACCCCGATGGCGCCTGGCACGCGCTGGCCCGCAACGCGCGGCGCCTGCACATGGGGGATGAGCTGCGCTTCGATGGTGCTGACGACCTGACCGCGACGGTGCTGCAACGCGATCCGGACGGCGGCGTGGCACTGTCCTTCAATCTGGAGGGCGAAGCATTCACGACCGCGCTGGCGCGCGCGGGGGCTTTGGCACTGCCACCCTATATCGTGCGCCCGCACGGCCCGCTGCCGCAGGACACGACCGATTACCAGACGATCTTCGCTTCGCACGCCGGTGCCGTTGCTGCCCCAACTGCGGGGCTGCATTTCACACCCACACTACTTGATCGGCTCGCCCGCCATGGTGTGCATCGTGTGACCCTGACGCTGCACGTGGGTGCTGGAACGTTCCTGCCTGTGCGCGGAGACAATATTGCGCGACACCATATCCATTCCGAGCGCGGGGAGATTTCGGCGCCGGTGGCCGATGCGATCAACGCCGCGCGGTCATCCGGGGGGCGCGTCGTCGCGGTCGGCACGACCTGCGTGCGTTTGCTGGAGACCGCGGCCGGCGACGATGGAATGCTGCGACCATTCCGTGGCGACACCGATCTGTTCATTTTGCCAGGCTACCGGTTTCGCGCGATCGATCTGCTGCTGACCAACTTCCATCTGCCGCGCTCGACCCTGTTCATGCTGGTCTGCGCTTTCGCCGGGACAGTTCGGATGCGGGAGGCATATGCGCATGCGATCGCGGCGGGGTACCGGTTCTACTCTTATGGCGATGCGTGCTTGCTGGAGCGCGCTGAATGATTGCGGGCGTGGCTTGGAGTTGTTCGCAGGAAAGCAAGTCCTTGACACAGAGTTCCGCAGACGTTGCACGGAATGCCACCGAGAGGATTCCTTGATCCCTGCGTCACGCGGTGGCCGAGGCTGGCAAGGAACGCAGTGAAGATTGATCCTTCTCTGTGAAATTCTGCGCAACTTCAGTGAGAACTCTGTATTGAACGCTTGCTTTGCTTCACCCCGCACAAACTTCGCGGTCTTCCCCCAGACCTGCCCGCGCTCCTGATCCACTCGGGCGGCCCGCCACGACAAACGAATGCAGGCCCTCCCCTGCTCGCAATGACGGATGGCGCGAAGTACATTCTACTGGGCCACACAAACAGGAGGGCACACGCCATGCAGGCCACCCAGACCGACAAAGCCAACCGATTTGCGGCGCTGCACGCACAGCCAGCCTGCTTCCTGATCGGCAACGCCTGGGACGCCGGATCGGCACGCATCCTCGCAGGTCTCGGTTACGTCGCGATCGCCACGTCGAGCGGCGCATCGGCCGGCATCCTCGGCCGGCGTGACGGCCAGGTGACGCGCGACGAAGCGCTGTCGCAGGCGAAGGGAATCGTAGAAGCGGTGGACCTGCCGGTTTCCTGCGACCTGGAAAAATGTTTCGGCGACACGCCGGACGTTGCCGCGGAAACCATCCGTCTGGCCGGCGGCGTTGGCCTCGTCGGCGGCTCCATCGAGGATGCCACCGGCTACGCCGATCGTCCGTTGTTCGACGGCACGCTGGCCGCCGAACGCGTCGCCGCAGCGGCCGAGGCAGCACACGCGCTGCCCTGCCGCTTCATGCTGACCGCGCGCACCGAAAGCTTCCTGCGCGGCAATCCCGATCTGGACGACGTGATCCGCCGCTTGCAGTCGTTCGAACGCGCCGGCGCCGACGTGCTGATGGCGCCCGGCCTGCCCGATCTCGCGGCGGTGCGCGCGATATGCGCGGCGGTGTCGAAGCCGGTGAACTTCATGGCTGGCATCAAGGGCAAATCGTTTTCCGTCGCCGAGCTTGCCGACGCCGGCGTGAAGCGCATCAGCCTGGCCACGTCTTTGTACCGTGCCGCGATGAGTGGATTGTTGAATTCGGCACGCGAGGTCGCAGAACATGGAACATTCGGATATCTCGAAACGACAATGAGCACGCCGGAGTTGAACCGATTCATGTGACGCGGCAACGCAGGACTTACGCCCTGCGCGCATTCCCTCTACGCTTGCGGCCTGGGCTTCTGCGGCGCATCACCCGCACATCGAACGGAGGGAACACCACATGGACGCAAGAACCGGCGGCCAAAGCTGCCTGAGCGGCGTGAAGATCCTGGATCTCACCCAATTCGAGGCAGGCCCGTCCTGCACGGAAGCCCTGGCCTGGCTCGGCGCCGAGGTCGTGAAAGTGGAGAACCCGCGCAGCGGCGATCCCGGCCGCCAACTCGGCGGCAAGCCCGGCGTCGATGACCCCTATTTCCTGCTGTTCAATGCCAATAAGAAATCAATTACCGTCAATCTGAAAGACCCCAAGGGTCTGCAGATCGTGAAGGACCTGGCAAAGCAGGCCGACGTGATGATGGAGAATTTCGCACCTGGCGCAATCGAGCGCCTCGGTCTCGGCTATGACGTGATCAAGGCCATCAATCCGTCGATCGTCTATTGCCAGGTGAAGGGATTCGGCGAAGGCAGCCCCTACGAAAAGAACCTGGCGTTCGACATGATCGCGCAGGCCTGCGGCGGCACCATGAGCATCACCGGCGAACGCGATGGCCGTCCGTTGAAGCCAGGTCCGTCGTTGGGCGACACCGGCACCGGCATGTTGATGGCGATCTCCATCCTGGGCGCGCTGTACCGCCGCAAGGACACCGGCCAGGGCGAGCACCTGCAAGTGGCCATGCAGGACGCGATGCTGCACTACATCCGCATCGCCTTCGCCGCACAAAACCGCACCGGCAACACCAAGGCCGCCGGCCGCGCCGCTGACAGTTCGGTGTCCGGCGCCACGCCGCCGATGGGCACATTTCCATGCAAGGGCGGCGAACTCAATGATCGCGTCTATATCTTCACCAGCCGCGCCAATCCGGAACATTGGGATCGCCTGCTGAAAGTGATCGGCCGCGAGGAGCTGATCGGCGACGAACGGTACGACACGCCGTGGAAGCGTGCGGAGCGTCCGGACGAGGTGAACGGCATGATCACCGAATGGACGATGCAGCACACCAAGCACGAAGCGATGGAGATCATCGGCCGCGCCGGCGTGCCGGCGGGCGCAGTGCTCGACACGCTGGAACTCTACAATGATCCGACGTTCGAGCAGCGCGGCATCATGCAGACGATCGAGCACCCGGCGAACGGCGCGTTCAAGATGGTGGCGTGGCCGGTGCGATTCTCCGGCAGTCCGCCGCCGGTGACGCCGTCACCGATTCTGGGCGCAAACAATGAAGACGTGCTGGCGCACTGGCTTGGCATGGACAAGAACACTGTCGGCGCACTGAAGAGCGGTGGCGTAATCGGCTGATCGGGAGCGTCATCCCCGCGAAAGCAGGGCCAAGCCTGGGGCCCGAAGTTCGCGGACGTGACGAGAACAAACAAGCGCGGCTGACGAGTTCATACAAAGGAGACAGATCAGATGGCAGAGATGAATGGCAGCGAGATCATCGCCCGGTGTTTGCAGAAAGAAGGCATCAAGGATATCTTCTACATCATGGGCGGGCCCATGCTGGGAACGGAAGCCGCCTGTATCAAGGAAGGCATCCGCATGATCGACGTCCGCCACGAACAGGCGGCGGCGTTCGCGTGCCAGGCGTACAGCCGGCTGCGGCAGACGCCGAGCGTGTGCATGGCGGCATCCGGCCCTGGCGTGACCAACCTGATCACCGGCATGGCCAACGCGCTGGTCGATTGCTGCCCCGTCGTGGCGCTGGGCGGATCGAGCCCGATCAGCCAGTTCGGCCGCCAGGTGTTCCAGGAGATCGACCAGGTCGAGCTGATGCGCGGTTGCAACAAGCACGTCGATCGGCTGTTGAATCTGAAGCGCATTCCGCAGCAGATCAACTTCGCGCTGCAGAAGTCGATCACCGGCAAGCCGGGCCCGTGCTACGTCGATTGCCCCGGCGACATCCTCTATAACAAGATCGACGAGAACCTTGTTGACTGGAGCTACGCCGGACGGCCGATCATGGACTCGCGCCCGCTCGGCGATCCGCGCCAGGTGAACGCTCTGGTCAAGGCGCTGAGCGAGGCGAAGCAGCCGCTGATCGTGTCCGGCACCGGCGTGATCTGGTCGCGCGCATGGGCCGAGATGCAGCAGTTCGTCGAGGCCGCCGGCATTCCGTTCTACACCACACCGCAAGGCCGCGGCGTCGTGCCGGACGACCATCCGTGCAGCTACCTGGCGATGCGTTCGTCCGCGTTCCGCGATGCGGACCTGATCATCGTGCTGGGCACGCGGATGAATTACATCATCGGCCACGCCTCGCCGCCGCGCTTTGGACCCAGCGCGAAGATCGCCCGCATCGACATCTGCCCGGAGGAGATTTCGTCCGCCGCGCGTTATGTCGATATCCCGATCGTGGGCGACTGCAAGGCGGTGCTGGGCCAATTGCTCGACGGCATCAAGGGCAAGGTGAACGCCGACAGCTACAAGGCGTGGCGGCAGAAGCTTGCTGAAGGCGAGATGGCCAAACGCTCCGCCGCCGGCGCCAACAAGTATGCCGAGGACGGCGACATCCATCCGGTCCGCATGCTGGAGGAAGTGAAGAACTTCGCCAACCGTGATGCGATCCTATGCGTCGATGGACAGGAGACACTGAACTACGGCCGCCAGACGATGCCGACGTTCATGCCGGGACATCGTTTGAACTCCGGTCCGTTTGGCACGATGGGCGTCGGCCTGCCGTTCGGCGTCGGCGCGAAAGTCGCCTGTCCGGACAAGCAGGTGATCGTGGTGCACGGCGACGGCTCGATGGGGATGAACGCGATGGAGATCGATACCGCGGTGCGGCACAAGATCCCCATCCTGATCGTCATCAGCCTGAATGGCGGCTGGACCGGCGATCCGAAGCGCGAGAAGCCGGGCCGCGATCTTGGTTACGTGCGGTTCGACAAGATGTGCGAAGCACTGGGCGGCTACGGCGAATACATCACCCAGCCAGAGGACATTCGTCCGGCGCTCGAGCGTGGCCAGGCCGAGGTGGACAAGGGTCGCGTGGCGTTGATCAACGTTCGCACGGATTATCGGGCGCGGTTCGCCGGCGCGGCGTTCTCGGATTACTCGACTTAGGGTTGGTGAAATGGATCGGCGCGTGCCCGGGGCGGCTGCCTCCCGGGCACGCACTGTTCGTGGCCTCTGTCCGCATCGGCTGGCGAGTTGCAAATCTTAAACGCAGAGAACGCTGAGGACCGCACGGACGCCGCGAAGAGACGCACCAGTCAGCCCGCCGACTACCCCAGTCCCGCCACCAACTTTCGTAGGTCCGCCTCCGGCCGCGCCCCGTAATGGCTGATGACTTCCGCCGCCGCGATCGAGCCCATCCGCCCGCACACCGGCAGCGGCCGGCCCGCCGTCAGTCCCGCAAGAAAGCCCGCCGCATACGCGTCACCTGCCCCGGTGGTATCCACCACGCGAGTCGACTCCGCGGCGATTTCCGCCGTTTCGCCGCCGCGCAACACGACGCTGCCGGCCTCCGACCGCGTCAACGCCGCTAACCCGACGTCGCGGCGCGCCGCTTCGGCCGCGGCCTCGAACCAATTTTCCTCGTACAGCGACGTGATTTCCGTTTCGTTGGCAAAGAGTATGTCCACGTGCCCCGCCACCAGTTCGCGGAATGCCGCGCGATGCCGATCGACGCAGAACGCGTCGGACAGCGACAGCGCCACCTGCCGCCCCGCCGCATGCGCCGCAGCCGCCGCCTTGTAGAACGCCGATTGTGCCGCAGGCGGATCGAACAAGTAGCCCTCCAGATAGGTCACCGCGGCGGCGGCGACGACCGCTTCGTCAACGTCCGATTCATCCAGCGTCACGCACGCGCCGAGGAACGTGTTCATCGTGCGCTGCCCGTCCGGCGTCACCAGGATCAGACACCGCGCCGTGGGTGCGCCACCGATCAACGGCGACGACGGAAAGTGCACGCCGCCGGCTTGCATATCGTGGCGGAACACCTTGCCCAACTGGTCGTCGGCCACCTTGCCGAAATAGGCGACGCGCGCGCCCAGCGCTGCGGCCACAGCGCAGGTGTTCGCGGCGGAACCGCCACTGCTTTCCTCGCCGGGCGGCATGGCGGCATAGATTGCCTCCGCCGCATCCGAATCCACCAGGATCATTGCCCCCTTGTGCATGTCGTGCCGTGAAAGGAACGAATCATCCGCGCGCGCGACCACATCGACGATCGCATTGCCGATGCCGAGAATATCGAACCGAGCGTCCGCCACGATCAGCGCCCCTTCACCGGATGTGCACGCACGGCCTTTTCGTTCACCTCGACACCCCAGCCGGGACCGGTGGGCAATATCAGCTCGCCATTCTCGATCACCGGCGGATTGACGAACAATTCGTCGCGCCAGGCGACGCTGTCGATGTCGATCTCCATCACGCGGAAATTCGGCACCACGGCGCAGAACGCCGCGCTGACGCCAGAGCACAGATGGCCGTAATAGTTGTGCGGGGCGCAGTTGACTTCGTAGGCCTCGGCCATCGCGGCGACCTTGATCGACTCCAGGAAGCCATTCCAGATCACGTCGATGATCGCCACGTCGCTCGCATAGGCGTCGAAGAACGGCCGGAACGCGCGCCGCCCGCACACGGATTCCAGCGACGCGATCGGGCACGGCGCGGCACGGCGGATCAACGCGAGCGACTGCGGATCCCAGGTATCGATCTCCAGCCAGGTCATGTCGAACGGCGCGACGGCTTTGGCGACCGCCAGGTTGCCTTCGGTCTTGAAATGGTAGTTGACGTCGAGGTGCAGTCCCATCTCCGGCCCGGCGCCTTCGCGGAATGCGCCCAGCGTGTCGCGCACCGCCTGCAAGGTGGCACGGTCGATGTTCAGCGCGGGATAACCCGGAGAGCGGCCGAACCCCGGACCGAACGGCACGAATTTCTGTCCGTCATGCGTCAGGATATTGGTCTTCAGTGCCTTGAAGCCGCGACGCTTCACTTCCGCGCCCAGCGCGGCGACGTCGTCGTAGCCGCGCATCGGCTTCACGCCGACCAGCTCCGGATTGCGCGCGCGGTACGAACCGCAATGCGACCAGTACACCGGCACGCGCGTGCGCACCGGGCCGCCGAACAATTCGTACACCGGCACGCCGAGCGCCTTGCCCTTGATGTCCCACAGCGCGTTCTCGATCGCCGCGATGGCGCGCGAATTGACGCCGCCGGGCGCCTGCACCTGGCGCATCCACAGTGTCGAAACGATCTGCTGCACCGGGCGGGGATCGGTGCCGATCAGCGGGTCCGCCAGGCCGTAGATCACGCCGGTCAGGCCGCGGCTGCCGTCGGCTTCGGTATATTCGCTCCAGCCCTCGATGCCGTCGTCGGTGGTGATCTTCAGGAACGAGAAATTGCGCCAGCCGGCGTCGCAATGCAGGTCCTCGATGCGGGCGATTTTCATGGCGTTGCCTCCGTGGCGTGGGTCCGGCACAGGCTAGCCGGTTGAGCCGCGCGCGGAAACCGACCAAGGTGCGCGCCGTCACGGAGGAGGTACACAAATGGCAGACACGCAGAAACTCCCGCACCGGCCGCTGGGTCGCGGCGGATTGGCGGTCTCGGCGGTCGGGCTCGGCTGCATGTCGCTGTCGGGCGTGTATGGCGCGGCGGACGACGCGGCATCGGAGGACCTGATCCGTCACGCGATCGACATCGGCGTGGACCACCTGGATTCGTCGGACATGTACGGGTGGGGCCACAACGAGGAAGTGGTCGGGCGCGCGATCAAGGGGCGCCGCGACCGCGTGGTGCTGGCGACGAAGTTCGGTCAGACGCAGAACCCGGGCGGGCGCAACGGCGTGAACGGTCGGCCGGAGTATGTGATCGAGGCGTGCGAGGCCAGCCTGAAGCGGCTCGGCGAGGACGTCATCGACCTGTATTACCAGCACCGCGTCGATCCGTCCGTGCCGATCGAGGACACTGTCGGTGCGATGGCGAAGCTGGTGCAGCAGGGCAAGGTGAAATACCTTGGGCTGTCGGAAGCGAAGCCGGAGACCGTGCGGCGCGCGCACAAGGTGCATCCGATTGCCTGCGTCCAGACGGAATATTCGTTGCTGTACCGTGAAGAAGCCGAGGAGACGCGGGAGACGACGCGTGGCCTGGGCATCAGCTTCGTCGCGTACGCACCGCTGGGGCGCGGGTTCCTGACCGGGGCGATCCAGACCTTCGACGATGTCGATGGGCGGCGCGCGGCGCATCCGCGGTTCCAGAAGGAAAACTTCGACCGCAATCGCGAGCTGGTGGCGAAGATCGAAGCGATCGCGGCAGAGAAGAAGTGCACGCCGTCGCAGCTTGCACTGGCCTGGTTGCTGGCACAGGGAGACGACGTCGTGGCGATCGCGGGGACGCGGTACAAGAACCGGCTGGAGGAGAACCTGGGCGCGTTGCGAGTGGAGCTGTCGGCAGCGGATGTCGCGCGGATCTCCGCGGCGGTGCCACGCGGCGCAGCGGCCGGCACTCGGTATCCGGCGGGGGGAATGGCCGGGGTTTACGTGTAAGGCACGGCTCGGCGATCATTGCCGAACTTCGCGCCCGCATGTCAGCACAATCTCGCTGCTCCGGCGGCGGGAACGTGCGCGGGGTTTGAATGGTAACGCAGGATCGCTGAATCGCGCGGCGACGCCGTGGTCGGTCCGTGCCTTATGAACCAGCGTGCGGCGTCCACACTTGTTTGTCGCGGCTTCGCTGATTCCGTGGGGAAGATCGGCCGCGCGTGCCGGCGCTCGCTGCCGGCGAAGGCATCGGTCACAGCGTACCATCCGGCAGCCGTGCCAGCACTTCGCTGCGAAGGCGGGTCAGCCAGCCGCCGCGATGCAGCCCATCATTCTGCCAGAGATAGGCACGCGCTTCAGGCGACAGTGCGCGTGGCTCGCAGCCCGGTTGCAGGCAGATGGCCGCCGCGCAAGCACGCAGCGTCTGCCGCAGCATGCCGTGGCGCAGACCCTTCACCAGATAGCCGCCGAAACGAGCCACCAGCGCCGGCCAGCCCGCGCCGAATTTGCGGCCGATGTACAGCCGGTTGCGCACGAAGTAGAACCAACGGTCGGCCGACCATGCCACGCGCTGTTCACCGCTCACCTTGTGGCGGACGACCAGATCGCCGCAATAGCGGATGCGCCAGCCGCGCTGGATCGCGTGCAGGCAGAAATCGAATTCCTCCCAGCAAAAGAACAGCGATTCGTCGTAGCCGCCGATCTGTTCCCAGGCGGCACGGCGGATCGCGTGGCCGGCACCGACGAACGTAGTCGAGTCGAAACTGCAGCCGGCGTGGGGCAGCAGCGACATGGGATAGCCCCAGGATGACAGATCGTCGGCACCGGTCGCGTGCGTGACAATGCGGCAGGCGATTGCCGCGAGATCAGGCGCGTCGTCCAACACGGCGACGGCGCGGGCGAGCGTGTCGGTGGTTGCGAATTCCGCGTCGTTGTCCAGCGCGGCGACGATGCGTCCGTGGCCAAGCGCGGTACCGGCATTGCGGCCGCCGGCCACGCCGCGATTGCGGTCGAGCGCGACCAGCGTGGCGTCTGGCCGGCCAGCAATCACGTCGGCCAGGCCTGTCAGGTGGGCTGCGCGCGAGCCCTGGTCGATGACGAACACGTGCCGCGTGATGCCGGACTGCCCCAGTGCGGAGTGGATCGCGGCGATGGTTTCGGCCGGGCGATCGAGCGCGAGGATCACAACGTCGGCATCGTATGGGCCAGGTGGCGGAGTGGGCACACCGGCGATGTAGGTGGGGTTCAAGAGAAACAAGATTCCCATCTCCACTTGTGGGCTTGGGCCGCGGAGCGGACCAGGCCCACAACGGAAGGGGAAATCTCGACGCACAATGACACCGCTACTCATCCCGCTCCGGCGTCGCGGCGATTGCCAAATATGCCAGGCGCTTCAGTTCCTTCCTGCCCTGCTCCACCGACTCCAGCACCAGGCCACACACCAACGTCAGCGACGACAGCAGCACCAGGCCGGTCGCGAGCACCGCGCTGGGCAGGCGAGGAACCAGTCCGGTTCTCAGGAACTCCAGCACCACGGGTCCGCCGATCGCCAGCGCGGCCAGCAGCAACACCGAGCCGCTGGCGGCAAAGAACAGCAGCGGATGCGCCTCCTTCACCAGCGTGAGGATCGTGCGCAGAATACGCAGCCCGTCGGCCCAGGTATGCAGCTTGGACTGCGATCCCGCAGGACGCAGCCGGTAGATGGCACCGATCTCGGCGATTGGCATCCTCAGTTCCAGCGCATGCACGGTGAATTCGGTCTCGGTCTCAAAACCGCCGGCGAGCGCGGGAAACGACTTGACGAAGCGGCGCGAGAACGCCCGGTAGCCGGACAGCACGTCGGTCACGCGCCCACCGAACATGCTGCGCACAATGGCGCTCAACACCACGTTGCCGAAACGATGGCCACGCCGGTACGCCTTGTCCTCCGCGGTCACCCGCGCCGCCGTCACCATGTCGAGCTGATGGTCCTGCAGCAGCCGCAGCATCGTTGGGGCGGCGCTGGCATCGTACGTGGCGTCGCCATCCACGAGGATGAAGAAGTCCGCCTCCACGTCGGCGAACATGCGACGCACGACGTGGCCTTTGCCCTGCCGCGGCTCATGCCGGACCACGGCGCCGGCGGCGCGCGCCTCCAGGCAGGTGCGATCGTTCGAGTTGTTGTCATACACATAGATAATCGCATTGGCGAGCGCGGCATGAAACTCGTCGATGACCTGCGCGATGGTGGATTCTTCGTTACGGCACGGAATCAGCACCGCGATCCGCGGCGCCGGCACAAGCGTTTGCGGCAATGGCCGTGACGTGGCTTCGACGCTCCATGCCGCAGTGTGGCGAGGCAGCGTTGCAGCGCCGGTCAATTGCTGAATGGTGTCGGACATGGTTACGCCCTCAGTACGCATTGCGCATGCGCAGCACCGCACCCACGGTGCGCACAAGAATGATGAAGTCCAGACTCAGCCGCCACGATTCGATGTACTCGAGATCGCTGGCCAGACGCATGATCAGCTTGTCCCGCGTGTCGGTTTCGCCGCGCCAGCCGCGTACCTGGGCGAGGCCGGTCATCCCCGGCCGCACGCTGTGCCGCAGCGGGTACCAATCGCTGATTTGCTCGAACGGCGTGCCGCCCGCGCAACTTCCAGGCGCGTGCGGGCGCGGACCCACCAGCGACATCTGCCCGCCGAGTACATGCAGCAGTTGCGGCAGCTCATCCACCGACAGATGGCGCAGCAGAACACCGACGCGCGTCACGCGCCTGTCGCGCCGCGTGGTCTGGCGCAGCCGCCCGCACTCTGGTTGGTGATGGTACATCGTGCGGAATTTGAGCAAATCGAACGGGCGGTTATCCTTGCCGATGCGGCGCTGACGAAACAGGACGGGACCCGGGCTATCCAGCTTGATCACCACGGCCATCAGGCACATCGGCAGAGCAAGCACCAACAGCAGCAGGCCGGCGACCAGGATATCGATGGCGCGCTTCGCGACCGCCTCCAGACCGGCGATCGGCGATGTATCGACATTGGGCAGAAGATACGCGTGCGATTGCGGCTGCAGCGGCACGCTGATTGCGATGAGCGGCATACGCTCGATCACCGCGTCCCGCGGATTGAAGTCTATCACGGCGAATCCTCCGAACCGGTGTGCGGTCCATCTCGTGGTTCGCGTGCGTTATGCGGGGGTGATTCTGACTGATTCGTTAATGGCACCGCGGTCTGCGGTAAGTACTTACAAGAAATACTAGTGTGTGCCTATGGTTCCTGGAACATTCCGGCAATTGAATGCGCGCGCATTCATCGGAATACAAGCGTACGTGACATGTTGAAATTGACGAACATGCCAGCGACCGCGCCGGCAAACGTTGCGAACACCGGCTGCGCCGCGCACAGCGGCACGAAGGTGACCAGCGCCGCATAGGTGCCGCGGTTCAGGGCAAAGCCGAGCGTATTGGCGCCAAGGAAGCGGCCCCATTGGTGATGCGCCGGCCCGCTGCCCTGGCCGCGAAACGTCCAGCTCCGATTGAGCAGCCAGGTGCCGGTGGCGGCGATGAAATAGGACACGAGGCCGGCGCCATAGAGGCCGAGCCTGCCGCGCAGCCCATACACCGTCGCGGTATCCAGCATGAAGCCGCAGCAGCCGACCGTGCCGAACATCATGAACTGCACCAACAGCGCAATGCGCTGGTCGGTGACCAGGGTGCGGGCGGGTGACGGCAGGTGGGTGGCGAGACGGAACAGCAGGGTTTGCATACGGCGGCGCTTAGCGGGGAGGAGGTAGGGGTGGCAAGGATTGGACGGGGCGGTGCTCATGGACGGTCAGGTTGGGGTGAAATGCGGCGCTACAGGTTAACACAAAGTTCCACAAAGAACGCACGGAGTTTCAGGGAACAGGAATTTCGGCATTCGGTCCGTGGCACGTGAGGGTGCCACCGCACATCTGGGTTGCGATCATACTTCCTTCTGCAACTCTCTGCGCCTTTGTGGTGCTCAGTGTCGAACCTGGAGCGCCGACAGCCGCGCAGGGGCGTACGGTGCTCGGCCCGATCGCCCCGGCCTGCCCCGGCCGCGCCCGCCTTGGCAACCGCCCTTCGGGATGCCACATCCCCGCGCATGCAACGCCGCGCTCTCCTCCTCCACTTCGCTGCCCTCCCTGCCCTCCTTGCTGCGCCGGCTGCGCTCGCGCAGCCGGCGCTACAGCCGCCGCCGCAGGACGCTGCGGACATTGCTCGGGTCGAGGCCTACCTGAATGGCATCCGTACCCTGCAGGCGCATTTCCTTCAGGTCGCGCCGGACGGGCAACTCAGCCAGGGTACCGCGTGGCTCGAACGGCCGGGCCACCTGCGCTTCCAGTACGACCCGCCCAACCCGTATCTGTTGGTCACCGGCTACGGGCAGCTTATATTCGAGGATCGCTCGATCAAGCAGGTCAGCGAGATTCCCCTCTCTCGGACCCCGCTCGGCATTCTGCTCGCTGACCACGTGAGCTTGTCGGGCGGGATAACAGTCACTGGCATCCGGCGCCTGCCGGGACAGATACAACTGACAGTGGTGCGAACCGCGTCTCCCGGCGACGGCAGCCTGACGTTGGTATTCAGCGAAAACCCACTGGCTTTGCGGCAGTGGACGGTGGTGGACGCCCAGCGCCGAGCCACGCACGTCACGCTGTATAATGTGGAGACGGGCGTCAGTCTCAACCCTAAGTTGTTCGAATTCGTCGATCCGCAGCAAGGTGGCGTCGGCGGCGGGGGGTGATTCCGTGCCCGCGCTGGGGGCATGCCGGCCATCGCATGGAAACGCTTCATTTTTCTGTCAAGATCGCCGACTATCCGACTCGGCATGAGGTCCGGTCGAATCGTCAAGCCGCTGATCGGCATAAGCTGCTGCACCAAGCAGTTCGGCGCCTTCGGGATGCCGAACCATGCTGCCTCAAACACGTATGTGCGCGCGACTGACGAAATCGTCCGCGGCGTCCCGGTGTTGCTCCCGGCCAATGGCCCCGCCTGCGACCACGAAACGCTGCTGGAGCGGCTGGACGGCATTATCCTGACCGGCAGCCGATCCAACGTGCATCCCAGCTATTACGATGGCCCGCCACATGCCGAGGGCACGTGGGAGGACCTGAACCGCGACGGCACCACGCTGCCGCTGATCCGTGCCGCCGTGGTGCGCGGCGTGCCGCTGCTGGCGATCTGCCGCGGCTTCCAGGAGCTGAACGTCGCGATGGGCGGCTCCCTGCACCAGCGGCTGCAGGATCTGCCGGACCGAATCGACCACTCCACGCCGATGCAGGCATCGGTGAAGGTGCGGCAGGGCAAGGCGCACACGATTCGCATCACCCCCGGCGGCTGGCTGCACCGGCTGGCCGGCACCACGGAAATCGCGGTGAACTCGCTGCACAACCAGGGCGTGGACCGGCTGGCGCCCGGCCTTGTGATCGAGGGCACCGCCCCGGACGGCACGATCGAGGCGGTGCGGGTGGTCGCGACGCCGACCGGGCCGGTGCTGGGCTTCGCGGTCGGCATGCAGTGGCATCCGGAATACGACTGGCCGACCGATCCGGTGTCGCGCCGCATCTTCGAGGCGTTCGGCGAGGCGGTGCGGGCCTATGTCGGCGCGGAGCAAGGCGCCCCGGTGCTGGCGGCGGCGGACTGACGTTCTGTCATTGCGAGCCGCGACGCGGCGAAGCAATCTCGGCCGGTCAGTCGCAGGAGGCCGCACATGGCGATCGACCGCTACGACCCTTTCTTCCCGCCCGATCCCGCCGAATGGCTCGCGCTGGACGAGAGCGAGCGGATCGCGCTGGTCGCTGACTACCACGAAGGCGAGGACCTCGACACGCCCAGTCCCGCCGCGCATGCGGGCATGCACGTGGCGGTGGAGAACCAGATCGCGGCGGGCGATGAAACCCCAGTGAAGGAACGGGCGCGGCAGCTCATGGCGCAGGGGCTGGACCGGCACGAGACGATCCACGCCATTGCGTCGGTGCTGATCGGGCATATTCAGTATCTGCTGCGGCGGGGCGAGATGCCGGAGGGGGACGCGAACGCGCGATATTACTCGGCGCTGAAGCGGCTGAATGCGCGGAAGTGGCGGCAGTCGGGGTAGCATACGGGCATGCAAGACGACCCACCCGCCGCGCCGCTGCTCGACACCGTGCAGCGCCTTGGCGAGGGTTTGGACCGCCATCACCACGAGCCCGCCGACGAACAAGTGCGCGACGGGCTTCATGGACGCAGCATACCGTGCGCGGCGGCCGAATGTCGCCGTACCCCATGACCGCCCCGTCCCGTTGCACCCCCGCACGCCGCAGCCTAAGCGTGGCGCACCACCCAGCGGAGGCCCCGATGGACCAGCAGACACAAGCCTTCTCTGACCCGCACGCCGAAATCCGCGTCGAGGTTGCCAAGCTCTGCGCCCGCTACCCCGGCGAATACTGGCGCAAGCTGGACCAGGTGCGCGGCTACCCCACCGAGTTCGTGCGCGCGCTGACCGAGGCCGGCTACCTCGCCGCGCTGATCCCAGAGGAATACGGCGGCGCCGGCCTGACCCTGTCCGCCGCCGCGGCGATCCTGGAGACCGTGCAGGCCGAGGGCTGCAACGGCGCCGCCTGCCACGCGCAGATGTACATCATGGGCACCATCCTGCGGCACGGGTCCGACGCACAGAAGCAGCAATACCTGCCGAAGATCGCCACCGGCGAGCTGCGCCTGCAGGCGTTCGGCGTCACCGAGCCGACCAGCGGCACCGACACCACGTCGCTGCGCACGTTCGCGAAGCGCGAGGGCGACCAGTACGTGGTGAACGGCCAGAAGGTGTGGACCAGCCGGGCGGAGCACTCGGATTTGATGCTGCTGCTGGCGCGCACCACGCCGCGCGACCAGGCGGCAAAGCGCACCGACGGGCTCTCGACGTTCATCGTCGATATGCAGGCGAGCATCGGCAAGGGGATGGAAATCCGGCCGATCCGCACCATGATGAACCATAACTCGACCGAGATATTCTTCGACAACATGATCGTTCCGGCCGAGAACCTGGTCGGCCAGGAAGGTCGCGGCTTCCGCTACATCCTGGACGGCATGAACGCGGAACGGCTGCTGATCGCCGCGGAATGCATCGGCGACGCGAAGTGGTTCCTGAAGAAGGCCGCCGACTATGCGCGCGAACGCCACGTGTTCGGCCGGCCGATCGGGCAGAACCAGGGCATCCAGTTCCCGCTGGCGAAAGCTTACGCGCAGATGCGCGCGGCGGAGCTGATGGTGCGCGAGGGTTGCGCGAAGTTCGAAGCGGGCATGACGCCGGGCGAGGAAGCCAACATGGCGAAGATGCTCGCGGCGGAAGCGTCATGGGCGGCTGGCGAGGCATGCATCCAGACGCATGGCGGCTTCGGCTTCGCCGAGGAATACGACATCGAACGCAAGTTCCGCGAGACGCGGCTGTATCAGGTCGCGCCGATCAGCACGAATTTGATTCTGTCATATATTGCGGAACACGTGCTGGGCCTGCCGCGAAGTTACTGACGCCCACCCCCCTCTATTGTCATTGCGAGGCCACTTGGCCGAAGCAATCTCGGTCATGGCAAGCCGCTGGCGGCTTATCACGACCGAGATTGCTTCGGCCAAGCGGCCTCGCAATGACAGGGGGGGGAGTGGGGAATCACATCCCATTCCACCCGCGAAACCACACAGCGAACTTCGCGACTCCCTCCGCCAGCGACGTGCGCGGCGCAAATCCCGTCAGCGCGCCGATCGCATCGACCGAGGCAAACGTCTCCTCCACATCCGCCGCCGGCCGCGGCCCCGTGCGCACCACCGCCTTCCGCCCCAGCTCATGCTCCAGCAGCGCCACCAGCGTGCGCACTTCCTCCGCCCGGTTGTTGCCGATATTCAGCACGCGCACAGGCGGCGTCTCGCCCGATGGCGGCCGGTCCACGCACCCGACCACCCCGGCAACGATATCGTCGATGTAAGTGAAGTCGCGCTTCAACCGCCCGCCGTCGTACAGCGTGATCGGCTCCCCCGCGGCAATCGCGCGCGCAAAACTATAATACGCCATGTCCGGCCGGCCCCACGGACCGTACACGGTGAAGAACCGCAGCCCGGTCTGCGGCAGCCCGAACAAATGCGCATACGCATGGCCCATCAGCTCGTCGGCCCGCTTCGTCGCGGCATACAGCGACAGCGGCGTATCGACGCGATCCGTCTCGCGAAACGGCAGCGCCTGGTTCGCGCCGTACACCGACGACGTGCTCGCATAAACCAGGTGCCGCAGCGCCGGCAGATGCCGCGCGATCTCCAGCACCACCAAATGCCCCATCACATTGGAATGCACGTACGCGTGCGGATCCTCCAGCGAATAACGCACGCCGGCCTGCGCGGCCAGATGCACGATCGTGCCGATGTCCAGATGCGCCGCGGCCAGCGCCTCCATCGCCGCGCGATCGGCAATGTCCAGCCGATGGAACGCGAACCCCGCATGCGACGCCAGCCGATCCAGCCGCGCCTGCTTCAGCCGCACGTCGTAATACGTGTTGATATTATCGACGCCGATCACCGCCTCGCCGCGCGCCAGCAAAGCCTCGGCGACGTGATAGCCGATGAACCCCGCGACGCCGGTGACCAGAACGCTCAAGCGATGGGCCGCGCGACCAGGCGGTCTTCCAGCAGCTCCAGCACCGCGTGGCCGAGCGCGATATGACACTCCTGGATGCGCGCCGTCTCGTTGTCGGGCACCAGCAGCACGTGGTCGCACAGGCTGCGTGCCGGCTCCCCCGCCCCGCCCAGTAGGCCAACCGTGACGATGCCCATTTCGCGCGCCGCGGTCAGCGCGCGCGCCACGTTCGGCGACCGCCCCGACGTGGTGATGCCGAACAACACGTCGCCGCGGCGGCCGAGGCCGCGCAATGGGCGCTCGAACACCCGTTCATAGCCGTAGTCGTTGCCCGCGGCGGTCAGCATCGCCGGATCCAGCGTCAGCGCCAGCGCCGGCCAGGAATCGCGCTCCACCGACCCGCGCAGGCGGATCAGCAGCTCGGTCGCGAGGTGCTGGCTGTCGGCGGCGGACCCGCCATTGCCGCAAAAGATCAGCTTGCCGCCGCCGCGGATGCTGGTCTCGCACGCATCGACGACACCCAGCACCGCCGTTGCGAGTTCAGTGGCGATCCGCCGCTTCAGATCGGCGGACTTGTTCATCATTTCAGCAAAGCGGTCGGATTCGGACATGCGTTGATACTCGGCAGGCAGGGCAGGTTCGGCTGAATGCTTCTACACTGCCCGGCGCATCCGTGGCCACAGCGGACGCCGAAACCAGGAGCGAGGCGGATGAAGGCGGCACTGACCTGGCATCGGCTGCGCTTCGGACAGGCGAGCAGGTTGGGGCGTGACGTCATGATCGGCCTCGACCGGCGGCTCCCGACGCAGCGGTTCCTGCACGGCGTCCTGTCGGGCGGTGCGCTCTACGACCCGCCGCTCGTCGCGGTACTGACCGACACGCTGCAACCTGGCGACACCTTCATCGATATCGGCAGCCATGTCGGCTATTACGCATTGCTCGCCTGGCAACAGGTCGGGCGCCGCGGCCGCGTGGTTGCCTTCGAAGCCAACCCGCAGACCTTTCATGTGCTGCTGGCCAACGTGCTCGGCAACCGCGCCGCGAACTTGTTCGCCATCCACTGTGCGCTCGGAGATGCCGAGGGCACTGCGACGCTGCATATCAGCGACACCGACGAGGGGCTCTCGTCGCTCATCGTTCCGGCGGACCGCAGTGTGCCGGTTGCGATGACGACGCTCGACGCGCTGCACGACGCCTGGCGGTTGGAACATGTCCGAATGGTCAAGATCGATGTCGAGGGCTTCGAGCGACAGGTCATCGCCGGTGGGGCGTCGTTCTTCCCTGACGTGCGGCCGGAGAGCGTGGTGTTCGAGGTCAACCATACGCTGGAAGGGATCGATCCGGACGCGGACCTGCACATCCGCAGCCATTTCGAGGCAATCGGCTACCGCTGCTATCTCATTCGTCCGTGGTTCGACACGCCGGATGCCGCGCGCTTTCCCAGCACCGAACTGCTGGCGCTGCTACGGCCCGGCCGGCGCCTCGCGGTGGATTACGGCAATATACTGGCCACGCGACGCAACATCGCGGCGCCCGTGTTCGACCCGTGACCTATTGCGCGACCCAGCCGCCATCGATCGACAGCGGCACGCCGGTGATCGTCGCCGCCGCGTCGGAGCACAGGAACACCGCCAGCCCGCCGATCCCCTCGGGCGTGGAGAACTGCCGCATCGGCTGCTTCTCTGCCAGGAATGCATCCGACGCTTGCTCGACCGAGATGCCCTCGGCCTTCGCGCGCGCCTCCAACTGGCGCTCCACCAGCGGGGTCAGCACCCAGCCGGGGCAGATCGCGTTGACCGTGATGCCGGAGTTGGCGAGCTCGATCGCCGCCACCTTGGTCGCGCCGACCACGCCGTGCTTCGCCGCGACATAAGCGATTTTCTGGCCGCTCGCGACCAGGCCATGCGCGGAAGCGATGTTGATGATCCGCCCCCAGCCCTTCGCCTTCATCCCCGGGATCGCGGCCTTCATCGCGAAGAACACCGCGGACAGGTTGATCGCGATGATCGCGTGCCAGCGGTCGTCTGGGAAATCCTCGATGCTGGCGACGTGCTGGATGCCGGCGTTGCTCACCAGGATGTCCGGCCCGCCGAGCGTCTTCGCCGTCTCCGCGATCATGCCGGCAATCTGGTCCGGCTTGCTCATGTCGGCCGCGCTGTACGCGACACGCACGCCATGCTCTGCCGTCAGCGACGCGCGCAGCGCCTCGATCTGCGCCGCGTCGCCGAAGCCGTTCAGCATGATGTCGGCACCCTCCGCCGCGAGCGCTCGCGCGATGCCGAGCCCGATGCCGCTGGTGGAGCCGGTCACCACGGCGGTCTTTCCCTTGAGGCTCATGCGCGCGTCTCCATGCTTGCTGCTGCGGTGCACAAGATAGAGCACCGGCCGAGGCAAGGAGAAGTGCCGCCATCCCGGGGCGACTGGATTTGGCCAGCGGAGAGCAGCGGCGGGGATCGCGGCTTTGGCCGCGAAGTTTGTGCGGGCCGTTTCGGCTTTGATTCTTACTCAGCAGTCGGCAAGTTGGGCGACGATTAGTAATGTGTCATGGCCGGCCCACGGGTCGCGCCAAAGGCGCGCCCGAGGACAAGCTAAGGCCGGCCACCCACGACTTTGCCGTGCAACACGAAGGAAAGACGTGGGTGAACGGGCCAAGCCCGGTCATGACACTGTGGGCAGTGTCGCCCTACTTGCCGGCTGGTGAGTAACACGGAGGAAGATCGAGGACCGCGGAGCGCCACGGAGCTACCGTGCCCGCGTACGGCAGCGTGCATAGCCGTGGAATGCAAAGTATTCTATTGTTGTTTGGGCGTTTGCTGCAACGTGTGCCATCGGGAAAGCCGCTCCGTGGCACTCCGTGGCCCTCGATCTTCCTCCTATGAAAATAACTCGGCGGTGGCCGGCCCGCGCCGCTATACCCGTGCCCCGCAGGACCATTTTCAGCCATGGCGGTGCGGCCCCGGCCGCTGGCTGACTCCGTGTTGAAAATCAAAGCCGAAACGGACCGCACGGGCTTCGCGGCCAAGGCGGCAAGCCCGGCCACTGTTCTTCACTGGCATTCGCCAGATGCAATCGCCCTGCAAGCCCCGCAACTGACCCGATGCGCGCAACGCGATCATGTTAGTGTACCTCGATCGGCTCGACCACGTCGATGATGGCGTCAATCAGCTCCCGCACGTCAGCCTCGTTCGCCTTTGCGGCCAGGAGGTGTTCTGCACGGAGGCATGCCGACACGTACTCGAATGCCAAAGTCACGCTCAGTAACAGGGTGGCCCGCCGCTTCAGGAGCAAGACCAGAAGCGCCGCGGACGCTCCGGCGGGGCTACGTATGCCGGCAACGAGGACATCGGTAACGACGACCAATCGCATCTGCGATGCATACCGCAGATCGACCAACACCGCGGCCGGAGGTTGTGGATCACCCTCTGGCCGCAAGACCGTTTCCTGGGCCGCAGGCGCTCTCCCAAACGCGACGCGGCCATGGGTGGCGGCCGCCCGATCGCCTCGGCCTTGTGCGGTTCAGGCAAAGCATCCGTAAGAACTTCTGTGCTTGATAAGCGCCCCGCCCCGATGAACCCCTGCCCCGACCGTGTACAATCCCCCCATGCGCCGCCACGCCACCCAGCTTGAGACGATCGCCGTCACCGTCCCCGAAGCGGCCACCCCCGCGTACGAGGCAGCGCTCGGGGCCGCCTGCGCCACGGTGGGCTTCTTCCGCGACCCCACCGGCGACACCTGGCGCGTCGAGGGGGTGAAGGAAATCGGCACGGGCGAGGCCGAACTCGCCGCCGCGCTGGCCCTGGCCGAAAGCGTCACCGGCATTGCGGCCCAGGTGCAGCGGTTCCACACCCCAGCCGAGGGCTGGCTGGCCCGCACCAATGCGTCCTTCCCGGAGCAACTTATCGGCCGGCGTTTCGCGATACGCGGCACCCACCTGCCCGGGCCGCCCGCACCCGGACGCATCACCCTGACGCTGGACGCCGGGCTGGCGTTCGGTTCGGGCGAACACGGTTCCACACGCGGCTGCCTGCGCGCGCTGGAATGCGTGGCGTACCGGCGACCGCGGCGAATCCTGGACCTGGGCACCGGCTCCGGCATCCTGGCGATGGCCGCCGCGCGACTGCTGCACCGGCGCGTTCTGGCGACCGACATCGAGCCGTGGTCGGTGCGCGTCGCACAGCAGAACGCCGCGCTCAACCGGGTGGGGCACCTGATTCGGCCGCTTCTGGGCAATGGGTGGCAGAACCGTGCGGTGCGCACCGGCGCACCCTACGATCTGGTGCTGGCGAACATCCTGGCCCGGCCGCTGGTGGCGATGGCCCCGCACCTTGCCGCCCATCTCGCGCCCGGCGGCACGGCGATCCTGTCCGGGCTGCTGGCCACGCAGGCCCGCTGGGTGGCGAACGCCCATCGCAGCCAGGGCCTGCGGCTGGAGCGCATCCTCGCCGAGGGCCCCTGGGTTACGCTGATCCTGCGCCGAAACGCAGACGGGCGAGCCTGAATGTCAGGCCCGCCCGTTACCATCAGGCTCCGCGGGAGGCGTCGGTCAGGCGGCGTCGCGCTGGCGCAGGTCGCCGTTGAAGTTGTCGTTGAACACGCGCGGCAGGTCGGAACGGGTCAGGCCGATATCGGCCAGCTCCCGATCGCTCATCATGTCCATTTCCGCCAGTGCGGCCCGGTTCTCGCGCCAGGCGCGGAAGCCAGCCAGCCATCGGCGAACGCCATGCGGCTTCTCGGTCTCGAAGAGCGGCGGCAGCACCGGGTCTTCCAGGTGCGAGTCAACGTAGGTCAGGTTCGGCAGCTCGAAGGCGAACTGGTCCTTGGCAAGCGGAGCGCTCATGGGCCTCAATCCAAACTGATCGGCCGGGTCCGGCGCGGCGTCGTCACGGCGGGGCGCTCCCGGTCGTTGTGCGATGCAACATACGCCTTCACCGGCACGTGGAAAATTGTTCATTTGCTCAGACAGACCTGCATGCACCGCATGGGTCAGATTCTCTGTCCAAATCGAACTCAGCCGCAGCTTTGAAAGGTAATCCGAATGAGTGGTTCTCATCTATCGGCGCTGCGAGACGAACTGGCCCGACAGAAGCTGGACGGCTTCATCGTGCCCCGCGCAGACGAGCATCTTGGCGAATATGTGCCAGCCTCGGCCGAGCGGCTTGCATGGCTGACCGGCTTCACCGGCAGTGCTGGCCTCGCCATCGTGCTGGCAGACCGCGCCGCGGCGTTCACCGACGGACGCTACGTACTGCAGCTCGCCGCCCAGACCGACCCCGCCCTGTGGGAACGCCGGCACGTGACCGACGACCCGCCGCCCGCCTGGCTGGCCGCCAACGCCAAGCCCGGCGCGCGCATCGGCTACGACCCGATGCTCTTCGCCGAGGAGGGCCTGGCCCGCTACGTCGATGCCGGCATCGCCATGCAGCCGGTGGAGCGCAACCCCATCGATGCGGTGTGGACCGACCGGCCGCCGCCGCCGCTGGTCCCGGCACGTCCGCATGCGCTGCGCTTCGCCGGGCGCTCGGCCGACGAGAAGCGGGCGGAGATCGGCAAGGCGCTGGCCGACGCCAAACAGGACGCCGTGGTGGTGACCGATCCGGCCTCGATCGCCTGGCTGCTGAACATTCGCGGCGGCGACGTGCCGTTCACGCCGTTCGCGCTCGGCTTCGTCCTACTGCACGCCGACGGCGGCGTCGAGTTGTTCATGGACCCAGCCAAGCTGCCGGAGGCGACGCGCGCCTGGCTGGGCAATGCGGTGTCCATCGCCGGACGCGACGCGCTGGCCCCAGCTCTGGCGAAGCTGTCCGGCAAGCGCGTGCGGGTGGATCCGTCCGGCTCGCCGGTGTGGTTCGCCCAGCGGCTGCGCGACGCCGGCGCGACGGTGGTAGCCGGCGCCGATCCCTGCTTGCTGCCCAAGGCGTGCAAGAACGAGGTGGAGCAGCGAGGGGCGCGCAACGCGCATGCGCGGGATGCGGTGGCGGTGTGCCGGTTCCTGCATTGGCTATCGGAGAACGCGCCAGGCGGCGGCGAGACAGAGATGTCCGCCGCGTCCCGGCTGTTGGCGCTACGCCAGCAGGAGGAGGGCTTCCGCGGCGAGAGCTTCCCGGCGATCTCCGGCGCGGGCGAACACGGCGCGATCATCCACTATCGCGTGACGCCGGAGAGCAACCGGCCGATCAAGCCGAACGAGGTCTATCTCATCGATTCCGGCGCGCAGTACCCGGATGGCACGACCGACATCACCCGCACGATATGGACCGGCCCCGATGCGGCGCCCGGCGAAGTGCGCCAGCGCGTGACGCGGGTGATGCAGGGGCATATCGCCATCGCCACGCTGGTGTTTCCGACGGGCGTCGGCGGCGCGCATCTGGACGCGTTCGCCCGGCGGGCGCTATGGGCGGCGGGGCTGGATTACGATCACGGGACCGGTCATGGCGTCGGCAGCTATCTGTCGGTGCATGAGGGGCCGGTCTCCTTGTCGCGTCTGGCGCGCCCCGTGCCGATCGCCGCGGGGATGATCCTGTCGAACGAGCCGGGCCTGTACTTGCCCGATCGTTACGGCGTCCGGCTGGAGAACCTGCTGCTGGTGCAGCCCGCGGATCTGCCCGGCGCCAGCAAACCGTTCCTGAGGTTCGAGACTCTGACACTGGCGCCGTTCGATACGCGGCTGATCGATGCGTCGATGCTGACGGCGGCGGAGCGTGCGTGGCTCGATGCGTATCATGCGCGGGTGCTGGCGGAAGTGGGGCCGCTGCTGGAAGCCGATGCGCGGGAGTGGCTGACGATGGCGTGTTCCCCACTCGCCGGATAAAGCACAACCTGTCATTGCGAGGCCCGCAACGCCTTCCTGTCATTGCGAGCCCCGCAGTGCCTTCCTGTCATTGCGAGCCCCGCAGTGCCTTCCTGTCATTGCGAGCCCCGCAGTGCCTTCCTGTCATTGCGAGCCCCGCAGTGCCTTCCTGTCATTGCGAGGCCGCGTGGCC